>NZ_JBBMRJ010000029.1:0-82531 GCF_037993085.1 Pseudomonas sp. YNh | reverse complement strand
TGAACAGTCAGAATCGGGCATTTAGTCCCACCACCCCTTCAAGTCTAACCATACAAGCGGGCAAGCCCGCGAAGGGCCGCAGAGCGGCCCCAACATCTCAGCTGGGCACTTCAGCCTCCGCCGCAGGCGGCTCTTCCCGGGGCTTCACCTCAGGGTTATCCACCTTGCGCAGCCGTTTCAGCTCCGGCAGGCCCAGCTTCAGCAAGCGCGCGGTCTTGCCACTGGCCACTTTCTCCAGCCCCTGCTCGGCCGGAAGCCGCGATAGCTGCCCGGCCAGGTTCATCGCCAGGATCTCCCGCGAATACACGCCACCGCCAAGCTGGTAGATCGCCGCGATCAACTCGCGCAATGCCAGCGGCAAGCGCCAGCGCGTGCGTAGCGCCGAACCGAACGCCGCACCAAACTCATCCAGCGATTGCTGCACGTTGCGTTCGTCCAGCTCGCCCCCGGCCAACCGCCACTCTTGCAGGCAGCGCAACACCGCCAGGTCGCCCAGGCAATGCAGCAACCCCGCGCAATAGCAGCGCCCTTCGTCCAGCTCGAGCATGCGCGCCAAGGTACGGCCATATTCGGCCGTATGCAGGGAAAGGTCCCAGTAGCCGGCTGCGTGCTGCGCCAGCAACGGGTCGCTGAGCCGTGCACTGCGCTTGAGGGTCATGCCCAGAATCAGGTTCATGCTCTGGGTACTGCCAAGCTTGTTCAGGGCCTGCAGCAACGTTTGCACCGGTGCTTCACGGTGCAGCGCGGCGCTGTTGGCAGCCGCGATCAACACGGCGGTAACCTGAGGGTCGCTACGCACTTCCTCTTCGAGCACCTTCAGGTTCAGGCCCTGAGGGTTGAGCGCCCGCTTTATCGCCACCTGCACATCGGCCAACAGCGGCCCGCCATCGGCGGTAGCACGGCGCTGCTCCAGGTATGCGGGTAGGCTGGCACCTGCCTGCAAGGCCGGCACCGGGCAGGCGATTTCTTCGCCAACGGCCACCAACAACTCTTCCAGGCGCTTGCGCAGGTTGTCCAGGTTCAGTGGTTTGCTCAGGTAGGCGGTGGGGTGCAGGGGCAACACCTCGTGCACACTGGCGCTGTCGCTGCGGTTGCTCATGAGGATGAACGGCAACCCCGGCCCTTTGGCGCGCACCTTGCGCAACAGGTCCAGGCCATCGACACCGGCCAGCTCGCGGGCGGCGATAATCAGGTCTGGCTTGCTGGACAGTGCGCTGAGTGCCTGCGCACCATCGGCGCATACCTGCAGGCGGGCATCGCAGCGCACGCTGAGCAGCATCTCGCTGAGCATGTCACGCACCCAAGGGTCGCCTTCGACAATCAGTACGCTGGGTGGGGTGGGGTCTACAGCGCTCATCGCCAACTACTCCTGAATAGCCTGACACACATTCCGTCGCAGCTTCCAAAGCAAATCCTCCGCTAACCATAGCGCCCCATGGCTTTTCTGGGCACAAAAAAAACCCGCCGAAGCGGGTTTTTTCAGAAGCACATCACATCAAGCGAGTTCAGCGAAGCACTCTTCGATGATGGCCAGGCCTTTGTCCAGCAGTGCGTCTTCGGCAGTCAGCGGTACCAGGATACGCAGAACGTTGCCGTAGGTGCCGCAGGACAGCAGGATCAGACCCTTGTCGCGTGCCTTGGCAACAACCTGGCCAACAGCAGCAGCGTTCGGGGTGTGAGTGCCTTTCTCGAAGACTTCAACAGCAATCATCGAGCCCAGACCACGGACGTCGCCGATGATCGGGTACTTCTTCTGGATTTCGCGCAGGCCAGTGGTCAGGCGCTCACCTACAGCCTTGCTGCGGTCCAGCAGTTTTTCTTCTTCGAACACTTCGATCACAGCCAGGGCCGCAGCGCACGCGATCGGCGAACCGGCGTAGGTGCCGCCCAGGCCGCCCGGCGCGATGGCGTCCATGTACTCGGCCTTGCCGCACACACCGGCCAGCGGGAAGCCGCCAGCGATGGATTTGGCGAAGGTGGTCAGGTCAGGCGCAACGCCCATCTGTTCCATGGCGAAGAAGGTACCGGTACGGCCAGCGCCAGTCTGTACTTCGTCGGCGATCAGCAGGATGCCGTGCTGGTCGCACAGGGCGCGCAGGCGCTTCATCAGCTCTTTCGGCGCTGGCAGGAAGCCGCCTTCGCCTTGTACTGGCTCGAGGATGATCGCAGCGATGTCTTTAGGCTCGGCGTCGTTCTTGAAGATACGCTCGACCGAAGCGATTGCTTCGTCAACGCTCACACCGTGCAGCTCGTTCGGGAACAGCGCACGGAACACGCCGCCTGGCATCAGGCCCATGCCAGCGGAGTACGGAACGACCTTGCCGGTCAGGCCCAGGGTCATCATGGTACGGCCGTGGTAAGCGCCGGTGAAGGCGATGACGCCAGCACGGCCAGTGGCGGCACGGGCGATCTTGACGGCGTTTTCAACGGCTTCGGAGCCGGTGGTGACCAGCAGGGTCTTCTTGTCGAAGTCACCTGGTACCAGCTTGTTGATCTTTTCGCACAGCTCTACGTAGGGTTCGTAGGCCAGCACCTGGAAGCAGGTGTGGCTGACTTTGGTCAGCTGCTCTTGCACGGCTGCAACCACTTTCGGGTGCAGGTGGCCGGTGTTCAGTACTGCGATGCCGCCGGCGAAGTCGATCAGTTCGCGGCCTTCAACGTCGATCACGGTCGAGTTCTTCGCGGTGTCGACGAAGATCGGGTGGATCTGGCCAACGCCACGTGGGACGGCAGCTACACGACGTTGCATCAAGGATTCGTTGGTCTTGCTCATAATGCCCTCATTGCGCCGACAGGAATGGCGCTTTTATTCGGGGGTGGCTGGGAGTGCTCGCGCACAGTATTCGTTGATCGACTGCCGTAAACGCCCTGGCCACCAGGTACTGCGATGTAAAAAAGGCCAGCGAGACGTCGCTCTCGCGCCCCGCTGGCAGAGGTAAAGCCTTTACCGTGCTATCAGACGCTGATGCACAGGTATTTGATTTCGAGGTAGTCCTCGATACCGTATTTGGAACCTTCGCGGCCTAGGCCCGAAGCCTTGATGCCACCGAACGGTGCCACTTCGTTGGAAATCAGGCCGGTGTTGATACCCACCATGCCGTATTCCAGGGCTTCGGCAACACGGAACACACGGCTCATGTCGCGGGCGTAGAAGTACGAAGCCAGGCCGAACTCGGTGTCGTTGGACATGGCGATGACTTCGGCTTCGTCTTTGAAGCGGAACAGCGGCGCCAGTGGGCCGAAGGTTTCTTCCTTGGCGACAGCAGCAGTCTTCGGTACGTCAACCAGGATGGTCGGCTCGAAGAAGTTGCCTTCGATCAGCTTGCCACCGGACAGCACCTTGGCGCCTTTGGAGACGGCGTCTTCGATGTGTTCCTGAACCTTGGCGACAGCTTTACCGTCGATCAGCGGGCCAGTGGTGGTGCCGTCTTCCAGGCCGTTACCGATCTTCAGCTTGGCAACTGCAGCGGCCAGCTTCTGGGCGAACGCGTCGTAGACACCGTCCTGCACGTAGATACGGTTGGCACAGACGCAGGTCTGGCCATTGTTACGGTACTTGGAGATGATCGCGCCCTCGACCGCCTTGTCCAGGTCGGCGTCGTCGAACACGATGAACGGGGCGTTGCCACCCAGCTCCAGGGAAACCTTCTTGATGTCCTTGGCGCATTCCTGCATCAGCTGGCGACCGATTTCAGTCGAACCGGTGAAGGACAGCTTGCGTACCAGGGAGTTGCCGGTCAGTTCGCCGCCAACTTCGCCAGCGCTGCCGGTAACGACGCTCAGCACGCCAGCCGGGATACCGGCACGGTGTGCCAGCTCGACCAGGGCCAGGGCGGAGTAAGGGGTTTGCGATGCAGGCTTGAGCACCATGGTGCAGCCAGCGGCCAGGGCCGGGCCGGCTTTACGGGTGATCATGGCAGCCGGGAAGTTCCACGGGGTAATGGCCGCGGTAACGCCGATTGGCTGCTTGATGACGATCAGGCGCTTGTCTGGCTGGTGGCCCGGGATGGTGTCACCGTAGACACGCTTGGCTTCTTCGGCGAACCACTCGATGAACGAGGCGGCGTAGGCGATTTCGCCCTTGGCTTCGGCCAGTGGCTTGCCTTGTTCGGTGGTCATCAGGCGAGCCAGGTCGTCCTGGTTCTCGATCATCAGTTCGAACCAGCGACGCAGCTTGGCCGAACGCTCTTTGGCGGTCAGTGCACGCCAGGCCGGCAGGGCCTTGTCGGCGGCTTCGATGGCGCGGCGAGTTTCCGCGGTGCCCATCTTCGGCACGGTACCGATGACTTCACCGGTGGCCGGGTTGGTCACCTTGATGGTCTGGCCGTTGTCCGCATCCAGCCACTCACCATTGATATAGGCTTGCTGGCGGAACAACTGAGCGTCTTTGAGCTGCATGTCGGCTTCCCGAATTGTTGATTGTTGAAAAGCGCCCAAGGCAGGGCATCGAGCGTTTGAAATCTCAAACGAATGCTAAGCGGCTGCTGGGGTGTTGGACAATAGGCTGTTCGAAAAAAAGAACGAATGGTTGAACAGCCGGGCGGAAATTTCATCTTTTGGGTAGTGGCAACCGTCCTCTTCGCGGGCACGCCCGCTCCCACAGGTACTGCACCGAATTCGAGACCGATGGGGTACCTGTGGGAGCGGGCGCGCCCGCGAAAGGGCCAGTACAGGTTAGACGAATGAACTGAAAGAAATGTGAAGGGAGGACCGACGGCCCTCCCAAAGGGGATGGATCAGAATGCCTTGGCCAGGTCGATCACCAGTGCCCGGTAGCCGACACTGCCCGGCTGCCGGCTGTGCACCTTCAGCTCCACCAGCACCTCCTGGGTCCCGCGGCGCACCTCGTTGAGCACGGTGGTGGTCAGTTTCTCGGGGGTGAGGAAGTTCACCGAAGCCGAGTAAATGAACTGGGTGTCGGTCTCTGGCCGGTAGGCCACCACCGAGGTCACCGGGCTGTACCACTCGTCGCCGCGCTCCTTGCCATACTCCCATACCTGCTCGACCGTGCCCTTGGCTTCGTCGATGCGGTACTCCACCGCCCGGCTGTAGTTGCCGGCAAGCTTGGTCGGCGCAAAGTCGCGCCCCCAGCCGTTGTCGAACACGGTCAGCGTGCCTTTGCCAGTCAGCCAGGCGGTGTGCTGGGTCCACGACCAGTCGAAGTTTTCGCTCGCAACCGGCGTCAGCACTTTGTCGCGCAGGCGCTCTGGCCAGCCTTGGGGCGAGGCAAGAATCCACTTCACCTGCTTGTCACGACCAATCTTCACCACGCCCTGATGTCGTGCTGAAACGATGATGCTGTCGCCATCTGCGTCGTAATCGATGGCATTGACGTTTGCCCAGTTGCGCCCGGTACCCACCCCGGGGGTGTCACCAAACGGCAGGTTACCCTCGGCCAGCTCGTTGGCCAGGCGGTCGTCCTGCTTCTGCACCCCTTCGGGCAACTGGATCGCCGCCTTGCCGAGGGTTTCCAGCAAATCGCCGCGGTACGGGTCGAGGATCTGGTTGAGGTCCCAGAAGTCCAGAACATCCCCAGCTTCGCTGACCTCGATGATGTGGTCGCGAATCGAACGCACACGCTTGCCGTCGGGGCGGCGGTAGTCGCTGGTGCCCACCCGCAGCAGGTAGGTGCCGTTCGCGGTTTCGCGGATTTCGTGGGAAAAGTCGGCGAATTTGTCGGGCAGGCTGCGCTGCCAGATGCGCCGGCCCAACAGGTCGTACTTGGAGTAGGTCTGGCCCTGGCCCCAGATCAGCTTGCCGTCGCGGGTCTGCTGGAAGCCCATGGTGCCGCCCAGGCCGTCGCGGCGGTTGGAGTCGTGGATCTGCTCAATGTCCAGGTACCAGCGCACATCGCCATTGCTGTCGGCAATCCAGTTGTTGCCCACCTGGTCCCATTCCGCTGCGCCACCCAGGGCATTCCACTTGAAGGCGCGCCCCCCCGGGATGTCACCTTGCAGGTGGTTGAACAGGTACAGGCGCTTTTCAAAGCCTGGCGCCACCTTGACCGGCTGCACTTCCGGCAACGCGGCGGTCTGCCTGGCCACCACCGGCAGGCGCACGGCCGGGGCGTAGATCTGGTACTGCTCGCGAATGCGCTCGCCGTCGAGCTTGTAGGTCACCTCGACCTGGTTGACGTAGTCCGGGTACAGCCCGAATACCGGGATGCCGCCGTAGGTCCACAACGAACGGTCAGACACGTCATAGACAATGTCCACACCGCGCTCGCCACGCCCCTGCACACGCACATGCGCATCACTCAGGCTGCGCCCACCGTCGCGGATGATCGCGGTCAGCGGCGCAAGGCGGTACGGGTTGACCACTACGTCCCCGAGCAGCGCTTGGTCGCGCTCCGGGACTTTCGCAGTAAGGCAGGCGCCTTCAGGCAGTGCAGGGGTTTCGGTCTTGGCATTCATGGCAAAGCTCCTTGTGCTCAGAAGTCGTAACGGGCGGTGGCGCCGAAGGTGCGCGGGGTGCCGAGCACGCCGGCATAGCCACCGTTGGCGGAGTTCCACAGGCTGGTGAAGTAGGTTTTGTCGCCGGCGTTTTTCACCCACAGCGACAGGTCGACCACGCCATCGCCCTGGTCCAGGCGCACACCGGCGGAAAGGTTGACCAGCGCATAGCTGGGGATCTGGCCGAAATCGGAATCGTCGATGGTGCCCACGGCCTTCGAGCGGAAGGCGTAGCTGGCAGTGACGTAGGGCTCGACGTGCTGGATGGCCTGCCACTTGTACTGGGTGTTGAGGTTGGCAATGTACTTGGAGGCGCCGACCACCTGGTGGCCGGACAGGTCGCAGGTGGCGGTGGCATTGGCCAGGCTCACCTCAGGCGGGCATGGGGCATCCTTGTACTCGGTGTAACGCACGTCGTTCCAAGAGCCGTTGAAGTTGACCGTGAGGCCACGGATCGGCAGCGCCGTGGCTTCAAACTCCAGGCCACGCGAGCGCACGCTGCCGGCGTTGGCCAGGTACTGCACGCGGTTGATCTGGTCGTAGACGTTGGCCTGGTAGCCGTGTACTTCGGCCCAGAACAGGTTGCTGTTGAGTTGCAGGCGGCCGTCGAACAGGGTGCTTTTCAGGCCCAGTTCGGCGTTGTTGACCCGCTCGGTTCCCACCAGCAGCGAATCGGTGCCCAGCCGTGGTGCAGCGCCGACGGTAAGGTTGACGCCACCCGACTTCTCGCCGTGGGTCAGGGTGGCGTAGCCCAGCAGTTGTTCGTTGAAGCGGTAGCTCAGCCCCAACAGGCCGGAAGGGCTGAAGCTGTACTGGTTGAGGTCGCCCGAATCGTAGGCACCTATCCGGGCCTGGCGCGCAGTGGCAGCGGCCCCGGTTACTGCAGCACCACCTTCAGGCGCATCGCGGGTCACCCACGCGCTCTTCTCTTCATAGGTACCGCGGATGCCAGCGGTGAAGTCCAGGCGGTCGGTGACATGCCAGGTGCCCTGGGCGAACAGCGCATAGCTGTCGGTATCGATGTGCCCGTCGCCGATGGTGTTGACGTTGTTCAGCGCACCGGCCGGGGTGAGGTTCCAGACATCCGCCTGCGGCCCGTAGTAAGTGAAGGATTTGTTGTCCAGGTCCTGCTTGAAGTAATAGGCACCCAGCACGTAGTCGAAGGCGCCACCGGTAGGCGAAGCCAGGCGGATTTCCTGCGAGTACTGCTTGTCGCGTACCGATACCCCGGCGCTGTAGAACACCGGCACGTCCAGGCCATCGTCGTTGCGCGGGGTAAAGTCCCACCAGCGGTAGGCGGTGATCGAGGTCAGGGTGAAGTCGTTGGGCAAGGTCCAGTTGGCTTCCACCGAGGAGCCGCCCTGGAACACCGTCACCTGCTGGTCGGCGTCGAAATTGACCTTGCGGTCCTTGCCCGACACCAACGTCGCGCCCGCCTGGGCGGCCAGGCTTTCGTAGCGGTTGACGCCATTGATGGTGGGGCCGGTGCTGTAGAGGCTGAGGATGCCGTTATTGGAGTCTTCTTCGTTGTATTCGCCAATCCAGCGCAGGTTGAAGGTGTCGCTGGGCTTGAACAGCAGCTGGGTGCGAAAGCCCTGGCGCTTGCCGCCGTTGAGGTCGTCACCGTTGTGGATGTTCTTCACATAGCCGTCGTCTTCGGTGCGGTAAGCACTAATGCGTCCGGCCAAGGTCTCGCTGATCGGCCCCGAAAAGCTGCCCTGGGTTTGCAGATAACCGTCTTCGCCAATCGACTGCTGGATGCTGCCTTCGCGGTGGAAGGTGGGCTTGCGCGTGTTGATGTTGAGCACGCCGGCCGTGGTGTTCTTGCCGAACAGCGTGCCCTGCGGGCCGCGCAACACTTCCAGCTGCTCCACATCCAGCAGGTCGAAAACCGCCATGCCCGGGCGGCCGAGGTAGACGTTGTCCAGGTAGATGCCGACGCTGCCTTCCAGGCCATCGCTGGCCGGGTTGTTGCCCAGGCCACGGATCGAGATGCTCGACTGGCGTGCATGCACGTAGGCGACGTTGGTGCTGGGCACCAGCTGTTGCAAATCCTGCACGCGGTAGATGCGCTGGGTTTCCAGGGTTTCGCTGTCGAGCACGCTGATGGGCGTGGGCACGCTTTGCGCGGTTTCTTCGCGGCGGCGGGCATTGACGGTGACGGTGCCGAGCTTGGCTTCCTGCTCTACCGCCGGGGTGGCGCTGACCGGCTCTTCGGCGAAGCTGCCAGATGACACCGCCAGCAACACGCCGGCGGCCAAGGGTTGCAAGGTGAAACGCGACGCGCGCGCAGGCCAACTGGAAAGTCCGGACATGCAAATGCTCCTTGAGGCGTGGGCCCTGGCGAGCATTTCCGTTGGCGGAACCGAATCGCGATCAGTCGGGCTTATATTCTTTTAAGTAATATAAATATTTGCAATTCATATTTAGTGGAATAAGTGACAACCTTTATAAGGGGACTCACCCTTGTCAGCAATTGCATTTGACCGAAGGTTTTAATGTAAAAAATGCATATCGATCTGCGTCAGTTGCGTCACTACATCGCCCTTGTCGAGCACCGCAGTTTCGTGGCCGCTGCGGCGGCCGTGAACCTGTCGCAATCGGCCTTCAGCCGCAGCATCCAGACCCTGGAGCACAACATCGGCTGCCGGCTGGTGGACCGCGCGAGCAAAGAGCTGGCGCCGACTCGCCAGGGCTTGCTGGTGCTGGAGCATTCGCGGCGGCTGGTGCACGGGGCGCACAATCTGGTCAACGAAATCCACCAGTTCAATGGCGCCACCACCGGGGTGGTACGCTTCGGCTCCGGCCCTGCGCCAGCCGGCGGCCTTGTGCCGCGCGCGGTGGCCCGCTTCGTGGCCGAGTACCCGGCGGCGCGCACCTGCTTTCAGGTGGACAACTGGCAGGCGCTGAACCGCAAGCTGGTGGCCGAGGAGATCGAGTTCTTTGTTGCCGACACCCGCCAGTTCGAGTCCGACCCGGACTACCAGGTGCACAAGCTGACGCCACAGCGCTGGCACTTCTGCTGCCGCGCCGGGCACCCGCTGACCGAGCAGGAGGCCGTGCAGGCGCGCGACCTGTTCGACTACCCGATGGCCACCACCTTCCGCCCGCCGAACATCCGCAAGATCCTCAGCGACCTCAGCGGGCGGCAAGACTTCCTGCCGGCGGTAGAGTGCGAGCACGGGTATGCGCTACTGAATGTGGTGATGCACTCGGACACCATCGGCATTGCCTGCAATGCCAACTTGCGGCCGTATCAACGCGAGGGCGGGTTGGTGCAGTTGAAGCTGGCAGACCTGACGCCCGAGCAGGAAGAGGCGTGCCATACCCGCTATGGAGTGGTGAGCCGGGTGGGGTATGGTTTGTCGCCGTTGGCGCAGGGGCTGGTCAGGCAGTTGATTGCCTGTGATACCGGGTTGTGACGGGCGGGGGCTTCGCCCCCGAATCGCCGGCAAGCCAGCTCCCACAAGATCACCGCTGCCTTCTGCCCTGTGAGTTACCTGTGAGGTACCTGTGGGAGCTGGCTTGCCGGCGAAAGGGCCGCAAAGCGGCCCCGGCAATATCAGCCTTTACGCGTAGTCCGGCTCAGTTGCCCATTCACACCCACCGGCACCTCCCCCGCCAATGTCACACGCCGCACCACACGCGGCTGGGTGCCGTAATCATCCACCGCATAATGCTGCGTCGCGCGGTTATCCCAGATCGCCACGTCTCCCGCCTGCCAGCGCCAGCGCACGGTGTTTTCCAGGCGCGTCACATGCCCTTGCAGCACAGCGAACAGGTGCTGCGAATCCGCCAGCGAATACCCCTTGATGCGCTTCACGAAATGCCCCAGTTGCAGCGCCCGCTCACCACTGATCGGGTGCACACGCACTACCGGGTGCTCGGTCTCGTAAACGGTCGATGTGAACACCTTGCGATAACGCTCCAGCTTGGCCGGGTCGACATCCGGCTTGATGCTGGCGTAGTCGTATTCGTTGCTGTGCACCGCCCACAGCTTGTCGGCCAGCTCGCGCAGCGGCTCGGGCAGTTCCTGATAAGCCGCGGCGGTGTTGGCCCAGACGGTGTCGCCACCCGAAGCCGGCGCTACCACGCTGCGCAGTATCGAAGCCTTGGGGTAGGCGTCGACGAAGGTCACGTCGGTGTGCCAGGAGTTGGCCCGCTGGCCTTCGGCGCCATCAAGTTGCAGCAGGTAGCTGGTGCCATCCACCACCGGTACGGTGGGGTGGGCGACCGGCTCGCCGAGCAGTTTGGCAAAGCCTTCCTGGCTCTGGTCATCCAGGTGGGTCTGGTCGCGGAAGAAGATCACCTTGTGCTGTACCAGTGCAGCCTGGATAGCCTCGATGGTGGCTGCATCGAGGTCGGCGGACAGTTGCACACCGCGGATTTCGGCGCCGATACGGCCGGCAACCGGGTGAATGTCGAGTTCGAGAGGCTGTGGCGCGGTGGCCAGGGCGGCATTGCTCATGGTCGTGGTCCTTGCGGTCATTGTCGGGTTTTTGAAGGTT
Source organism: Pseudomonas sp. YNh (assembly GCF_037993085.1). Lineage (NCBI taxonomy): Bacteria > Pseudomonadati > Pseudomonadota > Gammaproteobacteria > Pseudomonadales > Pseudomonadaceae > Pseudomonas > Pseudomonas sp. YNh. The sequence continues at coordinate 71,571 of NZ_JBBMRJ010000029.1, read as the reverse complement.
TATCGGGCGGCCTGCACGGCCTGTTCCTGTTTCAGCGCAGCATCGAGGAAGCGCGGTTCGATCCAGTCGGCTACCTGGAAGCCGCGGCGGATCAGGCGTTCCTTGGCCGCCAGGTCTACGCCCTGCTGCAGCTGGCCGACGAAGCCAGCGTCCAGGCGTGGGTCGAAGTAGTGGGCGAGGTCTTCCTTGGCCAGGTCATCGCTGAGGATGCTGCGCGGCCAGTTGGCGTTGCTGGCCACCAGGTCGATGTAGGCCGCGCGGTTGTGTTCATCCCGCACCCAGGTACTGGCCTGCTCCTGGGCATTGACCAGGCGCTGGACCAGCTCGGGGTACTTGCGAATGAAATCGCCGGTGCCCAGTAGCACCGCCTGGGTGCTGCCGGCGCCTTCGAGATCCCGCGAGTTGACCGGCAGTTCGACCAGCCCGCGCTCACGTAGCGACAGCAGGTTGGACAGCCCCCAGGTGGCGTCAATCTGCTTGGCGGCCAGTGCGGCATTGGCGGCGTTGAAGTCCAGGTTGATGACTTTCAGCTCGCGCTCGGTCAGCCCTTGGCTTGCCAGAGCGCTGGCGAACGACATCTGGTTGGCCGTGCCGCGGAACACCGCCACGCGCTTGCCCTTGAGGTCATGCAGGGTCTTGATGCCAGAGCCGGGCACCACGCCCAGGTAGCTTTTGACCCCACGCACGCCTGCCGACAGCACGCGGGTGTCCAGGCCATTGGCCTTGCCGACGATCGCGGCCAGGTCGCCCAGGTAGGCGAAGTCGGCTTGGCCGTTGGCCAGTGCCTCATTCACCACGGGCCCGGCGCCTTTGAAAAAATGCCAGTCGATGCGGATGCCGTCCTTGGCAAATTCCTTCTCCAGCAGCTGCTGGTCACGCAGCACATCGACCACGCCACCGGCGCTGGGCTTGCTGCCGGCGCTAAGGTCCGGCACGGCGATGCGAATGCTGTCTGGCTTGGCGGGTTCAGCCGCGTGGGCACCGAGGCTGAAGGCCAGCCCAAGGGCGGTGATCAGGTGGCGCAATGGGGTTTTCATGGCAAGGCTCCTTGGCAGGCTGCCACCGGCGAAGGCCGGCGCTTTGGCCAGAAGCTAGGCAGGTCTGGTTAGAACCTACAAAGATCAAAACTTCATTTTTTAGTAACTGAAAGACATAAACCAAGCGGCATGCGGGCCTGCGGGGAGCTTGCGGAAAACGCATGGAAAATATGAGGAAAACGCAACGGCGAGGGGCTTCCGTATGCAGGGAACGCATGCTCTTATCTCTTGAAATTCACTTAATTGTTTTTTTAATTCCATAAGTGAATAACCTAACAACGCTTCGAGAGATGGCCGATGAATGGAGTTCTGAGCAGGAATCGGGGGGGGCCGCTACGCGACCCATTCGCGGCGCAAGGCCGCTCCTACAGGGGTCGCATCTTCTCTGGGGAGCGGGTGCTACCCTGGTTGCTGCCTGTGCTGATTGCGCTGCTGTGGATTGTTGCGAGTCGGCAGCACTGGATGAGCGAGCAGATCCTGCCGGCACCGGCGCTGGTGTGGCAGAGCGCGCTGGAGTTTGGTTCCGGGGAGCTGTGGGGGCACCTGTGGATAAGCCTGCAACGGTTGCTCTGGGGGCTGGCGGCGGGCATTGCCAGCGGCTTGCTGCTGGGGGTTTGGCTCGGTGCTTCGCGCCGGGCGCAGACGCTGGTACTGCCGACCTTCGTAGCGCTGGCCCAGATCCCTACCCTGGCCTGGATTCCGTTGTTCATGTTGTTCTTCGGCATCGGCGAGTTGCTCAAGCTGGTGGTGCTGGTAAAAGCCGTGGTGGTGCCGGTTACCTTGCACACGTTGGTGGGTGTGCGCGATGCCCAGCCAAAACTGCGTGAGGCCGCTGCGGCGCTGCGCCTGCCCCGGCACCTGCTCTTCCTGCGCCTGTTACTGCCGGCCGCCCTGCCGGCCTTCCTCACCGGCGTGCGCCTGGCGCTGGCCACCGGTTGGACCTCGCTGCTGGCGGTCGAGTTGCTGGCCTCCAGCGAGGGGATCGGTTACCTGATGGTGTGGGGCCGCCAACTGTTCATGCTCGACCTGGTGATGCTGTGCATTCTGGTGATCGGCCTGGTCGGCGCCGTGCTGGAGCGCAGCTTCTCAGCCCTGGAAAAACGCCTGCTGTACTGGCCGCAACCAGCCACTGGCGAGCAGCAGCGCGGGCCTGTGCCCCGCGGCTGGCAAAGCCTGTTGCTGCCCCTGGGGCTATTGGCGCTGTGGCAGGCCAGTAACAGCTTTGGCTGGGTTGACCCGAACATCCTCACCTCGCCACTTGAGGTACTGCGCACGCTGTTGGTCGGCCTGGCCGATGGGTCGTTGCCGCAGGCCTTGTTGCTGAGCCTGGAACGTACCCTGAGCGGCCTGCTGCTGGGCGGCGCCGCAGGCTTGCTGGCCGGATTGCTGCTGGGGCTTTCCAGTGCGGCCGAACGCGTCTTCGGGCCAAGCCTGTCGGCCTTGCGCCAAGTGGCGCTGTTCGCCTGGGTGCCTTTGCTCACTGCGTGGTTCGGCCTGGGTGAAGGGGCCAAGCTTGTGTTCGTTGGCCTGGCCGCATTCTTCCCGCTGCTGATCGCTACCCAGCGCGGTATCGCCAGCCTCTCGCCGCAACTGGGCGAAGCGGCCCGCACCCTGCGCCTGAACCTGTGGCAACGCCTGCGCCTGCTGGTACTGCCCGGCGCGGCCCCGGCGATTTTCGCCGGCCTGCGCCTGTCGCTGATCTACGCCTGGCTGGGCACCATCGGCGCCGAATACTTCATGCCGTCGGACGGCGGCATCGCCAGCCTGATGATCGGCGCCCAGCAACTGTTCCGCATGGACCAGGTGATGGCCGCCATGGTCCTGATCGGCCTGGTCGGCGCCCTGCTCGGCACCCTTGGACAACGCCTCGAATCGCGCGCCACGCGCTGGAGAACCGCATGAACGCATTCAACACCTCGCACCTGCAGGCGGCCAACCAGCCCGACACCACCCCGCCGCTGGTTAGCTTCGAGGGGGTCGGCAAGGTGTTCAGCGTGGACGGCCAGCCGCTGGAGGCTATCCGCAACTTCAACCTGTCGATCAACGAGGGCGAGTTCATTGCCATCGTCGGGGCTTCCGGTTGCGGCAAGTCCACCCTGCTACGCCTGTTGGTGGGGCTGGATACCGAATACAGCGGCAGCATCCGCGTCGATGGCCGCGCCGTCAGCGGCATTGGTGGCGAACGCGGCATCGTGTTCCAGGAGCACCGGCTGTTTCCGTGGTTGAACGTGGAACAGAACATTGCCCTGGGGCTGGTCAACGAGTCGCTGACCCAGGGTGAACGTGCCCGGCGTGTGCATGAATTCGTGCAACTGGTGGGGCTGGTCGGCTTCGAGTCGGCTTATCCGCACCAGCTGTCGGGCGGCATGGCGCAGCGCGTGGCCATTGCCCGTGGCCTTGTAGCCAGCCCGCGTATCCTGCTGCTAGACGAGCCGTTCGGCGCCCTGGATGCCCTGACCCGCCAGCAACTGCAGGACGAGCTGCTGGCCATTCGCGAACGGGCAGGTATCACAACCTTGCTGGTGACCCACGATGCCGAGGAGGCGACGTACCTGGCAGATCGGGTTGTGGTGCTGGAGCCACGTCCGGGCAGGATCAAATCGGTGGTCGAGATAGACCTGCCGCATCCCCGATTGCGCACCGGTGTTGCACTGCATGGGCTGCGCGAGAAGGTGCTGCACCAGATCACGGGGGATGGCGGCTACCTGCCACCGCCGGTGCGACGGGTCGAAGGGCTAAGGCCGGAGCTGATTGCATTGTGAATGACCGGCGACAATTTCAGTGCTGACCAGGTCACGCAAGTAAGCCCAGGGGTAGATCCCGCGCTCATGCCCATCGCTGAACACCAGCTGCACCCCATACCCTTGTGACTCGATTTGCACCACGCGCACATCGTCGCGCACCAGGCTGATCGCACCCGACAGCCGCGCCGCACGGCATTGTGAGCAAGGGCAGGCACCACGCAACCGGGTATGGCTGAGGCTGTGCTCGCAGTCTTCCCATTGCAGTACCAACTGCCCTGGCCCGCGCAGGTTGCGAATGGCTTGCGGGGCGTTCATCGGGCAGCCCCGCGCAGTTGCGCCAGGGCAATCCGCACCGCCTTGCGCACCTCGGGGTCGCTGTCGGCCTCGGCGGCCTGCAGCACCGGCAAGGCACGCGCCTGGCCCAGCTCGCCCAGCGCCAGCGCCGCCTCCTTGCGCAGGTTGGCGATGCCATGGCCAAGCAAGCCGCCAAGCGCGTCCAGTGCAGCGGCATAGCGCAGCCGACCCAGTGAGCGCGCTGCCCGCAGGCGGACCTGCCAGAAGTCATCAGCAAGGGCATCCACCAACGCCGGGCCTGCTTGGTCCTGACCGACTTTGCCTAACGTGGTGGCGGCTTCCTCGCGCACTTGCCAGGCCTGGTCAGTCAATGCCGCCACCAACGCAGGCAACACCGAGTTGTCGCGGGCAAGGCCCAGCGCGCCGATGGCCGCGCGGCGCACCTCGGTGTCCGGCTCGGCCTCGGCGAGCGCTGCCAGCGCCAGCAACGCCGGCTGGTGCTTGAGCCAGCCAAGAATGCCCACTGCCTCACGCCGCACGGCGGCGTCGTCATCGGCCAGCGCCAGCAGCGCAGGGTCGGCGGCATCCTCCAGGCGCAGCTCGCGCAAGGCTCGCAGGGCACTGGCGCGGACGAAGGCATCGGCGTGTTTGACCCATGGCAGGATCAGCTGGCCGGCCTCAAGGCTCTTGAGTTCGCTGAGGCTCTGTGCAGCTGCCAGGCGTACAGGCTCGGCGGCATCGGCCAGCGCAGCGCACAGGGCTTGCACAACTTCGGGTTCTTCCCAGGCCTCAAGCAGGCGCGCGGCCTCGGCACGCACCTCGTCGGCGGCGTCCACCAGCAGGGCATCGGTGAGCTAAGGCAAGCCATCCGGGTCTTCCAGGTCGGCCAGCTCGATCAGGGCGATGCGGCGCACGCCAGCGTCTGTGGCATCAAGACGGGGCAACAGGGCAACAATGTCGGGGTTGTCGGTCGTTCGGTCAGTCATAGCGCGATCCGTAGCGGTGGGTGGTCAGTGTCCGGCAGGCCCAGCGGGGTCAGGCGCGGCAGTTCGCGGCCTTCCTCGTGGCGCAGCAACGCCAGGCAGTGACGCTTGAGGTGAGTGAATTCAGGGCTGGTCAGCAGGCTGGCGCGGCGCGGGCGCGCAAAGTCCAGGCGCAGGTCTTCGATGAAGCGACCGGGGCGCGGGCTCATCACCAGGATGCGATCGGCGAGGAACAGCGCTTCGTCGATATCGTGGGTGACGAAGACTACGGTGGTTCGGATGCTGGCCCAGATATCCAGCAACAGCTCCTGCATCCGAGCACGGGTTTGCGCGTCCAGTGCGCCGAAAGGTTCGTCCATCAGCAAGAGCCGTGGGCGGTTGATCAGCACCCTGGCAATTTCGGCCCGCTGCTGCATACCGCCGGACAGCTGGTTGGGCCAGCGCCCGGCAAAGTCGGCCAGCCCCACCAGTTGCAGCATTTCGCGAGCCTGCCGGTGACGTTCGGCGCGGCCCAGGCCCTGCATCTTCAGGCCGAAGGCCACGTTGTCGAGCACGCTACGCCAGGGCAGCAAGGTGTGGTGCTGGAACACCATGCCACGCTGCGGTGACGGCCCGGCAACGGGCTGGCTGTCCACGTTCAGCTGGCCGCTGCTGGGCACCAGGTGGCCGGCCAGGGCGCCGAGCAACGTCGACTTGCCACAACCGGAGGGGCCGAGGATGCAAACGAACTCGCCCGGCTCCACGGCAAAGTCCAGCCGCTGCACCGCCTCGAACGCTTCGCTGCCGTGCCCCAGGCGAATCGACAGGCCACGACCATCGATACGCCCCTGCGCCTGTTGATAACTGTTCATCAACTGGCCCTCCGCGTGCGGTACCACGGCGTGGCCAACGCCCCCAGGCGCTTGACCAGGGCGCTGCTGCCCATGCCCAGCACGCCGATCAGCAGCATGCCGACAATGATGTCCGGGTAGTTTTGCAAGGTGTAGGACTCCCAGGTGTAGTAGCCGATGCCGAACTGCCCGGAAATCATCTCGGCAGTGACCAGGCAGAACCATGACGTACCCATGCCGATGGCAAGGCCCGTGACGATGCTCGGCAACGCCCCAGGCAACACCACTTCGCGCAGGATCGCCCAGCGCCCGGCACCGAGGCTGCGCGCCGATGCCACCAGGCGCGGGTCGACGGCCTCGACGCCATGCACGGTGTTGAGCAGGATGGGGAACAACGCACCGGTGAAGGTGATGAACACCATCGACAGTTCCGACGACGGGAACATCAGGATTGCCAGCGGGATCCACGCCACCGCCGGAATCGGCCGCAGCACCTCCAGCGGCGGCAGCAGGGTATCTTCAGCCCATTTCAAGCGGCCGATCAGCAACCCCAGGGCCACGCCAACCAGTGCCGCAGTGGCATAACCGGCAAATACCCGCGACAGGCTGCTGCCCAGGTGCGCCAGCAGGGTGCTGGAGGTCAGCAACTGCCAGGCAGCGTCCAGCACCGCCCTGGGTGTGGGGACATAGGTGAACGTCAGCAAACCAAGGTCCAGTTTCACGTTTGCCGCCACCTGCCAGAACAGCAGGCAGGCCAGCAGCGACGCCAGGCGCAGCGGCCAGCGCTTGAGGTTGCGGGTCATGTCGGTGCCTCCCGGTCAGCGCTGGGCGACCAGCTTCTGGTTGGCGCTGACGAAGTCCAGCGCCTCGCCACCATGGGCCTTGGCATACTGCTCGGCCTGGTCCTTGAGCAGGAACGCCGCCAGTTCGCCTTTTCCGTTGCGCACGAACCAGGCCTGGTTGGCCAGCAACTTGATGCCGCTGTCGGCGGCCTGGGCGTAGATGGCGCGGATGTCCTTGCCCTCCTGCTCCAGCTGGGCCAAGGCACCAAGGGCGGCCTCCGGCGAAGCGTAGTGGCGGACCTTGTCTTCACCGCGCACCCAGATCTGCGCCAGGCGGCTGAAGTCGGTGATCGGTTTGCCGGTCAGCGCGTCATTGGCCTTGAGTGGCAGCGCGTCGTAGTCTTTCAGCGCCTTGTCGTAGTCCAGGCCAGCCTCTTTGAAGGCGGCACGGATGTACTGGTCGTCGATGAACTTGTCGGTGTCCAGGCCACGGTCGGTCTTTTTCAGCAGCTTGAGCGTATCGATGGATGTAGCCACTGCCTGGCGGTATTCAGGCTTCCACGTCAGGTCGCGGGTCTGCAGGCCGAGCGGGCCGTGGAACAGGTAGTTGACCTCGGCTTCGATACCCGTGACCTTCTCGATCAACTCGCTGTACTTCTCAGGCTGCGCAGCGATCAGGCGGTCGGCTTCAAGGCTGGCGCGCAAGTAGGCGGTGACCACTTCCGGGTACTTCTTCGCGTAGTCGGCATCGACCAGGGCACCATGGAAGGTCGGTGCGTTGGCCTGGGCGCCATCGTAGATCTTGCGGGCGAAGCCGCGGTTAGGGAACAACTCGGCGAACGGCACGAAGTCGGCGTGGGCTTCGATGCGGTTGCTGCGCAGGGCGGAGCCGGCGATTTCCGGCGCCTGGGCGATGATTCGCACATCTTTCTGCGGGTCCCAGCCCTGAGCGGCGACGGCGCGCAACAGCATGCCGTGGGCAGTGGAGGCGAACGGCACGGAAATGGTCTTGCCCTTGAGCTCCGCCAGCGACTGCACGCTGGAGGCGGCGGGCACGACGATGCCGTTGCCACTGCCATGCACGCTGCCCGACAGCACACTGATGAACAGGCTGCGCTTGCCGGCATCCAGATGGGCAACGCCGTTGAACGACCCCGGGAAGTCGGCCATGGCGCCGAAGTCGAGCTTGCCGGCGACCATTTCGTTGGTCAGCGGCGCACCGCTGGTGAAGTTCTTCCACTCGACCTGGTAGGTAGCGTCCTTGTACTTGCCGTCGTGCGGCAGGTACTTGTCCAGCAGGCCCAGCTCACGGATCAGCAGGCCACCGGTGGCGCAGTTGATGGTGGTGTCCTGGGTGCCGATGGCGATGCGGATGTTTTCGGCACTGGCGCTCAGGCCAGTGAGCGCCAGCGCGAGGCCGGCCACGGTTGCAACAAGGCGCATGGGTGTTTCCCCTCGAATCGTTATAAGAGTTGGGGTCGTCTCCGCCGCCCGGCTTGGGTGGTGGGAAACGAGGGGCACAGCAGGAGGGCGTCCGGTGGTTCGCCGGATGGCAGGATGAATCAGCGCAGCAGGTACGGGATGTCGACCTTCACCGCACCGGTGGGGCAGTCCTTCTCGCAGGGCATGCAGTACCAGCATTCGTCGAAAGCCATGTAGGCCTTCTGCGTGGCCGGGTTGATCGCCAGCAGGTCCATGGGGCAGACCTCGACACACACGGTGCAGCCTTTTTCGGCGATGCATTTGTCTTCGTCGATGGTGACCGGGGCGCTGCTGCGGAAGAAGATTTCTTGCGGCTGGTAGGCCATTTCACGGAGTCCTTGGGGCCTGTGGCCCTCGTTCTGTTTTTTGCAGAGGCTGATGGCCTCATCGCCGGCAAGCCAGCTCCCACAGGAGGGTGCAGACTTCACCGCCGATGCAGTACCTGTGGGAGCTGGCTTGCCGGCGATTGGGCTGCAAAGCAGCCCCATTCAGGCTGCATCAGCCTTCACTCGCAACCGGTCATAGGCGGTCTGTTCATCGGCATCCAGGGCGATCAGGTAGGGTTCGACGGCCTTCCTGAAACTGGTCATTTCACCGTGCTCGCCCTTTTTCAGGTGGCAATGGCAGAACCACTCGCTATCGTTGCGCTCAGGGAAGTCCACCCGGTGGTGGTACAGGCCCCAGCGGCTTTCCTCGCGGAACAACGAGGCCCGCGCCGCCATCTCGGCGCAATCGCGAATCACCGACACTTCCATCGCACGCATCAGTTCATGAGGGTTGCTGGCCTTCATCTGCTCCAGATCACGCTCGATCTCGGCAAAGCGCGCCAGGCCGATTTGCATCTTCTTGGTCACCTTCGGCGGCTGCAGGTAGTCGTTGACCATGCGCCTGAGCTTGTACTCGACCTGGGCTGGCGGCAGGCCATGCTCACGCTGCAGCGGGGCAAACACCCGCGCGCGCTCGCGCTCGACTTGCTCGGCATCGACCTCGGCGAGTTCGCGCCCGGCCACGTAATGCGCGGCGTTCACACCGGCAAACCAGCCATAGGTAAAGGCGCCGAGCATGTAGTTGTGCGGGACCGCAGCCATGTCGCCAGCGGCATAAAGCCCTTTGACGCTGGTCTCGGCCTTTTCATTGACCCACACCCCCGACGCCGAATGCCCGGAGCAGAAACCGATCTCGGAGATATGCATCTCGACCATGTGCTGGCGGTAGTCGGTGCCACGCCCGGCGTGAAACTGGCCACGGCTGGGGCGCTCGTTGCTGTGCAGGATCTCTTCGATGTTCTGGATGGTCTCTTCGGCCAAGTGGTCCAGTTTGAGGAACACCGGGCCATTGCCGCCTTCGAGCTCCTGGTGGAACTCCCACATCATCTGGCCGCTCCAGTAGTCGCACTCGATGAAGCGCTCGCCCTTGCTGTTGGCGGTGTATCCACCCAGCGGGCCGGTGACGTAGGCACAGGCCGGGCCGTTGTAGTCCTTGATCAGCGGGTTGATCTGGAAGCACTCGAGGTTGGCCAGCTCGGCGCCCGCATGATAGGCCATGGCGTAGCCGTCACCGGCGTTGGTCGGGTTCTCGTAAGTGCCCATCAAATAGCCTGACGAGGGCAGGCCCAGGCGCCCGGCGGCGCCGCAGGCAAGGATTACCGCCTTGGCCCGTACCACCCGAAACTCGCCGCTGCGGCAATCGAAGCCCAGCACACCCGCCGCGGCGCCTTCGCCATCAAGCAGCACACGAGTGCAGACCATGCGGTTGCTGATCTCTACCCGGGCACGCTTGAGCTGGCGGTACAACACCTTCTTGATGTCGTGGCCTTCGGGCATGGGCAGCACGTAGGCGCCCATGTGGTGAACTTTCTTCACCGCGTAGTCGCCGGTTTCGTCCTTCTCGAACTTCACGCCCCAGCGGTCGAGTTGCTCGATGGTTTCAAAGCTGTGGGTTGCGTAGGCATGCACGGTGGCCTGGTTGACGATGCCGTCATTGGCCACGGTGATTTCCTTGGTGTACTGCTCGGGGGTGGCGTGGCCGGGGATGATGGCGTTGTTCAAGCCGTCCATGCCCATACTGATGGCACCGCTGCGCTTGACGTTGGCCTTGTCCAGCAGCAGCACGCGCAGGCTTTTGTCCTGCTCCTTGGCCTTGATCGCCGCCATCGGCCCGGCCGTGCCGCCACCGATGATGATGATGTCGTAGTCCTGGCTCTGGATGCTCATGCCTTGCCCCCTTTCTGGCGATCAATGCGCAGGCGGTACTGGAAGGCATCGCCGCGGTAGTAAAGGTGTTCGAAGTCCAGCGGCGTGCCGTCGGCAGCATGGGTCAGGCGCTCGATGCGCATGATCGGCGAGCCTTCTTCAACATCCAGCGCCTGGGTCAGGTCGCTGTCGGCCAGTACCGCATCGATGGCCAGGTCGGCGTGGCCAAGGGCGATGGCGCAGTCGTTTTCCAGCAGCAGGAAGATGTCGCGGGTGACCAGGTCGGCCTTCTCCAGTTTTTCGCCGACAGCCTTGGGCAGCCAGGTCAGCTCAAGCGACACCGGCTCGCGGTTGATCAGGCGCACCCGGCGGATCTCGGTGACCAGGCTACCCTCCTCGACCTGCAGCCGGGCGGCAACCAATGCGTTGGCCGGCACATGGCGGAAGCTGCGCAGGCGGTTGATCACTTCGTAGCCCATCTGCGTCATCGACTCGCCCAGGCCCTGCAAGGTACTGACGTTCTGGAACGCCTTGGGCTTGGCGACGAACGTGCCTTTGCCGTGGATCTTGAAGATCAGCCCTTCCTTCTGCAGGTCGCCCAGCGCCTGGCGCACGGTGATGCGGCTGACGTCGAAGGCCTTGCCCAGTTCGCTTTCCGAGGGCATGCGGCTGTGCGGTGGATAAGTGCCGTCGAGGATGCGCTCGCGCAGCAGTTCCTTGAGCTGGGTATAGAGCGGTACCGGGGACAGGGGGAGCAGTTCGGCCATGGGATCTCTTCGCTGATCGATGACTTGTTATAACAAGTTGTGACCAGAGGATAGAGGGCATAAGAAGGGTGTGGGAAATATTGATATCGCATATGGATAGATAAATTTGCGCAGGCCGGTGGCCCGCAAAAGCCGCCTGCGCAAAAAGAGGAAAAAGGCCACAGATCAAGGCGATGGACGTCAACGACACAGATGGGTATCATGCGTGCGCGTTGCACTCGTAGCTCAGCTGGATAGAGTACTGCCCTCCGAAGGCAGGGGTCGTGGGTTCGAATCCCGCCGAGTGCGCCATATCAAAAAAAAGCCCTGGGAGATCTCCCGGGGCTTTTTCGTTTATTCCGCGTGCCCTTCTATCAACTGGCCGGCACGCCTGTCACCGTGCAACGCCATGTACCTGGCCAGTTCGCCCAGACGCTTGTCCAGCGCCTGCAGCAGCCTGTCGCGCGTACCGTTCACTTCGTTGGCGTTGAAAATGCCGGGCTCTTTCAAGTAAAGCTGGAACTGCTGGTTGATCTGCCTCGGCGAGAGGGTCACGAAGTTCTGCCCGGCGTTATGGTTGTACAGCGCCACCATCTGCCCCATGTCCTGATTGGCGTTGCGCACAAACGCCATGCTCACATACTGCCCAGGGCGCAGGCGCACACCATTGTTGTTCAGCTGGAAACACGCCTCGGTGCCATTCTCCAGGCGCACCCAGAACTCGTGCTCCTGAACATTGTGCGCAGTGACCTGCATGGTCGATGAGCTGCTACCGGTATGACCCGTGCCCTGCCACATGTGGCCACCGGTGGTGCGGTGCGAGTGGTAGGCGTCCAAGTGCGTCTGGTTGCGCTTTTCGCTTTCCAGCACCTCGCCGTTACGCACGAAAAACATCAACTGCCGCTCAAAATGGTTGAACGGCTCCTCGACGAAATTGACGTCTTCCGGGGTTAGGGTGATGTCATACATGGTGCGGATCATTTCCGCGCGCGCCGCCTTGTCGCGTTTGGCCTGCTCTTGCAGCTGGGCACGACGCTGCTTGGCATCGTCAATCGCCTTCAGGGCCTGGGCCTTGAGCAACGGCGTTTTCTCTTGCGCGTAGCCTGCGGCCTTGTCACTGGCCTCCTTGATCAAGGGCGCGGCTTTCTGCCCGGCCTCCACCGCCAGGTCCTTGGCCTTTTCCAACGCCTGGGCGGCCTTGGCGGCCAGCTCCGGGTTGGCATCGTAGGCCTTTTTCTTCAGGTCATCCCAAAGGCTCATGCTCTTCGTGCTCCATTCGTCGATGATGAGTTGCCGATGCCGTTGATCGGACCAGGCGGAGTGTAACCGGATAAAACGTCCTTTGACGTCAAAAAGCCATCCATATGAATTGACGAAAAAAGCACTTTGCCATTAGTGTGGCTCGGTTTTTCGGTATTGTTTAATGGATACCGAATGGATTCGGCTAATAGACTAGGTAGGTCTACAAGGATGCGCGGAGTATTACTACGCAGCGGTAGAAGTGAGCACTTCACCGCATTGGGCGAGACTGGCCAACCCGTCTATCGCGCTGCTTTGCAGATTCGCGAAGCGATTCGGCGCAAGTACCCGGAGCACCCGGAGCTGATCGAACACCTGGCCATCCCGCAGAGCGATGAGCAGGGCCGCACCATCGATTGGTACAGCGACCGCCCAGGCGATGTAATCCCCTGGAGCAGCGCCACCGAGGAAGAACGCGCGCCAGCACGTGCGCAGCTCGAGGTGTTGCAAACCAAGATCAACGCCCTGAGCAACACCTTGCTTGGCCTGGACGCCAACGGCCAACCCTCGGCAACGGCCAGAAAGGCCGCCGAAGGTGATAACGCGGTGTTCGGCAAGCTGCTGACCTGTGTCGTGCCCTTCCCTGACGAAAACTTCGTCTACCTGGTCGATGGCCGCCCTGTACTGACCTTCTGGGGCTTCATCCATGCCGGTGCCGAGCGCAGCCGACAGCCCCTGCACTGCCTGTATCCGCGCACCGCACCCATCGCCGAACCCGTGGCCACGCCGCCGGTTCCCCCAGCCGCGCCCATTGCGCCGGCAGCAGCAGCGGTAGCGCCAGCCGCTGCCGTCGCGCGCCTGCCATGGTGGCGCAACTGGCGCTGGCTGCTGCCCTTGCTGTTGCTGCTGGCGCTGCTGCTCCTGCTGTTGTTCGGGCTGCGCGGCTGCATCCCTGGGGTAAACCTTTCCGGTCCAGGCATCCCGGACTTTGGCCGCGATACCTCTGCGTCAAACAACTACCAAGCCCAAGTGCCTACACAATCGTCGGGCATTGCTGGCGCTGCGAACGGTGCAACGGGTGTAGCTGGCCCGGACGTGGCGGTGAGCACCGGCAACCCGGCGAGCCTGCCGGGCGGCGCAGCCGATGCAGGCGGTGCCGCGCCACAAGGCGATAGCCAAGCGCCGTCGGACAATGCCGACACCCCTGCGCAGGGCAAGCCAGAAACACCGCCAGCGCCGGAGCAACCGCCAGCGCCAGAGCCAGAGCAAGCATCCGACACACCACCGCCAGGCGGGCCCGAGGCATCAACGCCAGGGAACACGCCCCCTGCGCCACCACAGCTGGCCGATGAGCAAGCGCAAACCAGCGCTCAGCCGCCGCAACCTGATGACTTGAGCATTCCGCCAGATGCGGCCGACGGCAACGCGGACTTCCTCAACGGCAACTGGGCGGGTGCAGGCATTCAAGAAGCCGGCACTGGCAAACCCCTGCGCCTGAAGTACGACTTCCAGAACGGCAAGGGCCAGGCCACGGTCACCCGCCCGGACAACGTGCAGTGCCATGCGCCGGTTGCCGCAGCCATGCAAGGCGGCCTGTTGTCGATCAACAGTTCCGGCCAGGCCGCCTGCGCCGATGGCAGCAGCTATGACCTGCCGCAAGTGGGTTGCAAAGCCAACGCCAACGGCGCTGCCGATTGCAACGCCAACTACGGTGCCAAAGGCTTCGACATTCAAATGAAAAAAGCCGGCTAATCACACGAGAAACGCAGAAGATGTTGCCCGAAATCACCCAGTTCGAAGAAACGGTCACGCTGGTCAGCGATACCGGAATTCAATTCATGGATTTCGCCCTGCGTCTCGGCCCGGATGGCGAGCAGACCGGCAAATTCGTCCAGCTCAACAACGGTATGGTGCCGACACGCCTGCTGTGGTCCAAGGAGTACAAGGACTTCTACGAGCCCGAGCCAGACAAAGTGGTGCAGGTGGAGTTCGACACCAGCGAAGAGAGCCACTTCCGCCTGCCCATGGAAGACAGCCTGAAGCTGCTGGACGGGGTCTGGTTGCCGATCCCGGTCCTGCGTTTCACGCCGCCTTATCGCTTTGACGAAGGCCCGAACAACTGGGCGCGCATGCGCCTGGTCAAGCTCGCGGAGCCCGATGTCGACGGCAACACCCACCGCCTCACCCTCGGCTTCGACAGCCGCACCATGCCAGTGGTTACCGGCGCACCGTACCTGGCGCCCAACGAAGACGACGTACGCTCCGGCGTGGCGTTCAAGCTGGCGTGCAGTGCCCGCGAATATGGCTGGTTCCTGACGCACACATGGATCCGCGACTGGCTGGTGGAGGTGTACACCGAGGCGCGTGCCGAGTGGACGCGCGAACGCCTGGATCGTGACCTGCAGGGCAACCGCCACCTTGGCCACTATCTGAACCTGCTGAGCCTGTTGCGCCGCCCGGTCCCGGCCGAACAGAGCAACGAAAAGCCAAAGGTCGAGATCCCGGAAATCAAGGTGATCGCCAACGAGGCCAATGGCATCGTCAAGCCGATCCCGGTGGACCTGGTGCTGGACGTCGGCAACTCGCGCACCTGCGGCATCCTCATTGAGGACCATGGCCAGGCGGGTTCGGGCATGCGCCACAACTACGTACTGGCACTGCGCGACCTGAGCGAGCCGGAAAAAGTCTACAACCAGGCTTTCGAGAGCCGGGTCGAGTTCACCCACGCCGCCTTCGGCAAAGACCACCTGTCGATCAAGAGCGGCCGCCACAATGCCTTCCAGTGGCCGACCATCGCCCGTGTCGGCGGTGAAGCCAGCCGCCTGGCCAGCCGCAACCGCGGGACCGAAGGCTCGACCGGCCTTTCCAGCCCCAAACGCTACCTGTGGGATGAAAAGGCCTACGGCCATGGCTGGCGCTTCAACACCGCCTACGTCAAGACCGACAAGGAGCCAATGGCCGTCGCCGCGCCGTTCGCCAACCTGATCAACGACCGTGGCCAGCCGCTGTACCTCAAGCCCTTCGACATGCCGGTCTTCAACCCGCGCTATTCGCGCAGCAACCTGATGACCTTCATGCTGGCCGAAGTGGTGACCCAGGCGCTGACCCAGATCAACAGCCCGGCCCAGCGCTCGCGCCAGGGCCATGCGCGGGTGCCGCGCCTGCTCAACAGCATTACCCTGACCGTTCCACCAGGCATGCCCCAGGCCGAGCGCAGCCTGCTCAGCAACCGCCTGTACGAGGCGATTGGCCTGGTCTGGAAGAGCCTGGGCTGGCACCAGGACGAGAGCAACCCGTTCAAAGGCAAGGACGTCGCGACCCGCACCCCGTTCCCCAGCGTGCGTGTGGAGTGGGACGAAGCCAGCTGCGGCCAGCTGGTCTACCTGTACAACGAGGTCAACGAGAACTTTGCCGGTCACCCGGAGGAGTTCTTTGCCACGCTGGCCCGCCCGGACAAGCTAGAACATGAACAGATCACCCTGGCGACCATCGACATCGGCGGCGGCACCACGGACCTGGTGATTACCGATTACCGCCTGGATCGGGGCACCGGCGGTGGCGCCGGCGCCAACGCGCACATCGTGCCGAACCAGCGCTTCCGTGACGGCTTCAAGATTGCGGGCGATGACATCCTGCTGGATGTGATCCAGGAGTTCATCCTGCCCTCCTTCGCCAGCGCGCTGCGCAATGCCGGCGTGCCGGCACCGGATGCGCTGATGTCGAGCCTGTGCGGGAACGGCGGAGCCACCGTCCAGGAACGCCTGCTGCGCCAGCAGTTGAACCTGCAAGTGTTCGTGCCGCTGGGCCTCGCACTGCTGAAGGCCTACGAGCAGTTCGACCCGGCCCTGCCACCCGCCGCGGTCGAGCAAACCTGGCAGCAGGCGCTGGGTGAAGCCGTTGTCAGCGACAAGGTGCTGGCGTACGTCAACGCCGCCGTGCGCCGCGAAGTGGGCCGCGATGGCACGCTTGACCTGCTGCAGACGCCGATCACCTTCGACCTCGAACAGGTGCACGCCGCGTTCATCGGCGGCCAGATCAACGTCACCAGAGCACTTGCCGAACTGTGCGAAGTGGTCGCCAAGTACCCTTGCGACATGCTGCTGCTGACGGGGCGGCCATCGCGCCTGCCAGGCATTCAGGCGTTCATCCGCCAGCGCCTGCCGCTGCCGCCCGGGCGCATTCTGCCGATGCAGAACTACCGCACCGGCGGCTGGTACCCGTTCCATCGCAACGGCCTGATCGACGACCCGAAGAGCACCGCATCGGTGGGCGCGATGATCTGCCTGCTGTGCTCCAACCACAGTGTGCCGAACTTCTATTTCCGCACCGCCGCGCTGAAGCCTTACTCGATCATCAAGCACTTTGGCCAGATCGACGCTGCCGGCACCATCAAGTATCACGACGTGCTCTACCACGACCTGAAGTCTGATAAAGGCCTGATCGAACTGCCCATCGTCGGCGAAGGCGATGAGCGTGGTACGCCTTGGCTGGAGATGCGCGGCGACCTGCACCTGGGTTACCGCCAACTGGCCACCGAGCGCTGGTCGGCCTCACCGCTTTACACCCTGCGTTTCACCCCCTCGGGCAAGGCAGCGTTCTCCAGGGCGATTGGCAAGAATGGCGAAGCGCCGGTATTGCGCATACGCCTTGAAGTCGAGCAGTTCGAACAGGAAGAACGCGACCAGGGACTGATCAGCGACAAGCTGGTCATCCAGAAGCTGGAATCGAACATCCAGGATGCCGACTTCGACTTCGACCGGGATCTTGAACTCTCACTCAACACCATGCCAACCATGAGCTTGAGTGACAGCGACTATTGGCTCGACAGCGGGAACGTCAAAGGAAAATGAGCGACCTTACGCCAAAGCAACAGCAGTTGATGGGTGCCTGGGGCGCCATTCACAAAGGCGCCGGCGAGGCGCTGGAATGGATCGAGCAGGTGCGTGGCAATGCCGCCAGTGTCGAGGCCGAGGCCGATGGCCTGGGCCTGCGCCTACGGCGCGCGCGCAACAAGGCGAAAAACCTCCAACGCAGTGCCGGCAACCCGATGACCGTGGGCTTTTTCGGCCTTTCGCAAGCGGGCAAGTCCTACCTTATTTCAGCGCTTGCTTCCGATGACCACGGCAAGCTGGAGAGTGACTTTGGTGGCCAAGTGTTGGATTTCATCCGGCATGTCAACCCACCGGGCGGCGGCGGTGAGGCCACCGGCGTGGTCACGCGTTTCAGCCACATCGCCAAGCCATGCCTGGACGTCAACTACCCAGTCGAAATCACGCTGTTCAGAGAGATCGAACTCGTAAAGATTCTGTGCAACTCGTGGTTCGAAGACTTCGACCTTGAGCGAGTGGACCACAGCTACAGAGAGCAAGATATTCAGACTGCGCTCAGTGAATTTGAAGGCCAGGACGCAGGCCAGGTACAACCTGGGGTTAGCAGCGATGATGTGGTTGCGCTGTGGGACTACCTGAAAAGCAACTATGAAAAGTCCACACGCGTCCTTGACGACCAGTACTGGCCACGTGCAGTAAAAATCGCGCCGCGCCTTGCGCTACGCGAGCGCGCGAAATTGTTCTCTGTACTGTGGGGTGGGCAGGCGCCCATCACCGACTTGTATTTACTGCTGGCCGGTGTTCTGCAGAAGCTGGACCATGTCGAAACGCTACATGCGCCCATCAGCGTGTTCAAGCAGGAAAATATCAGCGTTACGGCAACGCCTTACAACATCATGGGTGTAGACCTGCTCAGCCGCCTGGGCACTAGACACGACGTGCAAGTCAATGTTCTGCCGGGCAGAGACGGCAAGGTACATACCAGCGTCAGTATCTCCGTAGCGCAGCTGGCGGCACTGGCGGTAGAAGTGAACTTCTGCTTGCGGACCAAGCCAACTGCCTCGGTCGCCCATGGCGTCGACATTCTCGACTTCCCCGGCTACCGGACTCGCAATAAATACTTGTCGGTTGATGAGGCGGCCTTGAAAGAGTCCGCTGACGAAGTCCATCCGTACTGGAACCTGATCCTGCGCGGCAAGGTTGCCTATCTTTTCGAGCGTTACAGCGAAGCGCAAGAGATGAATGCTCTGGTCATCTGCACAAGCAGCGTGAAGCAGAGCGATGTCATCAGTGTTGGCCCGGTGTTGACCCGCTGGATCCACAATACCCAGGGCGCAACCCCGAAAGAGCGGGGCCAGCGCGCGCCAGGCCTGATCTGGGCCCTGACCATGTGTGACGGTTGGGCCAACCTCGAACTTGGCAAAGATGACGCGCACAAGTTCAAGGCCGCCGAGCGGCTGATGAAAATCACCATTATCGAGCGCTTTGGCAGCCAGGAGTGGATGAAGGAATGGTCCATCGGCAAGCCGTTCGACAATACCTACATGGTCCGCAAGCCACGCCTGAAAGAAACCGCGTTCATCGAGCGTGACGAGCAAGACCAGGAGCTGCGCGTGATCGAGCGCTACGTCGACGATATCAAACAGCTCCGACAATACGTTGTCGACCTGCCGGCGGCCAACCGCCATATAGCCAATACCGGTGCCGCCTTCGATGCCATGATGACGTTGAACGATGGCGGGATCAGCCGTTTCAGCACCAGCTTCTCGTCGATCAATGACCTGGACTTCAAGCTGGCGCGTATCGAAGAGCAGCTGGAACAGTGCCGCACCGACCTGCTGGAGCACGGCCTGAACACCTGGCGCGAGGAAGACTTCGAGCAACTGCTGAACAAGAAGCGTGAAAAAACCCAGTACCTGCTCGACAACCTGGGCGCCGACCCGGACGCGATCAGCGAACTGATCCATGCCTTGCAGGTGCCTGTCGAACAGCTGCGTGAACTGTACCTGGGCGGTGTGTACGACATCGACGGCATTGACGGCGAGGCCGGCGAAGAGCCAGAACCCGCCGTCAGGGCCCCGGCCAACAAGGCCCCGGCACTCAACTTCGGCAACGTGTTCGGCAACACTGCCTCGGCAACGCCAGCAGTTGCCCCCAAGCCTGTGGCCAAGCGCCTCAACTCCGAGCAACGCTTTGTACGCGCGGCGCTGAAGGCGTGGATCAAGCATATGCGCGAGCTGGGTACGCAACCGCTGCGCCTGAGCAGCCTGCGCATGAGCCGCGAAGTGGTCGAGGCCTTGGTCGAGGAACTGGTCAGTGCAGTGCGCCGACCGGCCTTCATCGAACAACTGGATGCCGCCGTCATGCGCCGGATTTTCAACGGCGTGCGCCGTGACCAGATAGTCCAGCGCCAGGTCCTGACCGTGCAACTGGCCATGCGGGACTTCCTGTCCTGGTTCGACCTGCTGGGCAAACCTGTCAGCGAGCGCCCGACCGCCCTGCTGGGTGAGAGCCAACCCGTATTTGGCGCCTACCAGACCTTTGCCCAGGGCGAATTGCCAGTGCTCCCGAAAGAGCCGTCCAACCAGGAGCAGAGCTTCCAGATCGACTGGCTGTCGAGCCTGGCCTGGCTGACCCAGGAAAACGCCAAAAGTGGCGCGGACCCGGAAATCACCACCGAGCAGCGACGCCAGTTGGCGGTGCTGCTGAACACCTTTCAAGCGAGTTGATTGCAATGGGTATCAGAGTTGATGTGCTGCCACTGGACGTGAACACACCAGGCCAAGGCCTGTTGCGGATCACCGGCTGGGAAGGCACCAGCGAAGGGCTGCAATGCTCTCTGCAAAGTAGCCAGTCCCACGAGTTTCTTCATGATGGCGGGCACTGGGCCAAAGTGGCTCACTGGTTCCGCCTGGATGGCATGAATGCTGTCGCAGGCGCCCCGGCCATCGAAACGCGGATCGGCCCCAACCTGATCAACCCATTGCTGCAAGCCAGCGGTACCGCCACCTTCCGCATCGAGGTCAGCAACCCGCAGACCGGGCGCAGCGACCTTGGCATGGTGCGTATCAACAGCGCCATCATCGCGTCTGTCGAGTCTGGGCCAGCGCTGGAGAAATCGCCGCCCCCGGCACCCTTGCCCAGCGCGACGGTGATTGTCGAGCCACCTGCGGTGACCACCTTTGAGCCTGTTCCGGTAGTGACGGCAGAGCCCGTGCCCGAGGCCGCGCCAGCCCCCCAGCCAGCACCTGTGGCACCGCCGCCGAAGGCGCCTGCCAAGCAAGGCCAGAAGTGGCTGCTGCCCCTGTTGGCCCTGATCCTGCTGGCGCTTGCCGCCGGGGGCGGTTGGTGGTGGTTCAACCGCAGCGCAGGCGAAGCAACTGCAGCCGTGCCGCCTGAAGACAAGCCCGTCGCACAGGCCGACGCGGCCAAACCTTGTTCGCTGGAAAGCATGCAAGGCCAGACGTCACTGGCGTTCCTGCAGTCGTGCATCCAGAGCAAACCGGACAGCGCCGCACTGCTTGAAGTGATCAGTTTGGCCAAGGCCAACGACCAGTGCGATGTGGCCCAGCGCCTGTATGCCAATCGCGCCAATGCCGGTGACATCCAGATCGCCACGGCCTACGCTCACGAATACGACCCCAAGTACCACCAGCCAAGCAACTGCTTCAAGGCCCCGGAAGCCGCCACCGCAGCCTCCTGGTACGAGACCATCCTCAGCTTCGATGAAAACAACGCCGAAGCCAAGCAGCGCTACGAGGAGCTCAAGCCATGAAGATGCGTAGCATTGGCGCCGCGCTGCTGGCCTTGTCGCTCAGCCCTGCCCTGCAGGCGGCCGACAAGCCCCTGCTGCAGGACGGCAAGAAAACCCTGTTCCAGCGCGTGTTGACCACGCCAGGCTGCAAGCTGAGCGATAATGCCGGGGCTGCCCCTGGCGCCGCACAACCCACCTTCAGCCGCTTCTACGTGTACGAACGCGCCCAGGCTGACGCCCGCGAGTGGCTGCGGGTCGGCCCTGACACCCAGGGCAAGAGCATCGGCTGGCTGCCTGCCGATTGCACCGTCGAATGGAAAATGCAGCTGACCCTGGCGTTTACCAACCCCGCCAACCGTGATCGGCTGATGTTCTTCAAGGAACGCAACCAGCTCGAAGGCATTCTCAACGCCCCCGACCCGGTCAGCCATGTGGCCCCGCTACGCGCCAAGCTCAAGCACGGCACCGAGGCGCCCGGCGTGCTGGCCGAAGAGCCCGAATACTTCGTCGACCTGCAGAAAAACTTCTACCTGCTGCCCGTGCTCAGCGGCGAAGAAGTGATGACCGAGGAAGGCTTCCGCACGCGCATCCTCAATGTGGCTTCGGTCAGCAAGGCCGACAGTGCCGCAGCCGCCACACCAGCACCTGCCCAGGGCGCTGCCAACCAGCAGTTGAAGGCGTTCAGCGCGGCCGTGGTGTTCGTCATCGACTCGACCATTTCGATGGACCCGTACATCGATCGCACCCGCGAGGCGATAAAGCGCGTGTACGGGCAGATCGAGAAGGAAAACCTCGGCAAGCAGGTCAAGTTCGGCCTGGTCGCCTACCGCTCCAGCACCAAGGCCGTGCCGGGCCTGGAATACGTCAGCAAGATGTACGCCGACCCCAACACGGTGAAGGACGGTGCCGACTTCATGGCCAAGGTGGCGGACCTGAAGCAGGCCAAGGTGTCCAGCAGCGAGTTCAACGAAGATGCCTACGCCGGTGTCATGTCTGCCGTCGACCAGATCGACTGGAGCCAGTTTGGCGCACGCTATGTGGTGCTGATCACCGATGCCGGCGCCATTGACGGGGGTGACAAGCTGTCGAGCACCGGCCTTGGCGCCGAACAGGTCAAGATCGAAGCCAGCAACCCTGGCGTGGCCCTGTACACCCTGCACCTGAAAACCCCCAGTGGCGCCAAGAACCACAGCTCCGCTGAAGCGCAGTACCGCACCCTGTCGAACTACCCGGGCACCAACACCTCGCTGTACTACCCGGTCAATGCCGGCGATGTGGAGGCCTTTGGCCGCAAGGTCGACGGCCTGGCTGCAGCCATCACCCAGCAAGTGCGGGCGGCCTACATGGGCGAGGCGGCCATCGGCAGCGCAAACAATGCCAAGGCCGACCCTGCCGAGAAGAAAATGCTCGAGGATGCCGCACTGATCGGCCACGCCATGCAGCTGGCCTACCTGGGCAAGGCCAACGGTACCCAGGCGCCGCCGGTGTTCCAGGCCTGGATCAGCGACCGCGACCTGATCAAACAGAACGTGCCGACCACCGATGTGCGCGTCCTGCTGACCAAGGCCCAACTCAGCGACCTGAGCGATGTACTCAAGCAGATCCTGGATGCCGCCAACGAAGGCATGATTTCGCCAGACGAAATGTTCACCCGCCTGCGCTCGGTTGCCGCGACCATGGGTGCCGACCCGAACCAGCTGAAGCAAGGCTCGACCACTCGCGTGGCAGACCTGGGCGTGCTTGGCGAGTACCTGCAAGACCTGCCCTACCAGAGCGAAGTGCTGAACCTGGACGAAGAAACCTGGAAGGGCTGGGATGGCCTGGCTCAGGAGAAATTCATCCGCAGCCTGAGCACCAAGCTGCGCCATTACCAACGCTACAACGCCGATGTCGACCGCTGGGTTGCCCTGGCGCCGGGCAGTGACAGCCGCGACAACGTCTACCCGGTACCGCTGGAAATGATGCCCTGACCCCATATGCTCGATATCAAGGGACTACTAGTCGTTCGAGGCGAAGGATCGCAGGCTCACCGGGTACGGCTGGACGCCTTGTGCCTGCAACCCGGCGAAGTGCGTGCCATCACGGGCGAGAGCGGCTGCGGCAAGAGCACACTGCTGGAAGCCATTGGCCTGCTGCTCAAGCCTGAGCAACTGACGCACTACAGGCTTGGCCCGCAACGCCAGGACGTGGCCAGCCTGCTGGCCGGCGACCAGCAGCCAGCGTTGGCGGCATTGCGTTCGCGCGAGCTTGGCTTTGTGCTGCAGAACGGCGGGCTACTGCCTTTTCTCAGTGTGCGCGACAACATCCTGCTGCCACGCCGCCTGCTCGGCCTGCCACCTGCCAGCACGGCGGTGGACAAGGCTGTCGAGGCACTGCGCCTGGCACCGCTGCTGGGCAAATTGCCCCAGGCGCTGTCCATCGGCGAGCGTCAGCGGGTGGCCTGCGTGCGTGCCATCGCCCATGAACCCCGGGTGCTGTTGGCCGACGAGCCCACCGCCGCGCTCGACCCGCACAATGCAGAGCGGCTGTTCGAACTGCTGCTGCAGCTGGTGGCTGAGCTAGGGCTGAGCGCTTTGATCGTGTCCCACGACTGGGCTCTGGTCGAACGCTTCGGCCTGCCGCGCCTGGGTGCCATCAACGGTCAAGGGGAAACACGCTTTGAACCCATGGCATAAGCGCCTGCTGCTGCTGGCCCGGTTATCCCTGGCCGATCTCTGGCACGACCGTAACGTTTCCTTGTGCATGGCGGCCTCGCTGGTCGCTGTCATTGCCCCGCTGTTGTTGCTGTTCGGCCTCAAGCACGGGGTGGTCAGCCAACTGCAACAGGAACTGCTCAGCGACCCCCGAAACCTTGAGGTCAAGATGCTCAGCAGCGGCCATTTCGACCAAGCCTGGCTGCAACGGTTGCAGGCACGCCCGGAGGTGGGCTTCGCCATCGGCCAGACCCGCTCGCTGAACACCCAGGCCGACCTGCTGGGTGCACACGGCCGCTTCGCCGACAACGTCGAGGTCATCCCTACCCGGGCCGGCGATCCCTTATTGGCAACAGACCTGAGTGAGCTGGCGCCCGACCAGGTGATTCTCAGCGAACGAGCCGCCGAACGGCTCGACGCCAAGGCAGGTGACACCCTGCGCTTGCGCGTTGCCCGGCGCCTGAACGAAGTCAACGAGCGTGGCGAGCGCACGTTGCAGGTGCGTGCCATCGTCAGCTCGGTGCGCTTCGCCCGCCCTGCAGCCTTTGTCAGCCCCGAGCTGCTGATGGAGCTGGAACACTATCGCGACGGTTATCTGGTCGCCAGCCTCGGGGCAAGCAGTGGCCAGGCCCTTGATGCCCTGAACGTCGGCTACGCCCGGGCCCGGGTCTATGCGCGGGACATCGACAGCGTGGCACCGCTGGAGCGCTGGCTTAACGAACAGCGCATCGAAACCGCCAGCCGCCTGGCAGAAATCAACAGCGTCAAGGCAATCAACCACGTGCTCGGGCTGATTTTCAGCGTTATTGCCGGGGCCGCCCTGATCGGCTGCATCGCCTCGCTGGTCGGCGCCTTCCTGGCCAACATCGATCGCAAGCGCCGCCACCTGGCCGTGCTGCGCCTGCTGGGCTTCAGCAGCCCCGCGGTATCGGCCTACGTGGTGCTTCAAGCACTCGTGCTGAGCCTGGTGGGCTACCTGGGCGGCCTTGGCAGCTACTACCTCGGCAGCCTGCTGTTCGACCGGTTGCTGGTCAGCAGCCAGGCAACCGGCGCCTTCATTTGTCACATCACCGTATGGCATGGCCTGGTCGCCCTGCTGCTGGCCTTCCTGGTCGCCGGCCTGGTCGCCCTGATCGGCGCCTTGCGTGCCATACGCATACAACCTGCGGAGAGCCTGCGTGAACTCTAAAGCCTACAGCCGCCTGCTTCTGGCGCCACTTGCTCTCGGCTTTGCGCTGCAAGCCACAGCGGCGACCTGGGAAGAGAAATACTACAACCCCATGGCCGACGCCGATGACGTGGTGCTGCCCATGCCGTGTGACGGCGCCATGGTGTTTCGCAAGGTGATGATCCCGGTGGCTGGCCCGCTGGACGACTACCCCATCAACATCGGCCAGGACAGCGCCGAGTGGGGCTATGTCGAGCAGACCCGCCCGGCGTTCATTGCCGGCAGTTTCACCAGTGCCAAAGGTGAGAAGTCGCGCTACTACCTGCTGGCCAAATACGAGATGAGCCAGCTGCAGTACAAGGCGTTGATGGACGAAACCTGCCCGACCGCCTCCAACAAGCAGCGCCTGCCGATTGTATCGGTGTCGTGGCTGGACGCCCTGCAGGCTGCCGACAAGTACAACCGCTGGTTGCGTGCCAATGCACCCGACAAGCTGCCCCGCGAAGATGGCGCCCAAGGCTTCTTGCGCCTGCCAACCGAGGTGGAGTGGGAGTTCGCCGCGCGTGGCGGTTTGCAAGTCAGCACGGCCGAGTTCCGCGATGGCCGCTACCCCATGCCCGAAGGCCTGAATGCCTACGAGTGGTTCGCCGGCGCGCAGTCCGCCAACGGCCAGTTGCAACTGAGCGGGCTGCTCAAGCCCAACCCGCTGGGCCTGCATGACATGCTCGGCAATGCCAGCGAGATGATGTTCGAGCCGTTCCGCCTGAACAAGCTCGACCGCCAGCACGGCCAGGCCGGTGGCTATGTGGTGCGCGGTGGCAACTACCTGACCAGCGAAGGCGACCTGCGCACCTCGCTGCGCCAGGAAGAGCCGTACTACAACGCCGAGGGTGCAGTGGCCAAGAAAACCAACGGCCTGCGCCTGGCCATGGTTTCCCCGACCCTCACCTCGCGCGACCGGGTAAAAAACATCGAGAAGAGCTGGAGCAACCTGGGCAGCGATCAACCAGCTGCCGAAAGCAAGCAGAAAGGCACCGTCAAGGCGCTGGAAGAGCTTGCTTCCAACGTGGAAGACGAAGCCCTGAAGAACCAGCTCAAGACCGTCGAGAACCAACTGCGCGCCAGCAACCAGCAGCAGCAGGAAGCCCGAGACCAGGCGATTCGCGCCAGCCTCAACCTTGGCGCCTTCCTGTGCACCAAGATGCTCGACGACGGCCAGTACCTGGACTTTTTGCAGAAAAACTACGCCAGCAACTGCAAGGCCGGTGAAGAAGACCCGACCTGTGGCGTGCGCAAGGTCAAGCTCGAAGAGCAGCAGGAGCGCCTGCACAAGCTCAGCCGCTACTACGCCAGCTCCCTGGTGGAGTCGGGTTCGCTGTACGGCAAGGACCTGCTCGAAGCCCAGGTTCCAGTGCTGGACGGCTCGTTCAAAGCAAACAAGAACCTCAAGGACCTGTCGCCCTACCTGCGTACCCACTGGGCCAACCAGATGTCGTTCCTCAAGACACAGAAGATTGATGCCAACGCATGGCTGAACAGCTGCAAGACCGTCGCACACTGACCCAAGGACATCCAGGAGCCACCATGAACTTCCCTACATCCACCCGTATCAACCCTTGGTTGGGTCTGCTGATGGCTGCTTGCCTGGCCGTTACCGGTTGTGCCAATACCGGTAGCTCGATGACCGGTAGCCAGGGCACTGTCGATCCGCGCCTGACCAGCGGCAACGATGCCAAGTTCTTTACCACATCGGGCTTCCAGGCCTGTGCCATCGCGGCCAGCGCTGGCATTCTTGCCTGCATGCTGTCCAACTCCGGCAATAAGGCAGCCTGCTCGATCATCGCCGGTGTCGGCGCGTGCGGTGTGGCCATGGGCGCCAACTACTACCTTGATCAGCGCCGGGCGAAATATGCCGATACCACCGAGCGCCTGAACGCGATGACTACCGAAGTGCAGGGTGAAACCGCCAAGGTCGCACAGCGCAGCGATACGCTGCAACGCGTCATCAACGACGACAAGCAACAAATTGCCAGCATCCAGCAGAGCATGAAAGCCAAGACCCTGGACAAGGCCAAGGCCCAGCGGGATATCGCCAACATCGACCAGAACATCGGGTTGATGCGCAAGGACCTGACCAACATGAAAAAACGCGTTACCGAATACCAGCAGGTGGCCAAGCTTGAACGTGATGGCGGCGCCAGCCAGGCCGAAGTGCAAAAGGTCGAAGCCGAGATCACCAAGATGAACACCAAGGTCGCCTCGCTGCAGCAGGAGGTCGATGGCCTCTACAGCCAGCGTTCGGCAATCACCCTGGGCTGAAGGAGTGCACGCCATGTTTCTACGTAACTGCCTGTGCCTGGCACTGCTGGCCAGCCTTGCCGGTTGTGCGACCACTGCCTCCCAGTGCAATGCCTCCGACAGCAGCGCCAGCCTGATCGGCAAGCTCAACTGCGATTACGGCGGAGGTTATGCCGAGGGTGTACGCAACAGCGAACAGGAGCTGCTCAGCGCCAAGGAGCAGAACCGCCAGTTCAACGAAGTGTACGCACAACTGAGTGCACTGCAGGCCTCGACCCGCCAGGACCTGCAAAGCCAGCAACGGCAGCAGGCCAGCCTGGAAAAATCGTTGAACGACCTGCTGGGCACGCTCAAGGCGCGCCATGGCAACAAGAGCGATGTGCAAAAGCAGATCGCCGGCCTGGAGCAGCAGCTCAAGGCTAACCAGGCCGCGCCCTCGCAAAATGCCAGCAACGCCCAGATCGAAGCCCGCAAGCAGAAGCTCGCGGCCCTTCAACAACAGGTCAGCCGCCTTCAGCTGAGCCTGGGTTACGAGTAAAACCTCATCGGCAGCTTCGGCTGCCGAATCTTCTCAGGATATCCACATGCAGCGGGTCACCCGCGACACCAGCCCCGCCAAGGACGACCTGCGGGTGCTCGAACAGGCCATGGCGATCATCGTCAGGCATTTTCCGCCGAGCATCGCTCATCTGTTTGCCACCCCACGCAACGGCAAGGATGGCCTGCGCGAATGGTGGTCGGAACTGCAAGGCCAACCGCACCGATACCATGACCTCGGCGCCGAGCAACAGGCCGCGGTGCTGCGCCTCTACGACGAGCGCCAGGAAGCCGTACACCAGCTGGTAAGCAAACTGGAAAGCCTGGGCCAGGCCAATGATGCTGCGCTGCTGCGCAAGCTCATCGGGCCTGCCGACCTGAACAACCTATACAGCATCAACGGCCAACCGCTGGTCGTGCGCTGGGCCGAACCTGCCCCGGTCAAG
This sequence comes from Pseudomonas sp. YNh, assembly GCF_037993085.1. Taxonomy (NCBI): domain Bacteria; kingdom Pseudomonadati; phylum Pseudomonadota; class Gammaproteobacteria; order Pseudomonadales; family Pseudomonadaceae; genus Pseudomonas; species Pseudomonas sp. YNh. The sequence continues at coordinate 43,517 of NZ_JBBMRJ010000029.1, read as the reverse complement.
CCGTCGCCCGCACCGCTGCCGCCACGACCCGCGCCCGTGGTACCTCGGCGCTGGGTATGGCTGCCATGGTTCTTGTTGCCACTGCTCGGCCTGCTGTTGCTGGCCCTGGCCTTGTGGTTCGGCTGGCCCTACCTGCAGCATTGGCTTGGCAACCGCCCCGCCACGCCCTTCGCCTGCGTGAAAGACACCCGCATACAGCCGCCCGAATTTTCCGTGGTGCTCGACACCTCGGGCTCGATGCTACTCAACGTCGCCACCACCCTTGAAGACGAACAATGGTTCTTCCAACACATCAATGACGACCCGAACATCGATCAGCAGCGTGTCGCGCAACTTACCCGCGCCCCGGTGCGTATGGACGTGGCCAAGAGCAGCCTGACCCACCTGATCAACGACCTGCACCCGGCGGTGGATATGCGCGTGGTGACCTTCGATGGCTGCCGCGCGCCGCTGGACCACGGCGTGTTCACCCTGGCCCAGCGCCCGGCATTGATCAAAGGTATTCAGGCACTGGTACCCAATGATGGCACCGCCCTGGCGGCCAGCCTTGATGTGGCGGCCAAAACAATGAACGGTCGCGACCGCGATGGGGTGATCCTGATGTTCATCGACGGTGCCGACGGCTGTGAACAGGACGTGTGTGCAGTGGCGCAGCGGATTGCCCGCGAGCAGCCGAGGTTGCGCGTCAATCTGGTCGACATCAGCAACAGCAATTTGGCCAGCTGTGTCGCCGAGAGTACGGGTGGGAGCATCTATTCCGCCAGCGATGCCGGGCAGGTTGCCGCTGCCATCAAGCTTGCCAGCCAGGAAGTCTCCAGCACAGCCGATTGCGACTAGGACAAGACATGCAAAGGGTAAACCGCGACACCCACGCCAGCCAGGATGCTGCCAGCGCGCTTGAACTGAGGGTGGCGTTGATCCGCCAGCACTTTCCGCCGGGCATCGCTCACCTGTACGCGATACCCCGGCAGGGCCGCGACGGTGTGCTGGAATGGTGGTCTGAACTGGAGGGGCAACCGCATCTGTATGCCACCCTCGGCCGAGAGCAGCAGGCTGCCTTGCTCAAGCGCTATGAAGAGCGCCAGGCAGCCGTCAGCCAATTGGCCGATGAGCTGCAACGGCGCGGCCAGGCGCCCGCAGCCGAAGCGTTGCGCACACTGATCGGCCGACCCGACCTTGCCAACCTGTACAGCATCAACGACGAACCCCTGGTGATTCGCTGGGGGCAGCCGGCACCTGTCGCTGCGCCGCCCGTGGTGTCGCCACCTCCGGCACCGCGACAGCCCGCGCCGGCCAAGCCAAAACCAGCACCAACCCCCAAGCCCACCCGGACACGAACCGTGGTGATGACCGAACGCCGCCGCCTGCGCCTGTGGCCCTGGCTGCTGTTTGGCCTGTTACTGCTCCTGCTCTACTGGCTGTACAGCAGCTGGCCGGTGCTGTACCAGCGCTGGCAGGGCTATACGCAGACTGCAATCTGTACCCCGGGGGGTGCCTTCCAGGCGTCGGAGTTTGCGGTGGTGCTGGACACCTCGGGCTCCATGGACCAGCGCATCAGGGTGAAAAAGGAAGATGACCCTTGGTACATCGGCCTGCTGGCCCGCATTCCTTACGTTGACGAACTGCTGGCCAACAACCAGCCGCAACGGCTCACCCGCATGGACGTGGCGAAAAGCTCGCTGACCGCAGTGATCGGCGACCTGGACAGGGCCGTGGACATGCGCCTGGTCACCTTCGACGGCTGCCGCAGCCCGGTGGACCACGGGGTCTTTGGCCCTGGCCAGCGCGAAGACCTGGTCAAGCGGGTGGCCGACCTGAACGCACGTGGCGGGACGGGGCTGGGTATCAGCCTGCAAGCAGCCGCCAGCAAGATGAACGGCCGTGACCGGGATGGCGTGATCGTGATGTTCGTGGATGGCCGGGACAGTTGCGGTACCAGTGTGTGCAGCGTGTCGGAACAGATCGCCAAGAACCAGCCGCGCCTGCGCATCAACGTGGTCAACATCAGCGCCAGCACCGGCTCCAACTGCGCAGCCAGCAATACCGGCGGGCGGGTGTATACCGCCAACGATGCCGCTGCTGTGGCCGCGGCACTCAAGGAAGCGAGCCAGGAGGTGGCCGCGACCGGTTGCCCGTAGGCGCAATGACCGCTGATGACGTTTTTCAATCGGCTCCATGCCGTTTCCTGCATTGCCGTGCAGAGCGCCGTGCCGGATGCTTTAGTTACTCCGAGACAGCGCTTTTTTCACCCGCAGAGGCCCGTATGAAGACCGTCGAACAACTCCTCAAGACCAAGTCCCAGCACCAGACCGTTTACACCATCGGCCCGGATGACTCGGTGCTCGACGCCCTGAAAGTGCTGGCGGAGAAAAACGTCGGTGCGTTGCCCGTGGTCGAGGGCGACCAGGTGGTGGGTATCGTCAGTGAACGGGACTATGCGCGCAAACTGGTCCTCAAGGGCCGCTCTTCCGCCGCCACCCCGGTGCGCGAAATCATGAGCGCACCCGTGGTCACTGTGGAGCCCAAGCGGAAGCTCGATTTCTGCATGAACCTGATGACCGACCGTCACCTGCGTCACCTGCCGGTGGTCGACAACGGCAAGCTGCTCGGCCTGCTGTCGATCGGCGACCTGGTCAAGGAAACCATCACCGAACAGGCCAGCCTGATTCAGCAGCTGGAGCAGTACATCCGCGGCGAATGACGCCCCTCAATGGTAGGCGCGCTCCAGCTCGTCCAGTTGATGGTCGAAGCTGCGCAGGCGCGCCGACCAGGTGTACACCAGCACCTCCAGGTCACGGTTGAGCACGGCAGTATTGCCATTGCCACTGCAGGTGGGCTCGCCCAGGTCCAGCTGGTAGCGTTCACGGGCCATGGCCTGGGCTACGCTGGACAGGTCGCGGGCATTGGCCAGCCAATGGTGATGGTGATCATGGATTTCACGGTCCAGTGCCCGGCACTGGCGCTTCAGCGCATCCAGGCTCTGCTCCAGCGGCGTGCCCTTGAGCTCGCCCATGACTTCTTCGAACGTGCGCCCCGAATGCCAGTAGCTGCCCCAGAAATAGCGGTCGAATACCGTCTCGACGCGGCGTAGCGCCACCTTGGTGTTCCAGATGGTGAGCAACGTTCGTCCCTGAATCACTTCGCGCTTGTTCAGGTGCAACTGTTGCCAGGCGATCCAGGTCAGCGCCACCAATACCACCGCCACCGTGACAGCGGCAGCCGCATACAGGAAGTGCACAGCCTGGTTCATCTGTTGCGTTTGCCTGATGCCATAGAAGTAACTGGCCGTCAGGGTGCCCAGGATCGTCACGGAGCACCAGAAACCTGGTGCATAGGGATCTTTCATCGCGCTATCCCCTTATTGTTTTCCTGAGCATAGCAACGGCCAATCACTCGTCAGGTGCCGCTCGGCGCTTTATTTTTTGCGGGGATGCAGCGCCTCGTTCAGCTGGTCGATCATGGGTATCCAGTCAGCGTCGGCGGTGTAGCTTTCCTTGAGAAAGGCTCGTTGAGAGTCGTTCCAGAATGGCGCATCCACCAGCTTCACATCTTCATCGAGTGGTGAATGGGTTGTGATGAAACGATCGATTTCTACCGGGTCGTCAGGAAGACCCAGTTGCTTGAAAATTTCCGAAAATGGATGAATCGGCTTGTCCATGGTTCCTCCTGGGCACCAGCCTGGTCATCGACGACGCCAGACTGGTATGGGTTGAAAGCATCAGCACAGCTCGCGCACTTCGGCGTGCGGCACCAACTTCATGTACTGCTCCATGCTCATGTGGATCAGGTGATCGTGGTCACCCGCCTCCAGATAGACATCGCCTTGGCGAGTAAGACTCGGATCAAGCAGCATTTTTATCTGGTAGGCGTCGCCAAGGGCCGGTACGGCGCCGCGCTCGCAGTCGCCGAACAGGCTCGGCAGGCCGCTTTCGCGGGTCAGTTGCCAGGCCCCGGACATGCGCACCTTGGTCATGTCCAGATGCCGGTTGGCCGGTAGCACGGCCATGATGTAGTTGCCATGCCGGTCATCGAGCATCACCGACTTGGCGACCCGCTCGGCGGGCACGCCGGCCGTACGGGCCGACTCCAGGCTGGTGGCCGAGTGTGGATGGGGAATGATGTCGTAGTCGCAGTTGGCCTTGTCCAGGCGGGCCTGCAGGGTCTTTGCCATACGCATGATGCACCTCCGGTTTCGCCCCCCAATCTCCAATTTTAGGCCGGCTGGCGCCAGCCAGGGCTAAACTTGTGTAATAGGGCCAAACGAGGTGACGACAGGTGATCGCCCGCTGCTGGCGCTGGCTGTTGCTGCTGTTGCTGCTTGGCATCACGCCAGGTGGTCAGGCAGCGCCCGGTGCAGTGTGGGTGCTGGGCATCGATGATGCCATCGGCCCGGCCAGCGCCGACTACCTGGTACGCAGCCTCGACCAGGCCCAGGCCCAGGGCGCGCAACTGGTGGTGATCCGCATGGACACCCCAGGTGGCCTGGACAGCGCCATGCGCCAGATGATCAAGGCGATTCTCGCCAGCCCCGTGCCGGTTGCCACCTACGTGGCCCCAAGCGGTGCCCGCGCTGCCAGCGCCGGCACCTATATTCTCTACGCCAGCCATGTTGCCGCGATGGCCCCCGGGACCAACCTGGGGGCCGCCACGCCCGTACAGATTGGCGGCCCCCCAGGTGCGCCCAAGGACGACAAGGCCAAAGGCAGCGATGATGAAACCTTGTCCCGAAAGCAGGTCAACGACGCCGCTGCGTACATCCGCGGCCTGGCACAGTTGCGCGGGCGCAATGCCGATTGGGCGGAGAAGGCCGTGCGCGAGGCTGTCAGCCTCCCTGCCAGCGAAGCCTTGCGGCTGAATGTGATCGACCAGGTAGCTGACGACCTGCCTGCCCTGCTGCGCAAACTCGACGGCAAAACGCTGGAGGCCGCCGGCCAGCCACACCAGTTGCAGACAGCCGGCGCCAGCCTGGTGGAGCACCTGCCGGATTGGCGCACCCGGGTACTGGCGGTCATCACCAACCCCAGCGTGGCGCTGATCCTGATCATGGTCGGCGTGTACGGCCTGTTGTTTGAATTCATGAGCCCCGGCTCTACCGTGGGAGGCGTGGTCGGCGGCATCTGCCTGCTATTGGCACTGTACGCCCTGCAGCTGTTACCGGTGAGCTTCGCCGGGGTGGCGCTGATCTTGCTGGGCATCGCTTTCATGATCGCCGAAGCCTTCCTGCCCAGTTTCGGCGTGGTCGGGTTTGGCGGCATCGTTGCCTTTGTGGTCGGCGCGCTGATCCTGATCGACACTGACGCACCCGGCTTCGGCATCCCGCTGGCCTTGATCGGTACCCTGGCAGTGCTCTCGGCGCTGTTGATCGGCGGGGTGCTGGGCATGGCCCTCAAGGCACGCCAACGGGCGCTGGTCAGCGGTGACGCCGGCCTGGTCGGCAGCCTGGTCACCGTCACCCAAGTGATGGCAGGCAACCCGTTCCGTGGCGTGGTACTGGCCCAGGGCGAGCAATGGCAAGTGCAGTGCGCAACGCCGCTGCAAGCTGGCCAGAACGTGCGGGTGACCGCGCGCCATGGCGTGATGCTGGACGTGAGCGCCGCCGCGCCTGCGGCGCAAGGAGACTAACCATGTTCATGCAACTGGGTTTTGGTGCCGTGCTGATCGTGCTGGCAATGCTGTTGCTGTCGGCGTTTCGCATCCTGCGCGAATACGAACGCGGCGTGGTGTTCCAGCTGGGGCGCTTCTGGCAGGTGAAGGGGCCGGGGCTGATCCTGTTGATCCCGGTGATCCAGCAAATGGTGCGGGTAGACCTGCGCACCGTGGTGCTGGATGTGCCACCACAGGATGTAATCACCCGCGACAACGTTTCGGTCAAGGTCAACGCGGTGCTCTACTTCCGCGTGCTCGACCCGCAAAAGGCGATCATCCAGGTCGAGGACTTTCTGGTAGCCACCAGCCAGTTGGCCCAGACCACGCTGCGTGCGGTGCTGGGCAAGCACGAACTGGATGAGCTGCTGGCAGAACGTGAGCAACTGAACGCGGACATTCGCCAGGTGCTGGACGCGCAAACCGATGCCTGGGGCATCAAGGTGGCCAACGTCGAGATCAAGCATGTCGACCTCAACGAATCGATGATCCGCGCCATCGCCCGGCAGGCCGAGGCCGAACGCGAACGGCGGGCCAAGGTGATCCATGCCGAGGGGGAATTGCAGGCGTCGGAGAAGCTGATGCAGGCTGCGCAGATGCTGGGCAAGGAGCCTGGGGCGATGCAGTTGCGCTATATGCAGACGCTGGGGGCGATTGCGGGGGACAGGACCTCGACCATTGTCTTCCCGATGCCGGTGGACTTGCTGACGGGGCTGGTAGACAAGCAGAAATAGAGTTGGGGCCAGACCAGGCCCCGGCGGTCTGTCAGAGAGGCGCGCGACGCAGGGTAGCGAGGAAGGTCGCCGCCCCAATGAACAACCCGGCAAACGTCCGGTTCAAGCGTTTCTGCTGCTTGGGTGTACGCAGCAGGCGCAACACCCGCGAGGCCAAACCGGTGTAGCCCGCCATCACCAGCATGTCCACGGTGATCATGGTCACGGTGATTGCCACATACTGCGGCAACAGCGGTGCATGCGGGTTGATGAACTGCGGCAGTACCGCCAGCATGAACACCAGTGCCTTGGGGTTGCTGACGTTGACCAGAAAGCCGCGGAACACCAGGCTCAGCGGTTTGCCGATAGGGCGCACGCTGGACTCATCGGACATGTCCATCGGCAAGGCGCGCCATTGCTTGTAGGCCAGGTATACGAGGTAGGCAACGCCGAACCATTTGATGACCTGGAAGGCGGTGGCCGAGGCGGCCAGGATGGCGCCGACGCCGGCGGCAATAATGGCGATTTGCACAATCAGGCCCAGTTGCAGGCCCAGGGCGTTCCAGTAACCACGCCAGAAGCCGTATTGCAGGCCGCTGGACATCGAGGCGATCGCCCCGGCACCGGGTGACAGGCTGATCACCCAACAGGCGGCAAAGAAGCCCAACCATACTTCCATCGACATCACACACCTCGCTCGAACACTTGTTGCAAAAGGTTAAGCTAAGGTTTTGGTGAAAAAATAACCAGCGATTTCTGATGGATTTTCTATCGCCTGTACCGGCCTCTTAGCGGGCGCGCCCGCTCCCACAAGTACTGTGCAGTTTTCAGACCCTGTGGGATACCTGTGGGAGCGGGCATGCCCGCGAAGGGGCCAATACAGCTTCAGTCAGCTTCGGCAGCTGTTTCTTTGTGCAGGGCCTGTACCTCGGCCCCGCGCCAGCGCCGGACCGACTTCTGGAAGAACTGGCTATTGGGCACCTGCACCAGCGCCCCGCCCGCTTCGGGCATTTCCAGCAGGGTGGTAAACAGCAGGTTGATCGCGATCACCCGGCCTTTCACGCCCGGCTTGTCCAGGGTATCGACCAGTTCGACCACATCACCAATGCGAAACGGCCCGACCGTGAAGATGAGCACCGCGCACAGCAGGTTGGACAGCACGCTCCACATGGCGAAGAAGGCCACCGCCGCCACCGCGACAAAGCCGGACAGCGCCGTCCACAGCACGGTCGCCGAAACGCCCAGGCGCTCCAGCACGAACAGCAGTGCGCTGCCCATGATCAGCCAGCGCAGGCCGCCACGCACCGGTACCAGCAGCTCTGGTGGCAGCGGGTAACGCTGGCCCAGGCGGCTCAACCCGCGAGCAACGATGCGCTGCAGTACGAAGGCCGCCACCAGGATCAACAGAATCTGCAAGCCCAGCCAGAAGGTGTCCATCCATTGCCCTGGCAGCAGCGAACGCAGTTCCTCCATCAGGACAGCGCCTCGAGCTCGGCCTGCATGCTTTCGAGGGTTTCCAGCGCTTCCATCCAGGCTTCTTCCAGCTCGCCTTCGCGTTGCTTGAGCTTGGTCTGGCGCGCCAGCAGGTCACGCAACTCGTCCTTGCGCGCCGCTTCGTAGAGGCCACCGTCACCCAGCGCGGTCTCGATCTCGGCCAGTTGCACGTGCACCTGGTTGAGCTCGGTTTCCAGCTTGTCGGCCGCCTTCTTGTGCGGGGCCAGTTGCTGGCGCAAGGCTGCGGCAGCCTGGCGCTGGGCTTTCTTGTCGGTCTTGTCCGGGTTGACCGGGGCCGTACTGGCCGGCGCGCTGCGCTGGCGGTACTCGACCAGCCAACGGCTGTAGTCGTCCAGGTCTCCGTCGAAGGTTTCGACCTTGCCATCGGCCACCAGCAGGAAGTCGTCGGTCGTGCTCTTGAGCAGGTGACGGTCGTGCGACACCACCACCACGGCACCGGCAAACTCCTGCAACGCCATGGTCAGCGCCAGGCGCATTTCCAGGTCCAGGTGGTTGGTTGGTTCGTCGAGCAGCAGCAGGTTCGGCCGTTCCCAGGCAATCAGCGCCAGCGCCAGGCGGGCCTTTTCGCCACCGGAGAAATTCACCACCGGCTCGTCAGTGCGGGCGCCATGGAAGTCGAAGCCACCGAGGAAGTCGCGCAGGGTCTGCTCGCGCTCGGTGGGGGCAATACGCTGCAGGTGCAGCAGCGGGCTGGCCTTGTCGTCCAACGAGTCCAGCTGGTGCTGGGCAAAGTAGCCAACCGCCAGGTTCTCGCCACGGACCAGGCGGCCCGACAAAGGCTCCAGCTCACCCGCAAGGTTCTTGATGAGGGTCGACTTGCCGGCGCCGTTGGGCCCGAGCAGGCCAATGCGCGCACCCGGGGTGAGCTGCAGCTTGACCTTGTCGAGGATGGCCTTGTCGCCATAGCCCAGGCGGCCTTCGGACAGGCTCAGCAACGGGCTGGAGATTTTCTGCGACTCGCGGAAGACGAAGTCGAACGGCGAGTCGACATGCGCAGCCGACAGCTCCTCCATGCGCTCCAGGGCCTTGATCCGGCTTTGTGCCTGGCGGGCCTTGGTGGCCTGGGCCTTGAAGCGGGCGATGTACTTTTCCATGTGCGCGCGCTGTGCCTGCTGCTTCTCGTAGGCTTGCTGCTGCTGCGCCAGGCGTTCGGCACGGGTGCGCTCGAAGGCGGAGTAGCCGCCCTTGTACAGGTTCAGCTTGCGCTGCTCGACGTGCAGCACATGGTCGACCACGGCGTCGAGGAAGTCACGGTCGTGGGAAATCAGCAACAATGTGCCGGGGTAGCCCTTGAGCCAGTCTTCCAGCCACAGGATGGCGTCGAGGTCCAGGTGGTTGGTGGGCTCGTCGAGCAGCAGCAGGTCGGACGGGCACATCAGCGCCTGAGCCAGGTTCAGGCGCATCCGCCAGCCACCGGAGAAGTCGCCGACGCGGCGGTCCATCTGCTCGTTGGTGAAGCCCAGGCCCGCCAGCAATTTGCGCGCACGGGCGTCGGCGGTATAGCCGTCGGCGCCTTCCAGCTCACTGTGCAGGCGCGCCAGGGCGGTGCCATCGTGGGTCTGCTCGGCCGCAGCCAGTTCGGCCTGGACCTTGCGCAGGCGAAGATCGCCGTCGAGCACATAGTCCACGGCCAGGCGGTCGAGGGTGTCGACCTCTTGGCGCATGTGGGCGATGCGCCAGTCGCCGGGCAGCTGGCAATCGCCACCATCGGGCGACAGCTCACCGCGCAGCAAGGCGAACAGGCTGGATTTCCCGGCGCCGTTGGCGCCGATCAGGCCGGCTTTGTGACCGGCGTGCAGGGTCATGTCGGCGCCGTCTAGCAAGCGCTGCGGACCACGCTGTAAAGTGAGGTTGGTTAGTCTGATCATGATGGTCGCGGAGTCTACCAGCTTCCTCGGCCCATAGCGCGAGTGGAACCATGCACACCGACCTGTGGAATTACGCCTTGGCCCTGTATGCCAGGCCCGGCGTGGAAGCGGCCTGCCTTGAACTCCAGGCGCAGGGTGGCGATGTCTGCCTGCTGCTGTGCGCCACCTGGCTGCAGGCACGTGGCGTGGCCCTGCTGGACGCGCGCGCGCAAGCCCTGCACGACATTGCCGAGCCCTGGCAGCGGGAAGTGGTCGGCCCGTTACGCAGCCTGCGCCAGCAATGGCGAGAGTCAGCGTCGGGTGATACGCAACTGGCGGCGTTGCGTGAGCAGCTGAAGGGGCTGGAATTACAGGCAGAAAAAGCGCTGCTCGCGCGTATGCAGGAATGCTCGCGACAGTGGCCCGCGGACTCCCTTGAGCCCACGGACGACTGGCTGGCCCGGCTGGCGCCGGAGCCTGCCCGACACCACGACGCGCTGGATCTGTTGCGCGTCGCGGCGGCTGCGCTTCAGGACGCCGAAGACGGTGCCTGAGCCGGGGTGCTGGCAGGTGCCGACGGTGCTGCCGAAGCGGCCGGGGTGGCCGAGTTGGTTGCTGCGGCCGGGGTGCTGACGGCTGGCGTAGCAGGTTTGGCGTCGGCTGGCTTGCTGGCAACAGGCTTGGCGGCAGATGGCTTGGCGGCCGGACGTGCAGGAGCCTTGGCGGCAGCAGGCTTGGCCGCTGGTTTCGCAGCTGGTTTCGCGGCAGCGGCTTTGGCTGGCGCAGGCTTGGCTGCAGGTTTGGCAGCGGCAGCAGGCTTGGCCGCAGGTTTGGCGGCAGCACTCGCTTTGGCAGCTGGCTTCGCTGCGGGTTTGGCAGCAGCAGCCGCTTTGGCAGCTGGCTTCGCGGCAGGTTTGGCTGCAGCAGTAGTCTTGGCAGCTGGCTTCGCAGCAGGTTTGGCTGCAGCAGTGGCCTTGGCAGCTGGCTTCGCGGCAGGTTTGGCTGCAGCGGTGGCCTTGGCAGCTGGCTTCGCGGCAGGTTTGACTGCAGCAGTAGTCTTGGCAGCTGGCTTGGCGGCAGGTTTGGCAGCAGCAGTAGCCTTGGCAGCCGGTTTAGCGGCTGGCTTGGCAGCAGCAGCGGTTTTGGCAGCTGGCTTGGCGGCAGGTTTGGCTGCAGCAGTAGCCTTGGCAGCTGGCTTCGCGGCAGGTTTGGCTGCGGTGGTTCTGGCAGCTGGCTTGGCAGCGGCAGGCTTGGTGGTTTTGACGGCGCGCTGGTCAAGGGCTTTGGCGGCGGCTTCGCGAACCTTGCCTACACCTTGGGCCAGCTTGAGGCTGTCCTGAGCATCGCGCTTGAGTTGCTGGATATAGGAGCGGGTCTGGGTTTGACGTTCCTTGAGGGCATCGAGCAGCCCTTCAAGTTCACCAACGGCTTTTTGCGCTTTGGACTGCGCCTTGGCTTTTCCTGCCTTGGCGGCGTCCTGCAATTTCAGGCGACCGTTGTGCAGTTTTTCCTGGGCCTTGCCACGCTGCTTTTCCAGTTTGGCCAGCAGTTTTTCCGCATCAGCCAGCGCTTGCGAGCAGGCATCTTCCAAGTGTTCGAGCAGGCTGCCCGAAAGTTGCTGGAGCAGGTGTAACGGCGTACTTACTGGCTTCTTTTTGGCCGACATGGTTTACCTCCTGGCTGACGAGATTGCGGCTCATACTATGCTTCTGCTGCTACCGCCGCTAGGGCATGTTGACAGTAATATTTACGCCGCGTTGCATGCCTGGGCAAAGTTGTTATCTTGCAGCTGCGTGAAAGTGTAGTTGCTGAATTAATCATTGCTGATATTTGGGAGTCAGGGCATTGCCTCGATATCTTGTATTAGGTTTATGCCTGCTGGTGCCAGTTGCAATGGCCGACAGCAACGACCATGACCTCGCCTACAGCCTGGGCGCCAGCCTGGGCGAGCGTCTGCGCCAGGATATGCCTGGCCTGCAACTGGACGCACTGGTCGAAGGCCTGAAACAGTCCTATCAGGGGCAACCCTTGAAGCTCGACAAAGCACGTATGCAGGCCGTGCTCCAGCAACACGAAGCCCAGGAAGGTGACGCCGCCACGCAGAAGTTGCAGGCAGCCGAAACACGCTTCATGGCCAACGAGCGTGGCCGTTATGGGGTACGCGAACTACCGGAAGGTGTGCTCTACAGTGAACTGCAGCCAGGCACAGGCGCGCAGCCCAAAGTTGGCGGTAAAGTGCAGGTGCGCTATGTGGGCAGGCTGCCGGATGGCTCGGTGTTCGACCAGAACCAGGCGCCCCAGTGGTTCAGCCTGGATTCGGTGATCGAAGGGTGGCAGGTGGCCTTGCCAAGGATGCACGCCGGGGCCAAATGGCGCCTGGTAATCCCGTCAGCGCAGGCCTACGGCGCCGAAGGCGCAGGTGACCTGATCGCACCCTATACGCCCCTGGTGTTCGAGATCGAATTGCTGGCGGTTGGCGACTGACGCCAACCTTCAGGCCTCGACTGTGCCTTCTTCCTTGTGCGCGTTGTGCAGCACTTCGATCAGGCAATCTTCGAGTTCGAAGCGCTCGTGCAGCAGGGCACCCAACTTGGTCAGCTTCTCGGCAAAACGAGCCGGGTCCGAGCACTCACCTTTTGTACAATGGTCGTTGAAGGCCAGAGCAATCTGGGTACTGTCATCGATGCGAGGATTGATCTGCGTGGCCAGCTCCAGACCGCGCGTGTCACCAAATTCCTTGGCTTCACTGACCAATTGTTCGCTGACCTCGAAGTGCCACGCCGAAACGTAGTCCACAAGGAGAGCACAGAAGTCCCCGTGCGTATCCTTGTCGGCGAAGGCCGGCTTCACATCGCGCAAAGCACGGAAAGCCTGCACCAGTTCCTGGCGCTCATCCAGCCAACGGTCGATCAGCTTGTGAACCCCACCCCAGCGTTCCTGGGCATTCTGACAACTATCGAGCATGGCAATCTCTTCCCTTCTGGGTAGATGCCGCTGCACCTCGCACCACGACCGCGCAGCACAAAGGTGACATCAGCAGGACGGCATCGAGCAGTTGTATTTTCGGTATGCGTGCTGGGAGATTATTCCCGCGCGTGCTGCCCATCAAGGTACGCAGCGGACAAAGTTCATACAAGTGTTTAATACCCTGTTAATACGCCATTGGTCGCGCTAGTGGCCCAGCCTTGTTCCAGGTCAACTTCTTGCCAGGGTGCGGAAACGATACGCCAGCAGGCAACTCAAGGGCGGCACGGCCAGCAACAAGAAGGCCAGCAGGCTCCACTCAGGCAGCGTCAGGTCGAGAAAGCTCCAGGTCAGCGAGCTGCATTCGGGGCCGCCGAGCAGCAATTGCCGCGCCGCCTCGCTCCAGGATTGCTCGAACACACGCCCGATCGGTACCGGGCATACAGGGATAGCACCGCCGGCCCCCTGCAACCAGACATGCCTTGCCGCCAGCAACGCGCCAGCCAGCGTGCAGCCCAGCGTCGCCCGTGCGTAATGGAGGGTGCCCTGCGTGCCTGGTGCCTGCAGCACCGCCGCCAGGCTCAGCAGTGCGTACACCGCTAGCAGCAGCCGCTGGCTGAAGCACAACGGGCACGGCACCAACCCCCGTATGTTTTCCAGGTGGTATGACGCGACCAGCACCGCCAATGCGGCCAGGCAGGCAGGAAGGAAAAAAGTGCGCAAACGGGCCGGAAGCATGGGCGGTGAAAGTCCCGGGGAAGATGTTGTGGTGTGAGACGGTAGAGGAAAGATGCGCTTTGTATCAAGGCGCGACAGTAGCGACAAGTCGCTGAATGGCGTAGGAAATTTCAAGCGATACGGTAGGAGGCGGCTGAGGAACTGCACTGCAGATCTGACTGGCAGCGGTAGAAAAGTTACCCAACGCCAAAGCCCGCACCTTGGCGCGGGCTTTGGGGTGGGTCAGGCGCGTACGCCTTCTGGCAGGGGCAGCGCCAGCAGGCGCTCGTCCAGCAGGCCAAGGCCCTCCTGGAACAGCTGGTTGCTTCGCTCGGTCTCGCCCAGGCCAGCGAGCAGGCGAGCCAGTTCGGCACAGGCCTCGGGGTTGCGTTCCATGCGCAGGCTGCTTTCCAGGTAGTCCCGCGCCTTGCCCCACAGCCGGTTCTGCAGGCTCAGGCGGCCCAGGGTCAGTAACAGGCTGGCGTCTTGCGGGTGATCCTTGAGCCAGCCTTCGGCGGTTTGCAGCTGGCGCGCCGGGTCATCACCGCGCACCAGGCCGTACAGGCGGGCCAGGTGGCTTTCGTATCCACGCTTGAGGGCGGTGCGCAACACCTGCTCGGCTTCGTTCTGGGCACCTACCTGGCGCAATTGCTCAGCGTAGGCCAGCACCAGTTGCGGCTCCTGGCGCTGGGCCGCGGTCAGCTGCTGCCAGGCGCGTTCCAGGGCCTGACGTGCGCTTTGCGCATCTTCGCCACGGGTGGTGGCCAGGCTCAGGTTCTGGCCCCAGGCGCGTTGCTCCAAAGCGGCCAGCTCCGCGGCAGGCAGCACCTTGCCCTTGCGCAGGTCGGGCAGCAGGCGAATCAGTGCCGACCAGTCACCGCGCTGCAGGTACAGGCGCTGCAGCAGGCGCAGCACCTGGCCGTTGTGAGGGTGGCGTTCCTGCATGGCCAACAGGGTTTCCAGGGCGCCGTCACTTTCACCACGGTCCATCTGCAACTGTGCATGGGTCAGGGCGATGGCCAGTTCTGCTTGCGGCTGACGCTCCAGCGCGCGCTCCAGCAGGTTGTCGCTGTCTTCGGTGCGGCCCTGCTCGTTGGCAGCACGGGCGGCACCGAGGTAGTACAGCAGCGGCTGGCGTTCAGCCTCGGCGGCACGGTGCAGGTGGCGTTGAGCACTGGCCCAGCGGCCCTCGGCAAGGTCCAGCTGGCCCTGTTCGATGGCCAGACGGATGCGCCGGCTGCGATTACGCCGCGACCACGGGTTGACCACACCGCTGGAGGTCAGCACCAGGCCGACCAGGTAACGCAACAGCCACAACAGAGCGACCACGGCCAGCAGCCCGGCCAAGGCCGCCCACAGCCCCGATTGATAGCGGAAGCTTCCATAGGAAAGCAGTACGTAACCGCTGTGCTTGGCGACCGCAATACCCAGTGCCGCGGCAATCACGATTGCCAGCACGGCCAGCAGGTAGACACGCTTCATGGTTTGCCCCCTTCAGCCTCAGCCGGCAGGTGACGGCGCTGAATGTAGGCCTGCACGGCCGCCAGGCTTTCGCTGAGGTCGGGGGTAACCACCGACACCGGCTGATCGGCCAGGGCATTGAGGCTCTCAAGCATGGCCTTGCTTTGCGGGTTGTCGGCGTTGAAGTTGGCCAACAACACACTGCGGGCGTCGTCCAGCGCCTGGGTGTAGACCTTGGCGTCACCATTGAGCGCCGCCCACTGGGCCTGCTCGATGGTCAGGCTCAGGGCCAGGCGCAGCTGGTTCAGTTGCTGGCCGGCCAGCAGTGGCCGCACGTTTTCATCGGCGTTGAAGTCGATCTGGAAGTACTTGGAGATTTCTGCCCACCACTGCGACAGCCGGCTGGCACCATCGCCGTCGGCGGTCAGGGCACCCAGCGCATCGGCATTGCTGTCGAACTCGGGCGACTGCGCACTCAGCTGCTGTACCAGCTCACGCTGTGCAGCCAGTTTCAGGAACAGGCCGGTACGGTCCGGTTGCTGGGTGCTGTTGAGCGTGGCCAGGCTGCGTGCCAGTTGCTCACGGGCAGCGAAGGCACCCGGGTCGCTCTGCTCGCGCAGGATCTCGTCGGCGCCTTCGACCAGGGCCTTGGCGCTGGTGATGTCCTGCAAGGCCGACAGGCGCAGGGTAGCCAGGCGCAACAGGTGCTCGGCTTCAGCCAGGCGCCACTCTTTGCGGCTTTCGCCTAGCACGGTTTCCAGGCGCTGGCTGAGACGCTGCTGGTCGCCCTGCAATTGCGCCACCAGGCGCCGGCGGTCTTCCAGCTCGCTGGCCGCCGGCAGGCTGGCCAGTTGCGCGCTGATCTGCTGTTCGCGCTGCTGCAGGGCTTCTGCGCGCTGGGTGAGCGCCTCGATGTGCTGGCCCTGGTTGAACTCGCTGCCTTGCAGTTGACGTACCTGCCAGACACCCCAGCCACCTACTGCCACCCCGGCCGCACCCAGCAGCAAGGCCAGCGCTGCCAGGCCACTGCCGGAGCGCTTGGCAGGTGGGCCGGTGACAGGTTCCGCCGGCGCCTGTGCCGACGGCTGATCATTATTGGACAAGACAGTCTCGCTCACGTATCCATCCTTTGCATGGGGGCGCATCGCGTTCAGCTTAGCGCCTTAAGAGGCAGGTGCAGCGCTGCGCTGCACGGCTACCAGCAAGGCCGTGGCACTGGCGCCACGGCAATCCACAACCTGTTGGGCCCCAGCGGCCCGGGCCTGTTCGGCAACCCGTGGGCTGGGCACGAACAGCGGCAGGCGTGCCAGCTGCGGCCAATCCGCGCCGGCCAGCTGCTGCAGATGTTCAAAACCCTGCCCACTGCTGACCACCAGGCCATTGAGGCGTTCCGCTTCGATGCGGCGCTTCAGGGTGCCCGCCGGGTAATCCGGCAGGCAGCGACGATACAGTTCCAGATATTCGACACTAGCACCTTGCTCTGCAAGACGCTCTGCCAGCAGTTCGCGACCTCCGACGCCGCGCACGACCAGGACACGCGCTGCAGGCACGGCAACGGCCTGAAGCAGGGCCGGTAACGCCAGCAAGGCTTCGCTGTCATCGCCACGCGGCGGAGTGTTTACCTCCAGCCCGGCGCCCTGCAGCACTGCAGCGGTTGCCTCACCCACGGTGAACCAGCCTTGCCGTGGCGGCTGCAGGCTGGCTTCGGCCAGTTGCTCAAGCAACAACCGGGCAGCTGGCTTGCTGACCACGATGATCGCCTGGAAGCCATGCAGGCCTTCCAGCAGCAGACGCTGCCGGGGCTCCACGGTGACGGGCTCTATCGCCAGCAGCGGCAGGCAGCTGCTGCCCACCCCCGCTGCCGCCAGGCTTTGCGCCAGCGCCGCACAGTCCTCGGCAGGCCGGGTCAGCAGCAGGCGCCATTGGCTCACGGGTGGCCGGCCTCGCCGTAGACTTCCTTGAGGATGGCCTCGGCACCTTGGCCCAGCAGGTCTTCGGCCACCTGTACGCCCAAGGTCTCGGCACCAGCGCGATTGGCACGGGCTTCGGCCACCAGCAGGGTATCCCCGTTCGGCTGGCCGACCAGGCCACGCAGCCAAAGCTGGTCACCTTCGAGCACCGCGTAGCAGGCAATCGGCACCTGGCAGCCACCATTCAGGTGTTTGTTCAGGGCGCGTTCGGCCACTACCCGGTCGGCGGTGTCGGCATGGTGCAGCGGCGCCAGGAGTGCGTGGATCTCGAGGTCGGCACTGCGGCACTCGATGCCCACCGCACCCTGGCCGCCAGCCGGCAGGCTGTCATCGACGCTGATGGTGGCGGTGATGCGGTCTTCAAAGCCGAGGCGGATCAGGCCGGCGGCGGCGAGGATGATGGCGTCGTACTCGCCGGCGTCCAGCTTGGCCAGGCGCGTATTGACGTTGCCCCGCAGGAAGCGGATTTGCAGGTCCGGGCGGCGCGCCAGCAACTGGGCCTGACGGCGCAGGCTGGAAGTGCCGACGATGCTGCCGGCAGGCAGCGCTTCAAGGCTGTCAAAGGTGTTGGAAACGAAGGCATCACGCGGGTCTTCACGCTCGCAGATGCAGTACAGGCCCAGGCCTTCGGGGAAGTCCATGGGCACGTCTTTCATCGAATGCACGGCGATGTCGGCTTCGTTGTCCAGCAGGGCGGTTTCCAGCTCCTTGACGAACAGGCCCTTGCCGCCGATTTTTGCCAGCGGCGCGTCGAGCAGCTTGTCACCCCGGCTGACCATGGGCACCAGGGTCACCAGCAGACCGGGGTGGGCCTGCTCCAGGCGGGCTTTGACGTATTCGGCCTGCCACAGGGCCAAGGCACTTTTACGGGTGGCAATGCGGATTTCGCGAGTGGACATGGAACGCCCCGATCCAGAGAAATGCCGCCGATGATAACAGCATCTCCTTTATCGCTTGCAGATGTGGATCAGCTGAGGGCCTCTTCGCGGCTAAAGCCGCTCCCACAGGGTGAGGTGCCGCTCTACAGGCCAATGATCAACCTGTGGGAGCGGGTTTACCCGCAAACAAGGGCACAGCCCTTGCCATGCGGGCGCCGTGTCAGAGGGTCTGCATCATCTTGCGCACGCCGGCAACATGCCGGCGGCTGACTGTCAGGGCATCACCGTCCAGGCCTTTCAGGTACAGCTGAAAGTGCCCCAGCGGGGTACGCTGCAAGCGTTCTATGCGCTCGCGGGCAACCAGCGCATTGCGGTGAATACGCACGAAGCGTTCGCCAAATTCATCCTCCAGGGCTTTGAGCGGCTCGTCGAGCAGCACTTCCCCGGCCTCGTGGCGCAAGGTGACGTATTTGTGGTCGGCAATGAAATAGATCACCTGGGGCAAAGGAATCAGCTCGATGCCTTTACGCGTGCGGGCACTGATGTGGCTACGTGGGCCGCCACCTTCATTGGCCGGCCGGGTAAGCGCCGCCAACTGGGCGCGGTTGGGTTTTTCGGCCTTGCGCAAGGCATCGCGCAACGCCTGGGCCTGGAACGGCTTGGTCACATGGCTGAGGGTACTGTCCTTGAATGCCTCGGCACCGTATTCGTCATCCCCGGTGCAAAACACCACCGCCGGCGGCGCCTCGCGTTCGCACAGGCGAGCGGCTACCTGCAGGCCATCCAGGCCTGGCATGCCGATGTCCAGCAGGACCACATCGGGCTTGAGGCTTTCGATCAGCGCAAGGGCCTCCTCGCCGTTGGTGGCGCTGGGCTCCAGCACGGTGTAACCCTCCAGTTCGCCGAGTAGCCGGCTGAGGCGTTCACGGCCTTGGGGTTCGTCATCAACGATCAGGACATTCATAATTGCGCTGGATTCCTGAATGAGTCTCGCACAGGTATAGCGTAGACAGGTGTGGTTCGAGCGACACTGCGGTCACGCTCTAGACCGGTGCGATGGCCAAAGATTCACTCGGACGGCAGATTCACCGCCAGTCCTTTGTCCAACTGTAGACGGTCCGTGGAACACTGCCGTTCATTCCTTAAAATCCTTCTCTGCCATTTTCCGGGCATTTCTCTCGACCGGCGCCCTGCGGCAGCCAGCCCAACCCTGCTATTATCGGCGCCACTTTTTCGTTCACGCCTGCAATGAGTGAATCCATGAGCACCGACAAGACCAATCAGTCCTGGGGCGGCCGCTTCAGTGAGCCCGTCGACGCCTTCGTCGCCCGTTTCACCGCCTCGGTCGATTTCGACAAGCGCCTGTACCGCCACGACATCATGGGTTCGATCGCCCATGCCACCATGCTGGCGCAGGTCGGCGTGCTCAGCGATGCCGAGCGCGACACCATCATCGATGGCCTGAAGACCATCCAGGGCGAAATCGAAGCCGGCAACTTCGACTGGCGCGTCGACCTCGAAGACGTGCACATGAACATCGAAGCACGCCTGACCGACCGCATCGGCATCACCGGCAAGAAGCTGCACACCGGCCGCAGCCGCAACGACCAGGTAGCCACCGATATCCGCCTGTGGCTGCGCGACGAAATCGACCTGATCCTGGCCGAAATCACCCGCCTGCAGCAGGGCCTGCTGGAGCAGGCCGAGCGTGAAGCCGAAACTATCATGCCCGGTTTCACCCACCTGCAGACGGCTCAGCCGGTCACCTTCGGCCACCACCTGCTGGCCTGGTTCGAAATGCTCAGCCGCGACTACGAGCGCCTGGTCGACTGCCGCAAGCGTACCAACCGCATGCCCCTGGGCAGCGCCGCGCTGGCGGGCACCACCTACCCCATCGACCGCGAACTGACCTGCAAGCTGCTGGGCTTCGAAGCCGTGGCCGGCAACTCGCTGGACGGCGTGTCGGACCGTGACTTCGCCATCGAATTCTGCGCCGCTGCCAGCGTGGCGATGATGCACCTGTCGCGCTTCTCGGAAGAGCTGGTGCTGTGGACCAGCGCGCAGTTCCAGTTCATCGACCTGCCGGACCGCTTTTGCACCGGCAGTTCGATCATGCCGCAGAAAAAGAACCCGGACGTGCCAGAGCTGGTACGTGGCAAGAGCGGCCGCGTGTTCGGCGCCCTCACCGGCCTGCTGACCCTGATGAAAGGCCAACCGCTGGCTTACAACAAGGACAACCAGGAAGACAAGGAGCCGCTGTTCGACGCTGCCGACACCCTGCGCGACTCGCTGCGTGCCTTTGCCGACATGATCCCGGCGATCAAGCCAAAGCACGCCATCATGCGTGAAGCGGCCCTGCGCGGTTTCTCCACCGCCACCGACCTGGCCGACTACCTGGTACGCCGTGGCCTGCCGTTCCGTGACTGCCACGAAATCGTTGGCCACGCTGTGAAGTACGGCGTGGACACCGGCAAGGACCTGGCCGAGATGAGCCTGGACGAACTGCGCCAGTTCAGCGACCAGATCGAGCAGGACGTGTTTGCCGTGCTGACCCTGGAAGGCTCGGTGAATGCCCGTGACCACATTGGTGGTACGGCGCCGGCGCAGGTGCGTGCTGCCGTGGTTCGTGGCAAGGCCCTGTTGGCGTCTCGCTAACCCCCCAAGGCGAGGGCTTCGCCCTCGTTCGCGGGCACGCCCGCTCCCACAGGTATTGCACAAGTTTCAAAAACGGTGCAGACCTGTGGGAGCGGGCATGCCCGCGAAGGGCTCAACACCAGACTCAGCGCTTGCCGCTGCGGATCATCTCCATGAAGGCCGGCATCGACGCTTCCTTGTCCGCCACGATCCGCGCCATGTGCGGGTTCTCGCCCATCAGCTGCAGCAACGCCTTGGCCTGCGGGAAGTCGGCCAAAAAGTCGATGTTCAGCACTTTCTTGCCCACGGCATAAGCCAGGTCGACCGAGAAGCAGAACATCAGGTCTGCCAGCGTCAGCTGCTCACCCGCAACATAGGGCGCAAAGCGACCGTTGCGCTTGAGGGTGGCAAAGCCGGCCAGCAAATCGGCACGCGCTTTCTCTTTGACCAAGGGCTCAACCGACATGCCGAAGAACGACTCGGCATAGCAAGTACGCGCCGGCAGCTCGATGTACAGCTCGATTTCCTTGAGCAGCTCACGCACCTTGGCCTGCCCGAACGGGTCGGCCGGCAGCAGTGCCTTGCCGCCTTGGGTCTGCTCGATGTAGTCGAGGATTACACTGGTTTCACTGAGGAAGCCGTGCTCTGTCTGCAGCACCGGCACCTTGCCCCGCGGGCTCACTTCCAGCGCCTGTGGCGCCTGGCCGCCATAGAAGGTGACTTCTTCGAATGGCAGGCCTTTTTCCAGCAGGGCCAGCTTGACCATGTTGTAGTAGTTGCTGACCGAGAATCCATGAAGCTTGAGCATGAGGTAACAGCCTCCAGGCCGTAAGGGGTTGGCCCGGCTTTTATAGACCCTAAGCCCGCCCCTGACCAGCGTCATGCACCCCGTCAATGCCCGGGCATTGCCGCCACGGGCGTGGCACACTGTGCATCCCATCACAGGAGTACCGCCATGAGCGAGCCCACCGACATCGACAATGACGACGAAGCCTTCGCCGAGGCGACACTGACCCAGGCCATCGAAAACCAGATTGAAAGCGGCGAACCGCCTGCGGCCAAGGCCACCTTCAACAAGCTGACCCTGGTCGGTTACGAGCGCGAGGACATCCTCAACCTGATGGCCCATGTGCTGGCCTTTGAGATCGACAACATGCTGGTGGAAGACCGCGCGTTCAACGGCGAGTGGTACGAGAACGCCTTGCGGGCGCTGCCGGAGCTGCCGCCTGAGATGGATCAAGGCGAGGACGAATAACCCGACTACACTCGAAGGTCAGGCACCGTAAGCGGTGCCGCCATCCTTGTCTGGAAGTCAGGAGTCGCCATGTCTTTTACCCCCGATCTGATCGCTGAACTGGAAGTACTCGCGCTGTTCAAACACGACAGCAGCCAGGAAGGCATCAAGATAAACAGCAACGCCGCCCCTGCCCTGGTCGCCGCTGCGCAACGCCTGCATGAAAAGGGGCTGACCGATCAACCCGATGGCGGCTACCTGACCAGCCTGGGTCACGACGCCGTTGACAGTGTCCAGCTGCTGCAGAACATCCTCAAGGCGCCACAGCCGGCCTGAACAGAGATCACAAGGGGCCGCGCTGCGGCCCCCGGTCAGTTGGCCGTTGCCCTGCGCTTTTCCACCAGCCACGAGCGCCCATACAGGAACACGATGGCCAGCAAGGCCACCGCCTGTGCCGACAGCGAGTAGGCATCAGCGTGAATGCCCAGCCAATCGAACTCGAAGAACGCCACCGGCCGTGTGCCCAGCACCCCGGCTTCTTGCAGCGCCTTCACGCCATGCCCGGCAAACACCACCGACAGCGCGCAAAGCAGCGCGGCGTTGATGCTGAAGAACAGCGTCAGCGGCAGCTTGGCAGAACCGCGCAAGATCACCCAGGCCAGGCCCACCAGCAGCACCAGCGCCGTGGCGCCACCCGCCAGCACCGCCTGGTGCCCGGCAGGGCCTGCCTGCAACCACAGGGTTTCGTAGAACAGGATCACTTCGAACAGTTCGCGGTACACCGAGAAAAACGCCAGCATCGCAAAGCCAAAGCGCCCGCCGCCGCTGACCAGGCTGCTTTTGATGTAGTCCTTCCAGGCAGCAGCGTGGCGGCGGTCATGCATCCATACACCGAGCCATAGCACCATCACCGCGGCAAACAGCGCCGTGCAGCCTTCCAGCAGTTCGCGCTGGGCGCCGCCCACATCGATCACATAGGCCGCCACCGCCCAGGTGGCGAACCCGGCGACCAGCGCCAGCCCCCACCCGATGTTGACGCTGCGTACCGCCGACTGCTGCCCGGTGTTACGCAGGAAGGCCAGGATCGCCGCCAGCACCAGAATTGCCTCCAGGCCTTCGCGCAGCAGGATCAGCAAACCGGAGATATAACTCAGCGACCAGCTCAGGCCGTCGCTGCCCAACAGCTTGGCGGCCTGGTCGAGCCTGCTCTTTGCCTCAGCCAGACGCTGTTCGGCCTGAGCCACGGGCAGGCCATCCTGCAGGGACTGACGGTAGGCCATCAGGGATTTTTCGGTGTCCTTGCGCGCCTGGGTGTCGATGTTGTCCAGCGAGCTTTCCACCAGCTCGAAGCCTTCCAGATAGGCCGCTACCGACAGGTCATAGGCCTGGTCGTGGTCACCTGCGCGGTAGGCGGCCAAGCTTTTGTCCAGCGTGTTGGCAGTGTATTCGAGCAGTTGCGCCGGGCCGCGCTTGACTTGCGGCGGCTGGGCACGCTGGGCACGGAAAGCTTCCACGACCGCGCTGCCTTCGTTGGCGGCGACTTCGGCCGGGGTCTGGCGAGCCAGGTCGGCGATGTTCCAGGTCTTGTCGCCTTTGCCGGCTTCCGGCTTGGCGGTGAAGCTGGCGATATAGGCGGCCACATCCCAGCGCTGGCGATCATCCAGCTGGTCGGCAAAGGACGGCATCTCAGTGCCGTCGATGCCCAGGGCCAGGGTGTTGTAGAGGTCGAACAGGCTCAACTGGTCCAGACGCACGACATCACGCAGGTTGGCGGGCGCAGGCTCCAGGCCCACGCCAGCGGGGCCGTCGCCTGCGCCGGTGTCGCCGTGGCAGATCGAGCAGTTTTGCGTATAAAGCGAAGCGCCACGGGCCGGGTCAGGTGTGATCACCGGGGCCTGGCTGACCTCGTAGGCCACTGCCAGTCGCGCGCCCAGCTGGCGGGCCTGCCGGGCGACAGCGGTGCCCTCCTGTCGCTGATCAATGGCCTGGCGTAACGCCTGGACGCCCTGTTCCAGGGCTTTTTGCTCGGTATTTGTGGGCAGGGCTTTGACCAGGTCGGCCAATACCGCGCTGAATTCCTGTTGCTCGCGGTATTCGCCCTCGTCGATCACTTTGCCGCCTTGCACGGTCGGCGGGTAGTCGGCGCCGATGTAGTCCAGCAGGTGCAGGGCCTTGCCGGCCTCGGCGGGGGACTCGGCCTGCGCCAGGGTGCTGCACAGCGCCAGCACCGGGCCAAGCAATATAGCCGGCAGCCAGGCAAGCAGACAGGAACGGGTTTTCATGGCCAGTCTCGAAGGGAATGCGAAAGAGAACATTGTTCACTCCGACTTGCCTTCGCTCAAGGGTGCTGGGCGGATTTCATGAAAAATCTTGCTACAAATCAGATGACAAGCATTCCGCCGCCCTCAGAACCTGCGCTGATCAGTGGGGGATGGCTTTGCCGGCGATGGCGGCCACGCCGATCCCACAGGAAACACTGGGTACCAATTGAGTAATCGCCAATTGAGCCATCGTCACTAGCCTGATGTGCAAACCAACAGGAGGCAGGGAACATGGATCGTCCCCATTCAGAGCAGTTACGGCTTGGACATTGTCCTGAACCCGAAGCGAGCGGGTTTGGGGATTATCCTCCCATCGCCGGCAAGCCAGCCCCTACAGGTGACACACGAGGCTTGAACGCAGTGACGTACCTGTGGGAGCTGGCTTGCCGGCGATGGGCCGCACAGCGGCCCCAGGTTTTTGGCAGCCAAGTAACACTGACAGTTGGGAGAATGCGTAACTGAACGGCACATTGGGCTGCAGGCGAAACCGGTCAAAGCTTTCCACGCCAACGGTGGAAGGGTCTCTTGGGTCGTTGCTCATCGCTTGTAGTCACATGTGCCCCCCTACCTGACGAATTTCCACCTCATCTTCTCCTACCCTGAACGTCATGCGCTGACTACCATCGAGACGGACTTGCCAAAGGCCCAGCTTTTTGTTCGTGATCTTTAAATTCGGATCTCCCATTTTTTTGGCAGCCTCGGTAAATGAAAGTCCTTCTTTTTCAATAGCGTCGACAAAGATACTGTAGTTATGCTCCGCCGCAGGCGACAAATCTTTCATATCCCTGTCGCGTAGCCGCTTTACTTTAGGAGGGCTCACGGGGCTTGTAATAGAACTCGAAGCGTTAAATTGACCTTGCCTATTTGCACGCTTGACATCAAGTTTCAGGGGTTTGACACGCCTCATATGCCCTGTAGGATCGAAAAAATTCACTGGATCACAAGAGACATAGGCATAGGCATGCCACCCCCCCCTGCCGAACGGACTCCAGCTATCAGCGCTGTTGAAGCGCATCAGCGCCGGGTTGTATGCCCGGTAGCCGGCGCCTAGCAAATAACACCCAGTTACCCCATCACGCGGCTGTCCGTCAAAACCCAACGCGCCCGCTAACGGGGCAACATCAAAACCGTAGGGCGCATAACTGAACTTTTCACAAGAGCGCTCAGCCCGCCCTTTCACAGTGCCATCAGGCATACCACACGTAACTTTTTCCATGCCCCACCTACCTGGTTAAGTCAGGCGGAGCATGGCGAACTCTCAAACGGTCAAGTAACTAGCAGATCTATGGGCGTGGCGGCTCAGCCGTACCTGCCTTCCAGCCCCCACCCAATGCCAGAAACACACCGATCTGCCCCATGGCTACCTGACTATTGGCCGCCGCCAACTGCGCACGCATGTCGGTATAGGTGCGCGTGGCCTGCAAATCCGCCAGGAACGATTCACGCCCTGCCTGGTAATACCGGTGGGTCTGGTCCGCCGCTTCCTTGGCCGATTTTTCTGCCTCGGCCAAGGCATCACGCCGGTCCAGCAGGGCGCTGTACTGCGCCAGGCGGGTCTGGGTTTCGCGAATGGCGTTCAGCACCACGCCATCGAAGTTCGCCAACGCCGCCTGGGTAGAGGCTTCGGCCATGCGAATACGCGCACGGGTGCCATTGGTGGGGATGGTCCAGCTGACCTGCGGGCCGAAGCCCCAGCGGTTGGTCGACGGCTCGCCGAGGTTTTCCAGAATGCCGATGGTGCCGACCTGGGCGCCAATGCTGATGTCCGGGTACAGCGCGCCGGTGGCCACGCCGATGTAGGCAGTGGCAGCAGCCAGCTGGCGCTCGGCCTGGCGCACGTCGGGGCGACGTTTGAGCAGCGCGGCGCCATCACCCACCGGGACCAGCTGGTTCAGGTGCGGTAGCTCGGCACAATCTGCGGTGCCGGCAGGCAACTGGTCGACCGGCTTGGCCAGCAGCGCGGCCAGTGTGTACATGCCGGTTTCGCGCTCGGCCTTGAAGCGTGGCAGTTCGGCGCGCAAGGATTTGAACTGGGTCTGCGAGCGGGTGACCTGAGTTTCATCACCACGGCCGGCATCGCGCAGGCGCTGGTTGAGTGTGACGCTCTGCTCCTGCAGGTCCAGCGACTCACGGGCGATGTGGAGTTCCTCGTTGGCCGAGCACACCTGGGTATAAGCCTTGACGACGTCTGCCACCAAGGTAATACGGGCGGTATCGGCAGCGGCCTGTACAGCGTCGGCATTGGCCTTGGCGGCCTCGGTGCCGCGCTTGAAGGTGCCCCACAGGTCGAACTGGTACGAGGCACTGATGATGGCCTCGCCAATGTTGGCCACCGGTACCTTCTCGGGCTGCAGGAAGGCTTCGCCCGACTCCTGCAACCGCTGGGCGCCGAGTTTGACGCCACCATTGAAGCCACCTTGCGATTCGGCCACTTCGACCTGGGCGCGGGCCTTGGCGATGTTGGCCGCCGCCACGCGCAACTCGGTGTTGGCACTCAGGGCCTGACGCACCAGCGCGTTCAGCCGCTGGTCCTGATACAGCTGCCACCAGTCCTCGGGCACCGGCGCCGAGACCACGCTGTCGGCATCCTGGCGCAGGGGGCCGCTCAGGTCGCTGCGTTGCACCGCCGCGTCCTTGGGCACCTCATAGTCGGGCCCTACCATCATGCAGGCCCCTAGTGACAGGCACAGGCCGGCCAGGATCAGCTGTTTCATGGGCGCTCGCCCTCGATGATCGACACCGTGGCGGTGCGCCCGGCAATCATGCGGAAGTCCTGCGGCACTTCATCGAAGGCGATGCGCACCGGAATACGCTGGGCCAGACGCACCCAGCTGAACGCCGGGTTGACGTTGGGCAGCAGGTTGGCACCGCTGCTGCGGTCGCGGTCTTCGATGCCCGCAGCAAAGCTCTGCACATGGCCGCGCAGGCGGGTGTTGTCGCCCATTACGCGAATGTCCACGGCATCGCCAATGTGGATGCCACCCAGCTTGGTCTCTTCAAAGTAGCCATCGACGTGGTACGAGGTGCTGTCGACCACCGACAGCACCGGGCGGCCGGCGGTGACGAATTCGTGGTTACGCGGGGCGCGGTCGTTCAGGTAGCCGTCCACCGGGCTGCGCACCACCGAACGGTCGAGGTTGAGCTGGGCGGTATCGACTGCCACCTGGGCCTCGCTGACAGCCGAGCGGGCTCGGGCCTCGCGGGACTGGCTTTCTTCCAGCTGCTCGGCGGCCACCAGGTTGCCCAGCTTGCGGTTGCGCTGCGCCTCGCGTGAGGCCTGGGCCAGGGTTTCCTGGCGTTCGCCCAGGGTGGCCTTGGCCTGGCGCAGGGCCAGGGTGAAGCGGTCCTGGTCGATGGTGAACAGCACGTCACCGCGTTTGACGGTCTGGTTGTCGCGCACCTCGACCTTCTGGATCAACCCCGACACATCGGGGGCGATCTGGATCACGTCGGCGCGGATGTGGCCGTCGCGGGTCCAGGGGGCAAACATGTAGTACACCACCATCTGCCACACGAGCACGGCGGCGAAGGTCACTACCAGCAAGGTCAGGACCACACGGCCCAAGGTCAGCAAAGGTTTTTTCATGGCAGCATCAGGTTTCGGCAAAAGTGGTCCACCGCGCCAAGCAGCACGGCATACAGAGCAACGTTGAACAACGCCCGGTGCCAGACCAGGCGGTAGAAATGCAGGCGCACCAGCACCGCGTGCACCCCCAGGAACACCAGGTAGGTGCCAAACATCATCACCAGCAGCGTGGGCAGAAACACCCCGCTGATATCCAGTTCACCAATCACAGGGGCGCTCCGTCGAGGCCAGGGGGCAGTTGCGGTTGTTCGGCGGGTTCGAGCATCACTTCCACGCCCGGCAACAGCGCCAGCCGCAGGCCACTCAGGGCATGCAACAGGTGGGTGCGGGCATCGCCACGCTCGTACAATTCATCCAGGTTCAGCGCCAGGCGTGCGCGTTCCATGTTGCGCAGCAGCGCGGCCGGGGCATGCAGGCGCTCACCGGCACGCAGGCAGGCGGCGTAGTGCGCGCCGACTTCTTCGACCACCGTGCGCAAGCGCTCGCGGGCCTGCTGGCCGGCGCGCGGCATATAGGCCAGCAGGTCGAGCAAGTTCAGCCCCACGCGCAGGTCACGCAGTGCCACGCCGCTGTCCTGGCCGGTTTGCGACAGGCGCGGCAGGTGCTGCATCAGGCGGTCGAGCATCTGCACGCCCACCTGGCGTTGCTCGGCCAGGGTCGCCGGCTCGGTCATTTCGACAATGTCGCGCCAGGCGAAGCGGGTCATGCGCTTGGCCGCCAGCTCCACGCCGAACGGGCGCATCACCAAGGTCCAGATGAACGCGAACAACAGGCCAACGGGGCCGGCCAGGTTGGCGTTGAGGAAGGTGAAGAAGTCGGCGTCGTAGGCACCCTGGATGCTGATGAAGGTCGAGGTGTTGACGATGGTCAGCAAGGTGCCCAGGTAGAAGCGCGGCTGCACGGTCAGGGTGCCGATACAGATGAACGGCACGGCAAACGCCAGCACCAGCATAGGGAAATCGTGCAGGTTGGGCAGCACCAGGAACAGGTACAGGCTGGAGAAGATGACCGACATCAGCGTCCAGAAGAAGAACCGGTAGATCTGCGGCGCCGGGTCGTCCATGGCAGCAAAGAAGCTACACGACACGGCAGCGAGGATCACGGCGCTGGCGCCGTCGTTCCAGCCCAGGCCAATCCACAAGCCGCACGCCACCACAATCGCCAGTACGGTAGAGGCCACCGAGTACAGCATCAGGCCACGGTCGAAGAATGCCGTCAGGCGGCCCAGGCGCCAGTGGCGGTACACCGCGCGCCAAGGCTTGGCATCGTCAGTACGCAAGGCGTGCTGCAGGGTGCAGCAGTCCTGCCACAAGTCAGCCCATTCGGTCAGGCGGTAAAGGGCGTTGGACAGCAGCAGTTCGGCGCGCTGGTCGAGGGCGGCGGCACCGGGCTGCAGGCGGTCGATCTGCTCGTGCAGCGCGGTCCAGCGCGTTACCGAAGCGCTGTGAGCAGTGCCTTTCAGCCATTCGCGCGCGGCTTCAAGCACGGGTTGAAGCTGGGCGAACTGGGCCGGGGCACGGCCCTCCAGGGCCACAAGTGCGTCGTCGAGCGCATCAATGACCGGCAGCAGGTGAATCATCCGCCCACGCAGCTCACGAGCGTTCTTCAGGGTATGTGGGCCGGCACCTTCGTGGCCTAGCTGGCCGATCATCAGCTCCAGCGAGTTGAAGGTGGCGACCATCGCCCCGCGCATGCCGCCGACCTTGTCGGCGCTGGCTTCGCGGGCCAGGTAGGTGTCGCTGTAGCGGATCGCCTCGCTGAACCAGTTACCGGTGGCGCCGACCACCACGGGGGCCAGCCGGCGCGGCCAGAAAATGGCGCCGACCACTGCCGCACAGACGATCCCCAGGCAAATTTCCTGGGCACGGGAGGACGCCACGTCGAACACCGCCAGCGGGTTGTCGACCACCGCCAGGGCGATCATCGGCAGGGTATAGCCAGCCAGCATCAACACGTAGTTGTTGGCCGTGCGCAGGTTCAGCGACAGGAACAGCAAGGTGCCGGTCCACAGGGCGATGGCGATGCTCAGCAGCAACGGCGACTGCACCAGCGGCGGCACCAGGAAAATCGCGCCACCGGCACCCAGCAACGTGCCCACGGCGCGGTACAACGCCTTGGAACTGGTTGGGCCGACAAACGGACTG
Source organism: Pseudomonas sp. YNh (assembly GCF_037993085.1). Taxonomy (NCBI): domain Bacteria; kingdom Pseudomonadati; phylum Pseudomonadota; class Gammaproteobacteria; order Pseudomonadales; family Pseudomonadaceae; genus Pseudomonas; species Pseudomonas sp. YNh. The sequence goes on along the minus strand of NZ_JBBMRJ010000029.1, from coordinate 13,890 downwards.
GAGACGATGTACACCGTGGCCATGGCCCAGTAGGGGCGCGGCAGCTGCATGAGCAACGCGATGTACAAGGCGATCATGGAGGCGGCGAAGGTACGCGCACCGTAGAACCAGTCGCGGGCCGGTGGTACTGAGCTGAAGAAGCCGTTCATGCCACCCCGCCCGCACCGCCCAGGCCGGCTGCTTCGAAGGCGCGCAGCACGCGCAAGGTGGCTTCCAGGTCGGCCTGATCGATACCGTTGAGCACATCGCGGCGCAGGCGCACCAGCTCGGCTTCGATGGCCTCGGCCAGGGCACGGCCTTCGGTGGTCAGGCTCAGGGCCTTGGCGCGACGGTCCAGTGGGTCCTCGCTGCGGCACACCAGGCCAGCCTTGCACAGTTGGTCGAGCAGGCGCACCAGTGACGGGCTTTCCAGGCCGGCAGCCTGGGCTACGGCCACCTGGTGCACACCGTCGCCCAGGCGCACGATCATAAGCAGCGGCGCAGCGCAGGCTTCGGAAATGCCGTAACCGGTCAGGGCGGTATGGCAGATGCGCCGCCAATGACGGGCGGCGACCACCATGCCACTGCTGACTTGCAGGCGCAGGAGATCAAGGGACATGAAAGGAACCAAGGATATTCATAGTTTGCTAACTATCAATATACGCCTTGCCCTCCCCCTGTCGTCAACAGTGGGCGACGGACAACCAGGTTAAATGTTGTTCATTTTTTAGCCTGTGCCGGCCTCTTCGCGGGTAAACCCGCACCTACAGGTATCCCACAATTTGTGAGGCTTGTGGTTTCCCGCGAAGAGGCCCGCACAGGCTAAAAAAATCAGGGCTGGATCTGGTCTTCCAGCTTCATGGTCAGTGCCAGCGTGCTGCCCATCTGCACCGCCCGGTCCCGCCATTCCTGATAGCGCGCTGCATCACGGCTGCTGAAATGCACCGCCAGCTCCTCTGCCGCCTGCACCACCCCCGCCGCTGCCGCCAGCTCCAGCCAGTACAGCGCGGCCTTCAGGTCGGCCTCTACATACAGCCCGTGCATCAGCCGGTAACCTACCTCAAAGCGACAGCGTGCTTCACCCCGCTCGGCCCCGCGCATGAACCATTGGTAGGCCTGAACCAGGTCGACCTGCCAGTCCAGGTCGCCGTCGCATACCTCCTCCTCATACAGGTCGCCCAATGCCGCGGCCGCGTGGAGCATGCCCCGCTCAAAGGCCTGCCGATAGCACTCCGCTGCCTGCATGTAGGAAGGGTCGATGCCTTTGCCAAAGTAATGCTGCTGCCCCAGGTTGAACCAAGCGGCGGCATTGCCTTGCAGGGCCGCCATGCGCAGCAGGTGGCCGGCCAGCACGGTATCGGCACGCCAGTACTTGCCGTTGAGCCAGATCCACCCGAGGTCGTTGAGTGCCGCCACGTTGCCCAGCAACGCCTGGCGGCGCAGGTCGGCATACACCGCCTGCAGGTCGCTGGCCTCATCCAGGCGGTTGACCAGCATCGAGCGCTGGCTGGGCAGACCCACACCGGCAAACAGCCACTGTCGCCTCCCGACCGGGGCCGGTGGCGCAATGACCCGCTCGGGAAGAAGGCGGGCAAGCAGCGAATGGATATTGCTGGCAGCAGACATGTTCATCCTCATTGAACGACGCACAACCCCAACCTTCGGCTGTGATGAGGCGTGATTCTGCGTGACGTCACGTCAAAACCTGTCGCGAACGAATCGGCACACGGCAACCAAATGCGAGTTCCTTGATCTGAGCAGGCTGTGGCCAATTGCCATACAGCACGCGTGCCGCCATCCTGTTGCGGCAAGCCTAGACAAGGACGTTACATTTTGCCGTTCGCCACCACTCGCGCCACCCTCAGCCGTCAGTGGGCGCTGCTGCGCCAGCTGCCCAACCGCTCCCCCGGCATTACCAGCGCCGAGCTTGTCTGGGGCCTGCGCGATGTCGGCTTCACGGTCAGCAAACGCACTGTCGAGCGCGACCTCAATGAGCTGTCGCTGATCTTTCCGCTAGAGCGCAATGACAAGAGCATCCCGTTCGGCTGGCACTGGTCGGCGAGTGCGGTGGGCGAGTTGCGCGGTAACTTCGACTTGCTGACGCACCTACGGGGGGATGCATTGCAACCGGCGAAGGGTGAGGGGGTGGAGCTGGTGGCACGGATCAGCGATGCACTGGCGCGGCAACTGCGTGTTGCACCGTTGAGCAGCGACATGCAGCTGACGGCGCTGGAGCATGGGCATCGGTTGCGGGCCACGGTGAGTGACGGCTGGCCATTGCGCTGGTGGCTGTTGAGCCATGGGGATGGGTTGGTGGTGGAGCAGCCTGTGGTATTGAGGGAAGAGATTGGCAAGATCCTGAGCAATGCGGCAGCTCAGTACCAGAATCTGTAGCCTGTACCGGCCTCTTCGCGGGTAAACCCGCTCCCACAGGAGACCGGTGGACCTTGAGTAGTGCACACCTGTGGGAGCGGGTTTACCCGCGAAGGGGCCGGTACAGGCTTACGCACTAGCGCTGCATCCCCCAGCGCCGCACGGTCAGCCGCTCCAGGGTGTTGAACACCAACCCTTCCACCAGCAAACCAATCAGGATCACCACCGCCAACCCGGCAAATACCTTGTCGGTATACAGCTCGTTGCGGTTCTGGAAGATGTACCAGCCCAGCCCCCCTTTACCGCTGCTGGCGCCAAACACCAGTTCGGCGGCAATCAGGGTGCGCCAGGCAAAGGCCCAGCCGATCTTCAGCCCCGACAGGATCGACGGCAAAGCCGCCGGCACCAGGATGTGCAGCACCAGCCGCAGCCCTTTCAGGCCATAGTTGCGGCCCGCCATGCGCAGTGTTTCCGAGACGCCAAGAAAGCCCGCGTAGGTATTCAGGGCCAAAGCCCACAGCACCGAATGCACCAGCACGAAGATCAGGCTATTGTCGCCCAGCCCGAACCACAGCAAGGCCAGCGGCAGCAGGGCAATGGCCGGAAGCGGGTTGAACATCGAGGTCAATGTGCCCAGCAGGTCGCGGCCCAGCTGGGTCGAAACCGCCAGGCTGGTCAGGCCGAATGCCAGGACGATGCCCAGTACATAACCCTTGAGCAGAATCACCAGCGACACGCCAACCTTGGCCGGCAGTTCGCCACTGATCATCCCGTCCCACAGGGCCGCGGCGGTTTGCAAAAAGCCTGGCAACAGCAGGTCGTTGTCCTGATAGCGGGCAACGGCCTCCCACAGCACAGCGATCACCAGCAGGATAACCGCCTTGCGCAGCCAGCCTTGCTGCCACAGGCGCTGGGCCAACGGCAGTTGTCGTTCCAGAGGCACACTGAGCAGGGGCTCCAGCTGCACCTCGTATTCCTGGCGTACAGGTGTAGTGGTCATGGCTGAAGCTCCTGTCAGTAGGCGATGCGAATATCGTTAAAACCAAGCTCGTCAGGCTGTTGCGGGGTATCCGCCTCATCAAACAGCAGACGGTGGATACGCCGGGCACTGGCCTGGAAGTCGCTGCCACCCAGGCTGCCCAGGTCGTACTGATGGCTGTGCACTTCGGCCCGTACCCGCCCCGGGTGCGGCGACAGCAGCAGGATGCGGTTGCCAACCACCAGCGCCTCCTCGATGGAGTGGGTCACGAACAGCAGGGTGAACCGTACTTCCTCCCACAGCAGCAACAGCTCTTCCTGCATCTTGCGCCGGGTCAGCGCATCAAGGGCGGCGAACGGCTCATCCATCAACAGGATCTTTGGCTGCGTGGCCAAGGCCCGGGCAATCGCCACGCGGGCCTTCATGCCGCCCGACAAAGTGTGTGGGTAGGCATCGGCGAAGGCGGCCAGGCCGACTTTTTCCAGGTAATGCAGTGCCCGCTCTTCGGCTTCGGCGCGCTTGAGCTGGCCAGACACCAGCAGCGGGAACATGACGTTCTGCTTTACCGTTTTCCACGGCGGCAGCTGGTCAAATTCCTGGAACACCACGATGCGGTCGGGGCCCGGACCACGGACAGCCTGGCCCTGCAAAAGAATCTGCCCTTCCTGCGGCTGGATGAAACCGGCGACAGCCTTGAGCAAGGTGGACTTGCCGCAGCCTGAGGGGCCCAGCAGCACAAAGCGGTCGGCACGGTCGACTTCGAAGCTGACCTGGTGGGTGGCCCGCACCACGCGTTGCGCGGTGCGGTATTCGAGGCTGAGGTTATCCACCTGGAGCAAAGGCGGCGTTGCGACACGGCTCAGGTTGCTGGCCGTGTGGCCTGGCAATGGGGCGGTCATGATCGATCAGCTCCCTTGCAGCGGGCGTTCATCCTGGAAGAAGTAGTCCTTCCAAGATTCCGGCTTGTGCTTGATGGCGCCTACCCGATAGAGAAAATCGGCCAGCTTGTAGGTGTTCTTTGGTGTGACGGTGAATTCGTACTGCGGGTTGTCGATCAGCTTGATCAACGCATCGCGGTCGATCTTGGCCTTGGTCACACGGATATAGGTGTCGGCGGCAGCGGCCTTGTCTTTCTGGGCGAAGTCTGCGGCTTCGGCCAGGGCGTCAACGAAGGCCTTGTAGGTTTTAGGGTTGTCCGTGCGGAATTTCTCGGTGGCAAACAGCAAGGTCGGCGAGTTGGGGCCGAGCAGGTCATAGCTATTGAGCACCACATGCACGTCCTTGTTGGCGAGCACCTGGTCCTGGAACGGTGGGTTGGAGAAGTGCCCGTTCAGCTCGGTACCGCCGGCCAGCAGCGCGGCAGTGGCATCGGGGTGAGGTACGGCGAGGGTGTATTTGTCGAGGCGGTTGTATTCCTTGTCGCCCCATTGCTGGGCGGCGGCGTACTGCAGGAAGCGCGACTGCACCGAAACACCGATCGCTGGCACGGCGATGCGGTCTTTGTTGGTGATGTCGGCGATGGTCTTCACGTTGGGGTTGCTGCTGACCAGGTAGTACGGGAAGTTGCCCAGCGAGGCCACGGCCTTCACATTCTGCCGACCCTTGGTGCGGTCCCACACCGTAAGCAGCGGGCCGACACCCGCGCCGGCGATGTCTACCGAACCGGACAGCAGTGCGTCGTTGATGGCCGAGCCACCCGACAGCTGGGCCCAGTCGACGTCAATGTCGATGCCCTGCTCCTTGCCGTGCTTTTCGATCAGGTGCTGGTCACGCACCACGTTCAGCAGCAGGTAGACGATGCCGAACTGTTCGGCAATGCGGATCTTGCCTTCGGCCTGGGCCACTGCAGGGGCAGCCAGGCTGCCAACGACCAGGCTTGCGCCCAGTCCGATGCTTGCCGCCAGGCGGCTGATGGATTTGCGCATGATGATGTCCTCAGTCGTCAGAACGGGGCGTCGCCCTGGATGGTGGTGCGGTACAGCTTGCGGCGCAGGTGTGCGGGGCAGCCGGCGGCCAGGTGGATCAACGAGCGGTTGTCCCAGAACACCAGGTCATGGGGCTGCCATTGGTGGCGGTAGATGTTCTGCTCCAGCACGCTCAGTGCGTACAGCTGTTGCAGCACGTCGCGGCTTTCATCGTCGGGCAGGCCGACGATGCGGGTGGTGAAGCCTTCACTGACAAACAGCGCCTTGCGGCCGTTTTCCGGGTGGGTGCGGACCACCGGGTGGATAACTTCCTGTACCTGCGCCAATTGCTCGGCGGTCAGGTTCGGGCGCCAGTTGCCTTCAAATTTGGTTTCGGCGTAACGGGCGGTATAGGAGTGGGCAGCACTGCGGCCCTCGACCACTTTGCGCAAGGCGTCGGGTACGGCGTCCCAGGCTTTGTGCATGTCGGCGAACAGCGTATCGCCGCCTTCGCGTGGCAGTTCCTGGGCATGCAGCATGGAACCGAGGCTGGGCAGCGCTTTGTATGAAAGGTCGGAGTGCCAGAACTTGCCAGCATCACCCAGGCCGATGTTCTGACCGTTTTCGATGATGTTGGAAACGATCAGGATCTCGGGATGGCCTGTAAGCAGGAACTGCTTGAGCACATGGATCTGCAACTCGCCAAAGCGGCGGCTGAAGGCAATCTGCTGTTCCGGGCTGATGCGCTGGTCGCGGAACACCAGCACATGGTGGTCGAGGTGGGCGCGATGGATACGGGCGAAATCCTCGGCGTTGACCGGTTTGGCCAGGTCCAGGCCGATGATCTCGGCGCCTACGGCACCGGAGAACGGGCGGATTTCGAAAACTTGCGGCTGGGCGCTGTCGATGGTCGACAAGGCGTTCGAGGCGGCTGACATTTATCACTCCCACGCAGTGCGCGACTTCAATGGCGCGCAACGATCAGAAACGCACGGGGATTTCCCGTGTGGGTTCAAGTCGTGCGGCGCATCGATTGGTCGACGGGTACGCAGTGGATGTGACTATAAATTCATAAGCGCGATATTTTAAATACCTTTAAAGCATAACCATATCACTGTCTCCGGGGCTGCCTTGCTGTCAGATCAGCCCACCCTGCTCTTCTTCGTCGATCAGGTTGTTGAGGCTGCTGAGCGCCTTGCGCGCGGTGGAGCGGTTGAGCAGCTTGGCCTGTGCGCCGGCAGGCAGGTCGGTGATCTTGAATACCCCCTTGGCGGTCAGCACGTCGATGAGATCCTCGAGCACGCGGATCATGTCCAGGTCACTTTGCTTGAGCTGGTTGAGGCTGTTTTCCACGACGTCATCGGCAAACCATTCCTGGATATCGGCATGGTCGGCGGGGAGCATTTCGGTGAACTGGTCAAAAGCAGCTGCTTCTACCCGCAGCAACTGGCCGGTGGCGTCGCGTTGCACGTAGAACATGGCGGTGTCCCTCGTCACGTTGGTTCCTTGTTGGTAGACAGCAGCATAGGCAAAGATCGCCGGGCGCGCAGGCCCGGCGCCAGAGTATGCGCTGTCAGCAGATTGCAGGAAAGACCCGTGTGGGAGCGGCCTTGTGTCGCGAAAGGGCCGCGTAGCGGCCCCAGCGGTCTGCGCATTGTTGCTGAAACCGCGGGGCCGCTACGCAGCCCTTTCGCGACACGAGGCCGCTCCCACAAAAGGCAGTGCAGACTTGGCGAATGGGCTGCATGGCAGCCCTAAAGCGCATCAGCTGTCTTTGTTGTGGATGATGATGGTCGGGTCAGCACCGCTGATCAACGAGTTGACCGTGGTGTTGGACCAGTTCACCCCTTCAAGCTTGATGGTCACATCGGCATTTGCCAGACCGCCAGCATCGTTGAGCTTGCCTTCGCTGCTGACCTGCAACGTGGTCGTGCCTTCCACGGTGGTGAGTTTCAGGTAGTTGTCGATCGTGCTGCCCTTCTCACCCTGCAGCAGATCGCTCAAGTCGATCTTGTCTTTCTCGCCTACCTTGAAGTCCTTGATCACGTCGTTGCCGTAATCGCCCGCCTTCCACACGAAGGTGTCGGCACCGCTGCCACCGATCAGGATATCGTCGCCGTGGCCACCGATCAGGGTGTCATTGCCAGTACCGCCCAGCAGGATGTCGTTACCCCTGCCACCATCGAGCGTGTCATTACCACCTTGGCCGAAGAGGATGTCGTTGCCGTTGCCGCCGGACAAGAAGTCCTTGCCGTCGTTGGCACCGGAGATATCGAACTCGGTGTAGTGCTCGGTGATGTACTGGTGCACGTTGCTGGTGGTAACAGCACTGGCTTCGACACCGCTCTTCTGCGCAACGTAAGTCTGCAGGGCCTGATACCCCTCGCTGACGACACCATTGAGGGTGATCAGGTCACCGAAGATGATGTCGTTGCCGTTGCCGCCATCGATGGTGTCGGCGCCGGGCAAGATCGCCTCGGAGTGGCCCAGAATCGCCTTGGCCAGGTCGGACGGGTCGATGTTGGCCTGTGGCTTGCCAGCAGTGTCATAGGCTGTCAGGTCGCTGAGCGAGACATCGCTGTTCAGGCCAATCGCCTGCACCTTGCTCAGACCGGTATCTTTGCCACCAAGTACGGCAAAGCTCGCAGTGGAGCCTGCCGCCGAGTAGTAATAGTTCCAGTAGTCAGCGTAGCCAGTACCCGCCAGGTCGGAGATCTCGTAGGTACCATCACCCTGCGCATGGATCGTCCCGATTTCCTTGGTCGAGTAGCTACCACTCTTGTAGGTGGTGACGGTAATAAGTCCGTTACTGCTGATATCAACCTTGTGCGTACTGTCGGCCCAGGCACTGAAGCTGTCGCCAATCTTGTAATTGTTGACGTTGACCACGTCATCCAGATACTTGCCATTGGTCCATAGGCGAGGGTTGGTGCTTTCCCCGTTCTGGTAGTAAGTCGGCTTGCCATCAGTGATGAAGTAGGTGAGGTTCTCCGCACCAGAGTTGCTCAAGGCCACAGTGCTCTTGAAGAAGTTGGACGTGGTCTTGAACGCGTCTTCGTAGTTGGTACCACCGCCGTAGCGAGAACCGCCCACCATCGAGTCCAGTACCGTCTGCAACTTGCTCAGGGCATCGGTATCGTTCAGGTTCACCGTCACGTTCTTGTTGACCTGGGTGTCGAAGTCGACCAAGAAGATGTTCACGGTCCCGGAGGAGTCGGAGCCCAGGCTCGCTTTCAGCGTCTGGAACACGGACGCCAGCTGGGCCTTGGCCGTGGCAACAGACTGGTCACTCATACTGCCCGAGCTGTCGACCATGAAGGCAATGTTGTAGTTCTTGCCCTGGACCACGTTCAGGCCCGACACGTCGGCGACGATGATGTCGTTGCCTTCGCTGCCGGTCATGGTGTCGTTGCCCGAAGTACCCACGCTGGCCTTGTAGGTTGCGCCGTACACCGTCACCGGGATGTTGCCGGTGGTGATGGCCGAACCGCCCAGGCTTTCGGTGGCAGTCGAGGTGACCGTGATGTCGAACGAGCCTTTGTAGTAGGTCGGCGGCGTCAGGGTCAGGCCGCTGAGTTTCCAGCCGGTTACATCCACCGGTGCGCTGCCTACCGTGACCGTGTGGCCTGCACCATCGCTGAGTACAGTACCTTTCGGGATGCCGCTGAGGCTAACATTCAGGGTTTCGGAGCCATCGGTGTCGGTCAGGGCAGTATTGATACCAACCAGTTTCACCGAGCCACCTTCCGGCCCTTCGTTTAGTTTGTAGCCGTCGTAGTAGCTCTGACCATTCACGGTGTGCAGGTCGGACACGCCCAGGCCAGCGTTGGCCATCTCGGTCACGTTCTGATACATCTTGATGTTCGAGCTGCTCAGGTCAGTGGGCGTACCCGAGCCTACCTGGATGTTCAGGTCATAGCTGCCTGGCCCAGACTGGTTGGCATGGTAGACCTCGATCGGGTAGTAGCCACTGGTGTTCGGGGTGAAGGTACCCGAAACCTGGCCACCGGCACCCCAGGTAGCCGTGACCACAGTCTTGCCACCAATGGTGACCACGAAGCTGTCGTCGGCGGTACCGCTGAAGGTGTAGGTCTTGCCGGCTTCCAGGTAGATCAGGCCCGACGTTTTCGAGCCGGTGCCAGCAGTGACGCTGCCATCAGACTGCACGTTGGTAGTAGTGCTGCTGGAGTTGGCGTTGCCAGAGTTGGCAAATACCGTCTTCAGGTCCTCGCCGGTAATGCCATTGCCACCAGTACCCAGGCCTTTGAGGCTGGTCCAGACTTCCTTGGTCAGGCCCTTGGATTCGATATCGGCGCTGCCGAAGCTGAGCGTAGGTTTGTCGGCTACCGGACTGATGTCGACCTTCATGGTCACTTCTGTGCCCAGGTTGGTGCCATCGTTCGGCTTGTACTTGAACTGTGCGTAGTCGGCCTTCTGGTTACCCACGCCATTGCCACCGTAGTTATCCGAGCCCGACTGGTTGAGAAGCGGAACGAACTTCAGGTTCTTGGCAATGATGTCAGCCTGGCTCACCACCTGGCCAACGGTCACGTTCACCCAGGCAGTACCGTTGAAGAACTGCAGGCTGCCTGCGCCCGGGATAGAGGTAATGGTCACCGACAGACCGGTGTTGCCATCGGCATCGGTGACTTTGAAATCACTCCAGGCGAACACGTAGTCGGTGTCTTCCACGCCAAACACCGCGCCTCCAGGCGAAACTGGCAGGTGGTCGTTGTCGAGGATGGTGGTAGTCACGCTCGATTTGCTGCTATCCACCTGCAGGTTCTCGAAGTTGCCACCGGTGGCAGTTTCGATTTTCACCACGAAGTTCTCGGTACCTTCGACCAGCTTGTCGTCGATGGTAGCGATGTTGAACGTGGTGCCTGTGCTGTTGGCCGGGATCTTCACGGTGGTGACACCGGTGAAGTCCTCACCGTTTTTGGCGGTGCCGCTGTAGCTGAGGGTGATCGTGACTTCGGCCTTGGAGGCGTTGCTCAGGGTCAGCGTGTACTGGCCGGTTTCGCCCTCGGTCAGCGAACCGGTGCCGGTGATGCCGACCGTGGTGACGTCACCTTGGTTGCCGGTGCCCGGGGTACCCGAGCCTGGCTCGTCGGTCACGGTGGTGCTGACCGAGGTCTTGTCCAGGGTCAGTTGCTCGAACTTGCCGACATCAGTGCCGCTGACCGAAGCGATCGACTTGATCACAGGGTCGTTTGCACCAACGTAGACGTTGTCCGGGGCAGTCACAGTGGCAGTACCCACGGTGCCGTTGGCCGGCACGGTGATGGTGGTCTTGCCATCGTTCAGGGTGAAGGTCAGCGCCGAGTGGTTGTTGATCGGCAGGCCATCTTTGTTGGTCAGCGTCACGGTGTAGGTGATCACGCCACCTTCGGTGACCGACGAGGTCGCAGTCAGTTTCGCGATGACTTCGTCGTTGGTGTCGGTGACATTGACCTTCGCCGCGTCGCCCAGCTGCAGGTTCTCGAAGGTACGGCCGCCGATGTCGGCTGCCGACTTGATACCCAGGCTGATTTCGCCGGCGTCTTTGTAGACGTCGTCGCCTTGTGCCGCGTGCTCGTATGGCGCGCTGGTCTGGCCGGCCTTGATGGTGACTTGAGCGTTGTTGCTCAAGGTCACGACCAGGTCGTTGGCCAGGGCGGTGTTGATGTGCACGGTGAACGTCGGTTTGACGTTCTCGGCTACCGAGGTCTGGTCGGCGGTGATGGTCACCAGCACCAGGTCGCCCTGGTTGCCAGTACCCGGAGTGCCCGAACCTGGCTCGTCGGTGACGGCGGTGCTGACCGGGGTCTTGTCCAAGGTCAGTTGCTCGAACTTGCCGACATCCGCGCCGGTGACCGACTGGATAGCCTTCACGACCGGAGCGTTGGTGCCGGTGTAGACGTTGTCCGGAGCCGTGACAGTGGCAGTGCCGGTTGTACCGTTAGCCGGGATGGTGATGGTGGTTTTGCCATCGTCCAGGGTAAAGGTCAGCGCACCGTGCTTGTCGATTGGCAGGCCGTCTTTGTTGGTCAGCGTCACGGTGTAGGTGATCACGCCACCTTCAGTGACCGACGAGGTCGCAGTCAGTTTCGCGATGACTTCGTCGTTGGTGTCGGTGACATTGACCTTCGCCGCGTCGCCCAGCTGCAGGTTCTCGAAGGTACGGCCGCCGATGTCGGCTGCCGACTTGATACCCAGGCTGATTTCGCCGGCGTCTTTGTAGACGTCGTCGCCTTGTGCCGCGTGCTCGTATGGCGCGCTGGTCTGGCCGGCCTTGATGGTGACTTGAGCGTTGTTGCTCAAGGTCACGACCAGGTCGTTGGCCAGGGCGGTGTTGATGTGCACGGTGAACGTCGGTTTGACGTTTTCCGCCACCGAAGTCTGGTCGGCCGTGATGGTGACCTTGACCAGATCGCCCTCGTTGTTGCCGCCTGGGGTACCTGGGTTGCCCGGAGTACCTGGCTCGTCAGTGACCTGAGTGCTGACCGGGGTCTTGTCCAGAGTCAGTTGTTCGAACTTGCCAACATCAGCCCCTGCAACGGTCGCAATCGAGTTGACCACCGCTGGGTTGCTGCCAACGTAAACGTTGTCCGGGGCAGTCACGGTGACCGAACCGCTGGTGCCGTTGGCCGGCACGGTGATGACGGTTTTACCGTCGCTCAGCGTGAAGGTCAGGGCGCCGTGGTTATTGATCGGCAGGCCGTCTTTGTTGGTCAGGGTGATGGTGTAGGTGATCTCGCCGCCTTCGGTCACCGAAGGGGTCGCGGTCAGCTTCGCCACGACTTCGTCGGTGGTGTCGGTGACATCCACTTTCGCAGCGCCGCCGAGCTCCAGGTTTTCGAAGGTACGACCATCAACGTCCACAGCGGACTTGATGCCAACGCTGATCTCACCGGCGTCGTTGTAGACGTCGTCGCCCTGCGCATCGTGGGTGTACGGCGCGCTGGTGTCACCGGCCTTGATGGTGACCTGGGCATTGTTGCTCAGAGTCACGACCAGGTCGTGGTCCAGCGGCTGGTTGATGTGCACGGTGAAGGTCGGTTTGACGTTCTCGGCGACCGAAGTCTGGTCGGCGGTGATGGTGACCTGCACCAGGTCGCCCTGGTTGCCGGTGCCCGGAGTGCCCGAACCTGGTTCGTCGGTGACAGTGGTGCTCACCGGAGTCTTGTCCAGGGTCAGCTGCTCGAACTTGCCGACATCCGCGCCAGCAACAGTCGCGATCGACTGCACTACCGGGGTGTTGCTGCCAACGTAGACGTTGTCCGGGGCAGTGACAGTAATCGAACCGCTGGTGCCATTGGCCGGTACGGTGATGACGGTTTTGCCGTCGCTCAGCGTGAAGGTCAGGGCGCCGTGGTTATTGATCGGCAGGCCGTCTTTGTTGGTCAGGGTGATGGTGTAGGTGATCTCGCCGCCTTCGGTCACCGAAGGGGTCGCGGTCAGCTTCGCCACGACTTCGTCGGTGGTGTCGGTGACATCCACTTTCGCAGCGCCGCCGAGCTCCAGGTTTTCGAAGGTACGACCATCAACGTCCACAGCGGACTTGATGCCAACGCTGATTTCACCGGCGTCGTTGTAAACGTCATCACCTTGTGCAGCGTGCTCGTACGGCGCGCTGGTGTCGCCGGCCTTGATGGTGACCTGGGCATTGTTGCTCAGGGTCACGACCAGGTCGTGGTCCAGTGGCTGGTTGATGTGCACGGTGAAGGTCGGTTTGACGTTCTCGGCCACCGAAGTCTGGTCGGCGGTGATGGTGACCTTGACCAGGTCGCCTTCGTTGTTGCCGCCTGGGGTACCTGGGTTGCCCGGAGTACCTGGCTCGTCAGTGACCTGAGTGCTGACCGGGGTCTTGTCGAGGGTCAGTTGCTCGAACTTGCCGAGGTCAGCGCCCGCAACGGTCGCGATGGAGTTGACCACCGCTGGGTTGCTGCCAACGTAAACGTTGTCCGGAGCAGTCACGGTGATCGAACCGCTGGTGCCGTTGGCCGGCACGGTGATGACGGTTTTACCGTCGCTCAGCGTGAAGGTCAGGGCGCCGTGGTTATTGATCGGCAGGCCGTCTTTGTTGGTCAGGGTGATGGTGTAGGTGATCTCGCCGCCTTCGGTCACCGAAGGGGTCGCGGTCAGCTTCGCCACGACTTCGTCGGTGGTGTCGGTGACATCCACTTTCGCAGCGCCGCCGAGCTCCAGGTTTTCGAAGGTACGACCATCAACGTCCACAGCGGACTTGATGCCAACGCTGATTTCACCGGCGTCGTTGTAAACGTCATCACCTTGTGCAGCGTGCTCGTACGGCGCGCTGGTGTCGCCGGCCTTGATGGTGACCTGGGCATTGTTGCTCAGGGTCACGACCAGGTCATGCTCCAGTGGCTGGTTGATGTGCACGGTGAAGGTCGGTTTGACGTTCTCGGCCACCGAGGTCTGGTCGGCGGTGATGGTGACCTTGACCAGGTCGCCTTCGTTGTTGCCGCCTGGGTTGCCCGGGGTGCCTGGCTCGTCAGTGACCTGAGTGCTGACCGGGGTCTTGTCGAGGGTCAGTTGCTCGAACTTGCCGAGGTCAGCGCCCGCAACGGTCGCGATGGAGTTGACCACCGCTGGGTTGCTGCCAACGTAAACGTTGTCCGGAGCAGTCACGGTGATCGAACCGCTGGTGCC
>NZ_JBBMRJ010000028.1:0-84138 GCF_037993085.1 Pseudomonas sp. YNh | reverse complement strand
GGCCTTTGAGGCAGTCAGCGATAATCCACAGGCCAAGCTGTCGGCCGTGATCAACTAAACGGCGAACTCAGCGGTCAGAACCATGATGAGTTACACCACTTCCCGGGACACGATCGGAAGCCTTGCAGAGTACCAGCGTGCCCACACAGCGAACATGGCGAAAATAGATTACTGGATGGCGGAAATGAAAAAAAATCGCGATGCGGAGGCTATTCGGCTAGGCGGCCTTCTGAAGCAACCTGAGTAGATTTGCTGGACAAGATGTGTGACCACCCATGTGTGGTGCCGCTGCAACACTGCTGCTACTTGAGCGCGACCGTGCCAACTTGGGCCGCTGGTGCCACCCTTGTCATGACAAGTGCAACCGCCCCTCGGAAAAGGGCTTCGCAAGTGCAACCTTTCCGTGCACAATCGCGCCCCTCTTTTCCGGTTGAGTTGGGCGAAGGCACTGTTTCGCCATTCTCAGCCTGTTACAGTCTTGCGAGTGGAGCTTCACCCGGAATGAATGAGCAGGCCCCAAGCGTTGAACAACGCTTTGTAGAATCGACCCCCGCCACTCTCGGCAGCTGGGCGCGTCACGACACCACCTGGATGCTGGGCCTGTTCGGCACGGCCATTGGCGCCGGAACCCTGTTCCTGCCGATCAACGCCGGGCTTGGCGGTTTCTGGCCGCTGCTGATCCTGGCTGTACTGGCCTTCCCAATGACCTACTTCGCCCACCGCGGGTTGACCCGCTTCGTGCTCTCCGGGCGCAATGGTGGCGACATCACCGAAGTGGTCAAAGAGCACTTCGGCAGTAACGCCGGTGCCGCGATCACCGTGCTCTACTTCTTCGCGATCTTCCCCATCCTGCTTATCTATAGCGTGGCACTGACCAACACCGTGTCCAGCTTCATGGAGCACCAGTTGCACATGCAGCCGCCGCCGCGTGTGATCCTGTCGTTCGTACTGATCCTCGGCCTGCTGGCCATCGTGCGCTGCGGCGAGCAGGCCACTGTCAAGGTCATGAGCCTGCTGGTGTACCCGTTCATCGTCGCCCTGGCCCTGCTGGGCCTGTACCTGGTGCCGCATTGGACCGGTGGCATCCTCGACAGCGCCACCCAGGTGCCGCCGGCCTCGGCCTTCCTGCACACCCTGTGGCTGGCCATTCCGGTAATGGTGTTCTCGTTCAACCACTCGCCGATCATTTCGGCCTTCGCCGTCGACCAGAAACGCCGCTACGGCGAGCATGCCGACGAGCGTAGCGGCCAGATCCTGCGCCGTGCCCACCTGCTGATGGTGGTGATGGTGCTGTTCTTCGTGTTCAGCTGCGTGCTCACCCTGAGCAGCGCCCAACTGGCCGAAGCCAAGGCACAGAACCTGTCGATCCTGTCGTACCTGGCCAACCACTTCAGCAACCCGACCATCGAGTTCGCTGCGCCGCTGATCGCCTTCGTGGCCATCGCCAAGTCGTTCCTGGGCCATTACATCGGTGCCAGTGAAGGCCTCAAGGGTATTATCGCCAAGACCGGTGCACGCCCGGGTGCCAAAACCCTGGACCGCGTGGTAGCCGCGTTGATGCTGGTGGTGTGCTGGATCGTTGCCACCCTCAACCCGAGCATCCTCGGCATGATCGAATCGCTCGGCGGCCCGATCCTTGCGGTGCTGTTGTTCCTGATGCCGATGTACGCCATCCACCGTGTACCGTCGATGCGCAAGTACAGCGGTGCAGCCTCCAACGTGTTCGTTGTAGTGGTCGGCCTGGTTGCGTTGACCTCGGTGGTGTACGGCCTGCTGGGCTGATTCGCTGGCTAAAGAATGCCCGGGTCGCTTGTCGCAACCTGGGCATTTTTTTGTCCACAAAAATTGTCCGGCAATAGAACAATTTCACCTGCCCCCATAGGCACCCGGCCGCCTTCATGCTTAACTCAGTGTCCTTTTCAAACCCAGCATAAGGATTTCGTCATGGCTCAAGTGACTCTCAAAGGCGGCCCGGTTCAGGTCAACGGCGAACTGCCGAAAATCGGCGCCCAGGCTCCGGCATTCTCCCTGGTCGGTGAAGGCCTGGCTGACAAGTCGCTGAAGGACTACGCCGGCAAGCGCAAGGTGCTGAACATCTTCCCGAGCGTTGACACCCCAACCTGCGCCACCTCCGTGCGCAAGTTCAACGCCCAGGCCAACGATGTGGCCAACACCGTGGTGCTGTGCATCTCCGCCGACCTGCCGTTTGCCCAAGCACGCTTCTGCGGTGCCGAAGGCCTGGAAAACGTGAAGAACCTGTCGACCCTGCGTGGCCGCGAGTTCCTCGAAAACTACGGCGTTGCCATCGCCGACGGCCCGCTGGCCGGCCTGGCTGCCCGTGCCGTGGTGGTGCTGGATGAAAACGACAAAGTGCTGCACAGCGAACTGGTTGGCGAAATTGCTGACGAGCCGAACTACGATGCAGCGCTGGCAGTACTGAAGTAAGGGTTGCGGGGCAGGGCGGCTGAGTCCTGTGGTAGCCTCTTCGCGGGTGAACCCGCTCCCACAGGTAAAGCACAGCTTTTGACATCTGTGCGGTACCTGTGGGAGCGGGTTCACCCGCGAAAGGGCCCGCCCAGGCAACCGAAACCTTTCAGCCCGCCACTA
Organism: Pseudomonas sp. YNh; assembly: GCF_037993085.1. Lineage (NCBI taxonomy): Bacteria > Pseudomonadati > Pseudomonadota > Gammaproteobacteria > Pseudomonadales > Pseudomonadaceae > Pseudomonas > Pseudomonas sp. YNh. The sequence continues at coordinate 81,531 of NZ_JBBMRJ010000028.1, read as the reverse complement.
CTCCAAGCAACACCCTGAAACGGCCCGGAACGCTTTCCGGGCCGTTTTCATTTAAAGTTCAGCGTCTTGGCAACGTCAGCCAAAGGTAAACCTCTGGTAAAGGCCCTTTGCTAAAACGATGCCATTGCTTATCGTTCACCCTCCCCAAGCCGCCATTCCGAACAAGGTTCGTTCAACCCATGCAAGTGTCCAATTCCCGTTCCCCCCGTCGCTGGCTCGTCGGCCTGCTGATCCTGCTGCTGGTGGCTGCCCTGGCCTGGTGGCTGTGGCCTGCAGCAACGCCTGCGCATAAAGAAGCCGGCGGCGGCGGGCGCGGTGGCAAGGGCATGGGCATGATGGGCGGCCGCCCGGGCTTCGGCGGCTCCAGCGAAGCGGTGCCGGTGCGCGTCGAACCGGTACGCGTGGGTGACTTCCCCCTGTATTACAAAGCCCTGGGCACAGTCACTGCCACCAACACGGTCAATGTGCGCAGCCGTGTGGCTGGCGAACTGGTGAAGATCCACTTCAAGGAAGGCCAGCAGGTCAAGGCCGGCGACCTGCTCGCCGAAATCGACCCGCGCTCGTACCGCATCGCCCTGCAGCAGGCCGAAGGTACGCTGGCGCAAAACCAGGCGCAGCTTAAGAACGCCCAGGTGGATGTAGCCCGCTATAAAGGCCTGTACGCCGAAGACAGTATCGCCAAGCAAACCCTCGACACCGCCGAAGCGCAGGTGGCGCAGTTCCAGGGGCTGGTCAAGACCAACCAGGCACAGGTCAACGACGCCCGGCTGAACCTCGACTTCACCCAGATCCGTGCGCCGATCAACGGCCGCGTGGGCCTGCGTCAGCTGGACCTGGGCAACCTCGTTGCGGCCAACGACACCACGGCACTGGTGGTGATTACCCAGACCGAGCCGATCAACGTCGCCTTCACCCTGCCGGAAACCGAGCTGAGCACCGTGCTGGAACGCTACCGCAGCGGCGCCAGCCTGCCGGTCGAGGCCTGGGACCGCAGTGACAGCAAGCTGCAGTCCACAGGCGTGCTGGGTAGCATCGACAACCAGATCGACATTACGACCGGTACGCTCAAGTTCAAGGGCCGCTTCGAGAACAAGGACCTCGCCCTGTTCCCCAACCAGTTCGTCAACGTGCGCCTGCTGGCCGATACCCTCAAGCAGGTGATCATGGCCCCGGCAGCGGCCATCCAGTTTGGTAACGACGGTACCTTTGCCTATGTGGTAAACGCTGAAAATACGGTGAACGTGCGCAAGCTCAAGGTCGGCGCCAGCGATGGCGAGAACAGCGTCATCCTCGAAGGCCTGAAGGCGGGTGACCGCCTGGTGCTGGAAGGCACCGACCGCCTGCGCGAAGGCACCAAGGTGGAAGTGGTCGAAGACAGCTCGCAAGTACCGACCACCCCAGGCCAGCACCTGCAAGGCCAGGAAGCCAAAGGTTCGGCGCACACAGGTGAAGCGCAGCCTGGCAACGCAGCAGGCAAGGCGGGCGCATGAACCTCTCGCGTCTGTTCATCCTGCGGCCGGTCGCCACCACGCTGAGCATGCTGGCCATCGTCCTGGCCGGCCTGATCGCCTACAAGCTGCTGCCGGTTTCCGCTTTACCGCAGGTGGATTACCCGACCATCCGCGTCATGACGCTGTACCCCGGTGCCAGCCCGCAGGTGATGACCAGCGCGGTCACCGCTCCGCTCGAGCGCCAGTTCGGCCAGATGCCGGGCCTGAGCCAGATGGCCTCGACCAGCTCCGGCGGGGCGTCGGTGCTGACCCTGCGTTTCAACCTCGACATGAACATGGACGTTGCCGAGCAACAGGTGCAGGCCGCGATCAACGCCGCCAGTAACTTGCTGCCCAGCGACCTGCCGGCACCGCCGGTGTACAACAAGGTCAATCCGGCCGACACCCCGGTGCTGACCCTGGCCATTTCCAGCAAGACCATGCCGCTGCCCAAGCTCAACGACCTGGTCGATACGCGTGTGGCGCAAAAGCTCGCGCAGATCAGCGGCGTGGGCATGGTCAGCATTGCCGGCGGCCAGCGCCAGGCGGTACGCATCAAGGTCAACGTCGACGCCCTGGCGGCCAATGGCCTGAACCTGGATGACGTGCGTACGCTGATCGGTGCCTCGAACGTGAACCAGCCCAAGGGCAATTTCGATGGCCCCACCCGGGTGTCGATGCTCGATGCCAATGACCAGCTGCGTTCCCCCGAGGAATACGCCAACCTGATCCTGGCCTACACCAACGATGCGCCGTTGCGTCTGAAAGACGTGGCCGAAATCGTCGATGGTGCAGAAAACGAGCGCCTGGCCGCCTGGGCCAACGAAAACCACGCGGTGCTGCTGAACATCCAGCGCCAGCCAGGCGCCAACGTCATCGAAGTGGTCGACCGCATCAAGGAACTGTTGCCGTCGATCACCGACAACCTGCCGGCGGGCCTCGATGTGTCGGTGCTGACCGACCGCACCCAGACCATTCGCGCCGCAGTCAAGGACGTACAGCATGAACTGCTGATCGCCATCGTCCTGGTGGTAATGGTCACCTTCGTATTCCTGCGCCGTTTCAGCGCCACCCTCATTCCGTCGATTGCCGTGCCACTGTCGCTGATCGGCACCTTCGGCGTGATGTACCTGGCGGGGTTCTCGGTGAACAACCTGACGCTGATGGCCCTGACCATTGCCACCGGGTTTGTGGTCGACGACGCCATCGTCATGCTGGAGAACATCTCCCGGCACATCGAAGAGGGCGAGACGCCCATGCAGGCGGCGCTCAAGGGCGCCCGGCAGATCGGCTTCACCCTGATTTCGCTAACCTTCTCGCTGATTGCAGTACTGATCCCGCTGCTGTTCATGGCTGACGTGGTCGGCCGCCTGTTCCGCGAGTTCGCCATCACCCTGGCGGTGGCCATCCTGATTTCCCTGGTGGTGTCGCTGACCCTGACGCCGATGATGTGCGCGCGCCTGCTCAAGCGCGAGCCCAAGGAAGAAGAACAAGGCCGCTTCTACCGCGCCAGCGGCGCCTGGATCGACTGGCTGATCAAACATTACGGCAACGCCCTGCAGTGGGTACTCAAGCACCAGCCGCTGACCCTGCTGGTAGCCGTGGCCAGCCTGGTACTGACCGTCTTCCTGTACATGGTGGTACCCAAGGGCTTCTTCCCGGTGCAGGACACAGGGGTGATCCAGGGCATTTCCGAAGCACCGCAGTCCACTTCGTTCGCCGCCATGAGCGAGCGCCAGCAGGCCCTGAGCAAGGTGATCCTGCAGGACCCTGCCGTGCAGAGCCTGTCATCCTACATTGGCGTCGATGGCGACAACGCCACGCTCAACAGCGGCCGCCTGCTGATCAACCTCAAGCCACACGGCGAACGCGATGTCACCGCCACTGAAGTGATCAGCCGCTTGCAGCCGCAACTTGACCGGCTGGTGGGCATCCGCCTGTTCATGCAACCGGTGCAGGACCTGAGCATCGAAGACCGGGTCAGCCGTACCCAGTACCAGTTCAGCCTGTCATCGCCGGACGCCGACCTGCTGTCGCAGTGGAGCGGCAAGCTGGTGCAGGCGCTGCAGCAGCGCGCGGAACTGGCCGACGTGGCCAGTGACCTGCAGGACAAGGGCCTGCAGGTGTACCTGGTGATCGACCGTGACATGGCCAGCCGCCTGGGCATCAACGTGGCGCAGATCACCAACGCCCTGTACGACGCCTTCGGCCAGCGGCAGATCTCGACCATCTACACCCAGGCCAGCCAGTACCGCGTGGTGTTGCAGTCGAAAGACGCGGCAGTCATCGGCCCACAGGCGCTGGAGTCGATCCACGTCAAGGCCGCCGATGGCGGCCAGGTAAGGCTGTCGGCACTGGCGCGCATCGAGCAGCGCCAGGCCCAACTGGCCATTTCCCACATCGGCCAGTTCCCGGCGGTGACCCTGTCGTTCAACCTTGGCCACGGTGCATCGCTGGGCGAGGCGGTGCAGGTGATCGAGCAGGTGCAGAAAGACATCGGCATGCCGCTGGGGGTACAAACCCGCTTCCAGGGCGCGGCGGAGGCTTTCCAGGCGTCACTGTCGAGCACCTTGCTGTTGATTCTGGCGGCGGTGGTGACCATGTACATCGTGCTGGGCGTGCTGTACGAAAGCTACATCCACCCGGTGACCATCCTCTCGACCCTGCCGTCGGCGGCGGTGGGGGCCTTGCTGGCCTTGCTCATCAGCGGCAACGACCTGGGCATGATCGCCATCATCGGCATCATCCTGCTGATCGGCATCGTCAAGAAGAACGCGATCATGATGATCGACTTTGCCCTTGAGGCCGAGCGCCATCAGGGCATGAGCCCGCGCGATGCGATTTACCAGGCGGCGCTGCTGCGCTTCCGACCGATCCTGATGACCACCCTGGCCGCGCTGTTTGGTGCCGTGCCGCTGATGCTCGCCACCGGTTCCGGGGCCGAGCTGCGCCAGCCGCTGGGCCTGGTGATGGTCGGCGGGTTGCTGGTCAGCCAGGTGCTGACGCTGTTCACCACGCCGGTCATCTACCTGTACTTCGACCGCTTGGCCCGCCGCTGGCGCCCGGCCACTGACGTGAAGCAGGCCGAGGCATGAACCTGTCTGGTCCTTTCATCCGTCGCCCTGTAGCGACTATGCTGCTGAGCCTGGCGATCATGCTGCTGGGCGGGGTCAGCTTCGGCCTCTTGCCTGTGTCACCGCTGCCGCAGATGGACTTCCCCGTCATCGTGGTGTCGGCCAACTTGTCCGGCGCCAGCCCGGAGGTCATGGCCTCCACCGTGGCCACGCCACTGGAGCGCAAGCTGGGCAGCATCGCCGGCGTGACCACATTGACCAGCAGCTCCAACCAGGGCTCCACGCGCGTCATCATCGGCTTCGAGATGGGCCGCGACATCGACGGCGCGGCGCGCGAGGTGCAGGCAGCGATCAACGCCACCCGTAACCTGCTGCCCAGCGGCATGCGCAGCATGCCCACCTACAAGAAGATCAACCCGTCGCAAGCACCGATCATGGTGCTGTCGCTGACGTCGGACGTGCTGCAGAAAGGCCAGCTGTACGACCTGGCCGACACTATCCTGTCGCAGAGCTTGGCCCAGGTATCGGGGGTAGGGGAGGTGCAGATCGGCGGCAGTTCGCTGCCGGCGGTGCGCATTGCCGTCGAGCCGCAATTGCTCAACCAGTACGGCGTGTCGCTGGACGATGTGCGTACTGCCGTGTCCAACGCCAACCAGCGCCGGCCCATGGGCTTTGTCGAGGATGCCGAGCGTAACTGGCAGGTGAGGGCCAACGACCAGCTGGAAAGCGCCAAGGATTACGAGCCGGTGGTGATCCGGCAGCAGAACGGCACCATCCTGCGCCTGTCCGACGTGGCCACCATTACCGATGGTGTGGAAAACCGCTACAACAGCGGTTTCTTCAATGACCAGAGCGCGGTGCTGCTGGTGGTCAACCGCCAGACCGGTGCCAACATCATCGAAACGGTCGACCAGATCAAGGCGCAGTTGCCTGCGCTGCAGTCGTTGCTGCCAGCCAATGTGCAACTGAACGTGGCAATGGACCGCTCGCCGGTGATCAAGGCCACCCTGAAGGAGGCCGAACACACCCTGCTGATCGCTGTGGTGCTGGTGATCCTGGTGGTGTACCTGTTCCTCGGCAGCCTGCGCGCCTCACTCATCCCCAGCCTGGCAGTGCCAGTGTCGCTGGTGGGGACTTTCGCGGTCATGTACCTGTGCGGCTTCTCGCTCAACAACCTGTCGCTGATGGCCTTGATCCTTGCCACTGGCCTGGTGGTGGACGACGCCATCGTGGTGCTGGAGAACATCTCGCGGCACATCGAGGACGGCCAGCCGCCGATGAAGGCGGCCTTCCTGGGGGCCAAGGAAGTGGGCTTCACCTTGCTGTCGATGAACGTGTCGCTGGTGGCGGTATTCATCTCCATCCTGTTCATGGGCGGCATCGTGCGCAACCTGTTCCAGGAGTTCTCGATCACACTGGCGGCGGCGATCATCGTGTCGCTGGTGGTATCGCTGACCCTCACGCCGATGCTGTGCGCGCGCTGGCTCAAGCCGCACCAGGCCGAGCCGACTCGCGTGCAGCGCTGGAGCGACAAGGTGCACCAGCGCATGGTCAACGCCTATGACCGCAGCCTGGGCTGGGTCTTGCGCCACAAGGGCCTGACCCTGCTCAGCCTGCTGGCGACCATTGCTATCAACATCGCCCTGTATGTGGTGGTGCCCAAGACGCTGATGCCGCAGCAGGACACTGGCCAGCTGATGGGATTTATCCGCGGTGATGACGGCCTGTCGTTCAGCGTGATGCAGCCGAAAATGGAGATCTACCGGCGCGCCTTGCTGGCCGACCCGGCAGTGCAGAGCGTTGCCGGTTTCATCGGTGGCAACAGCGGCACCAACAATGCCATGGTGCTGGTGCGCCTGAAGCCGATCAGCGAGCGCAAGATCGATGCGCAGAAGGTGATCGAGCGCCTGCGCAAGGAAATGCCCAAAGTGCCCGGAGGTCGGCTGTTCCTGATGGCCGACCAGGACCTGCAACTGGGTGGCGGCGGGCGTGACCAGAGCTCGTCGCAGTACCTGTATACCCTGCAGAGCGGCGACCTGGCGGCATTGCGCCAGTGGTTCCCCAAGGTGGTTGCGGCGCTGCGTGCACTGCCGGAGCTGACCGCCATCGACGCCCGTGACGGCTCCGGTACCCAGCAGGTGACGCTGGTGGTCGACCGTGACCAAGCCAAGCGCCTGGGCATCGACATGGACATGGTGACCACGGTCCTTAACAACGCCTACAGCCAGCGTCAGATCTCCACCATCTACGACAGCCTCAACCAGTACCAGGTGGTGCTGGAGATCAACCCCAAATACGCCTGGGACCCGAGCACGCTGGAGCAGGTGCAAGTGATTACCGCCGACGGCGCTCGCGTGCCGCTGTCGACCATCGCCCGCTACGAGAACAGCCTGGCCAACGACCGGGTCAGCCACGAAGGCCAGTTCGCCTCGGAAGACATCGCCTTCGACGTCGCCGAAGGCTACAGCCCCGACCAGGCCATGGCGGCGCTGGAACGCGCGGTGGCCAAACTGGGCTTGCCCGAAGAGGTAATTGCCAAGCTGGGTGGTACGGCCGATGCCTTCGCCAAGACCCAGCAGGGCCAGCCATTCATGATCCTTGGCGCACTGCTGCTGGTGTATCTGGTGCTGGGCATTCTTTATGAAAGCTACATCCACCCGCTGACCATTCTCTCGACACTGCCTTCGGCAGGCGTTGGTGCCTTGCTGACGTTGTACGTCACCGGTGGCGAATTCAGCTTGATCTCGCTGTTGGGGTTGTTCCTGCTGATCGGTGTGGTGAAGAAGAACGCCATTTTGATGATCGACCTGGCCTTGCAGCTGGAGCGCCATCAGGGCATGTCGCCGGAAGAGTCGATCCGCCGTGCCTGCCTGCTGCGCCTGCGACCGATCCTGATGACCACCCTGGCCGCCATCCTTGGCGCCTTGCCGCTGCTGCTGAGCCATGCCGAGGGCGCGGAAATGCGCCAGCCGCTGGGCCTGACCATCATCGGTGGCCTGGTGTTCAGCCAGGTCCTCACCCTTTACACGACGCCGGTTGTCTACCTGTACCTGGACCGCCTGCGCCACCGTTTCAACCGTTGGCGCGGCGTGCGCACCGACGCCGCCCTGGAAACCCCGCTATGACTTTTGCCCAGACCCCACTTCACCGTGCGCTGCAAGCGCTGACCCGTGGGCGTGGCTCGCGCCTGCTCGGCGCCGGGTTGTGCGTGGCCTTGCTCAGTGCCTGTACCCTGAGCCCGGACTACCACCGCCCAGAGCTGAACAGCCCGGCGGCGCAGTTCAAACACGCCGAAGGCTGGAGCCAGGCCACGCCATCCGATGCCATCGCCCGCGGCGCCTGGTGGGAAATCTACGGCGATACCGGGCTGAATGCGTTGGTCGAGGAGCTTAACCGCAGCAACCAGACCGTGGCGCAATCAGAAGCGCAGTACCGCCAGGCCCAGGCGCTGGTGCGCAGCAGCCGTGCGGCGCTGTTCCCCAGCCTGGACCTGAGTGCCAGCAAGAACCGCTCGGCGCAGGGTACCGGCAGCTCCAGTTCCAGCTTGTCCAACAACAGCAGCGGCATCCGCAATACCTACAACGCCCAGCTCGGTGTCAGCTGGGAAATCGACCTGTGGGGCAAGTTGCGCGAAACCATGAATGCCAACGAGGCCAGTGCCGAAGCCAGCCTCGCCGATCTCGCTTCGATCCGCTTGAGCCAGCAATCGGAGCTTGTGCAGAACTACCTGCAATTGCGGGTCATCGATGAGCAGAAGCGTTTGCTGGAAGCCACCGTGGCGGCCTATGAGCGCTCGTTGCGGATGACCGAGAACCAGTACCGCGCTGGTGTCTCTGGCCCGGATGCCGTCGCCCAGGCGCGTACCCAGCTGAAGAGCACCCAGGCTGATTTGATCGACCTGATCTGGCAGCGTGCGCAGTTCGAGAACGCCATCGCCGTGCTGCTGGGCAAGACCCCGGCCGATTTTGCCCTGGCTGACAGCAAGGCCATTCCGGCATTGCCGCAAATTCCGGTTTCGCTGCCGTCGCAGCTGCTGGAGCGTCGGCCGGACATCGCTGCTGCCGAACGCAACGTGATGGCGGCCAACGCCAATATCGGTGTGTCGCGGGCAGCGTACTTCCCCGACCTCAGCCTGAGCATGAGTGGTGGTTATTCCAGCAGCAGCTTCAGCAACTGGATCGAACTGCCCAACCGCTACTGGTCGGTAGGCCCGCAGCTGGCGCTGACCCTGTTCGACGCCGGCAAGCGCAGCGCCGAGGTGGACCGTACGGTGGCGGTGTATGACCAGACCGTGGCGCAGTATCGCCAGACCGTGCTGGATGGCTTCAAGGAAGTGGAAAATCTGTTGGTGCAGTTGAAGGTGTATGGCGATGAAGCCGTGGTTCGCCAGGAGGCGCTGGACGCTGCCCGCGAGTCGCTGCGCCTGACCGAGAACCAGTACCGCGCGGGGCTGATTGGCTACCTGGATGTCGTTAACGTACAGACCACGGCGCTGAGCAACGAGCGCAGCGTGTTGAACCTGCTGCAAGGGCGCCTGGTGGCCAGTGTGCAACTGGTGGCCGCGCTGGGCGGCGGCTGGGATGCAGAGCAGGCGTTTGCCGAGCAGGACTGAAGTGAACGCACGCTTTTGTGGGAGCGGCCTCGTGTCGCGAAGCGGCCCCAGATTATCAGCACAAACATCAATATTGCCGGGGCTGCTTCGCAGCCCTTTCGCGACACAAGGCCGCTCCCACAAAGTACGCCGCAGATCTGCTTAGGGCTCGCATTGGATCCATTCCCATTCGCAAAAACCCCGTGCGTTTCGCCTAAGCTTGAGTACAATCGTCAGCTTTTGCCGGGCCCCCTGTCCCGTCGCTGGAATTCCCAATGCTGACCGGTAGCTACTCCTCTTCGCTGGTGTTGATTTCGCTGTGCGTGGCGATTCTGGCGTCCTATACCGCCCTTGACCTGACCGGCCGTATTGCCACGGCCAAGGGGCGGGCGTCGTATTTGTGGATGGGAGGCGGCGCGCTGGCCATGGGCATCGGCGTGTGGTCGATGCACTTCATCGGCATGCTCGCGTTCAGCCTGCCCATCGACCTGGGCTATGACCTGGCCCTTACCGCGTTCTCGCTGCTGATCGCCGTCCTGTCCTCGGGTTTTGCCCTGTGGCTGGTGAGCCAGCCGAGCTTGCCGTGCCTGCAACTGGGTTTTGGCGCGCTGATCATGGGCGCTGGCATTGCCTGCATGCACTACACCGGCATGGCTGCGCTGCGCATGTTGCCGGGCATCGACTACGACCCGGCGCTGTTCGGGGCCTCGCTGCTGATCGCCGTGGGCGCCTCGGCAGCGGCGTTGTGGATCGCCTTCCGTTTGCGCCGGCACACCCCCTATGTGCGGCAGATCCGTGGCCTGGCGGCGGTGGTGATGGGCATCGCCATCGTTGGCATGCACTACACCGGCATGGCGGCGGCGAATTTCCCCGAGGGCAGCTTCTGCGGTGCTCTGGGCGGCGGGCTGCAGGGCGACGGCCTGGTCTATCTGGTGCTGATCACCACCCTGGCGGTACTGGCGGTGGCCTTGTTGACCTCGGTGCTGGATGCCCGCCTGGAGGCGCGCACTGCCGAGCTGGCCCGTTCGCTGACACTGGCCAACCAGGAACTGACCCAGCTGGCCCTGCACGATACCCTTACCGACCTGCCCAACCGTACCCTGCTGGCCGACCGCATCGAGCAGGCCATCGCCAAGGTGGCGGAGCAGGGTGGCTGTTTTGCCCTGATGTTCATCGACCTGGACGGCTTCAAGCCGGTCAACGATGCCTTTGGCCATCATATCGGTGACCTGCTGCTCAAGGCCGTGGCGTCCCGCCTGCGCGGCCACCTGCACAGCCAGGATACCCTCGCGCGTATCGGCGGCGACGAATTCGTGCTGCTGGTAGAGCTGCAGGAGCCTGACGATGCCATGGACGTGGCGGTCAAGCAGGTGAACCTGGTGTCACGGCCATTCCGCGTGGCCGAGCATGACTTGCAGCTGTCGGCGAGCCTGGGCATTGTCCTGTATCCCGGCAACGGCCAGGACCAGCACGAGCTGCTGCGCAATGCCGATGCCGCCATGTACCACGCCAAAAGCGCTGGCAAGAACGGCTACAGTTTCTTTGATGTGTCGATGAACAGCAACGCACGCCAGCAACTGCAACTGCTGCAGGACCTGCGCCAGGCTCTGGAGCAACGCCAGTTCCGCTTGCATTACCAGCCCAAGTTCGACGCCCAGGCCTGCCTGCCGATCGGTGCCGAGGCGTTGTTGCGTTGGGAGCACCCGCAGCACGGCCTGTTGCTGCCCGACCGCTTCATCGGTCTGGCGGAAAAGACCGGCCTGATCATCCCGATCGGTGAGTGGGTGCTTGACGAAGCCTGCCGGCAGATGCGGCATTGGCTGGATCAGGGGCACCAAGGCTGGCGCATGGCGGTGAACCTGTCGGCCATCCAGTTCTGCCATGCCGGGCTGGTCGAAAGCGTGGCCCGGGCCTTGAGGGAGAACAGGCTGCCGGCCAACTGCCTGACCCTGGAAATTACCGAAACCACTGCCATGCACGACGCCGATGCCAGCCTGACCGTGCTGCAACGCCTGTCCGACATGGGCGTGGACCTGTCCATCGATGATTTTGGCACCGGCTACTCCAGCCTGATGTACCTCAAGCGCCTGCCGGCCAATGAGCTGAAAATCGACCGTGGCTTCGTGCGAGACCTGGAGCAGGACAGTGACGATGCAGCGATTGTTTCGGCAATCGTCGCATTGGGCCAGGCGCTGGGCCTGCGCATCGTTGCCGAAGGGGTGGAGACCGACAAGCAGCAAGACTTCCTGACCCGTCTGGGTTGTGATTCGCTGCAAGGTTACCTGCTGGGGCAGCCGGTACCAGCCGAGCAATTCATGGGCAAGTTGCAGGCCTTGCACCAGGAGAAGAGCGCCTTGGTCTAGACAGCGTTGCGCAAGGTGAAGGCGGGGATGAAAGCGTCCATTTCCGCTTCGACGGCTTCAATGATGCGCTCTACATCGGCTGCGGCCATGATTGCCGCACACGGGATGCCGGCGATGGCCATCAGGGTTTCGCCGGTGGCGCGGTCGAACAGCCGCGCGATCATGCTGCGCGGCGCATCCATGGTGGCTTCGAAACCCAATGGGTGGAAATGCCAGCGCATCACCTGGCAGGCGTTGGGGAACGTCATCTTGTTCATGCCTGCCTCCTTGGTCCGTGCCTGGACATGGTCAACACCCCGCCACACACGTGGTGGCTGCCGGGAATGTAAAGATAGCAGCTGTCACGAGCGATTCTCGGCTGCCAACATGACAAATGTGCCAATCCATGACAGCGGTCACATCCGGGTCACCATGCCGATGTGACGGCGGCTTCCAGGCAAACGTTTTCCTGGCACGATCGCGCCGGTTAGCCTGTCCAATCAAGTAGATCTCACGGCTTGTTGGTGAAGTGTTTTTCGGACGAGCGGCGCAGTCACCCAAGCAGCCCCGCAGCAATGTTGATGGTGAATCCCAAAATCGCCGTATTGAACACGAAACCCACCAGCGAATGTGCCAGCACCACCCGGCGCAGTTGCCTGCCGGCAACGCCTACGTCGGAGGTTTGCACGGCCACGCTGATGGTGAACGAGAAGTAGTGAAAGTCCCAATAGTCCGGGTTGCGCTCGCCGTCGGCGAAACGCAACGGTGGTTCATGGTTGTGCCCGGTATAGAACAGGCGGGCGTAATGCAGGCTGAAGATGCAGCCGATCAACAGCCAGGAGCCGGCCACGGTCAGGCCGGTGTAGAGGTAGTGCAGGGCCAGTGCCGTGCCCTGCAGACCTTTGCTGGACACCAGTTGCAGGGTGACCGCAGCGAGGCTGGCGATGGCCGCGATGCACACGGTGAACAAGACCATGCCTGCGTTTTCGTCTTCGACGCGGGCAACCTTGCGGACCTTTTCCGGGCTGGCGTCCCAGGTGAGGTACAGCACCAGCAGCAGGTACAGCCATACGCCAAGGTTCCAGCCGGCGAGGATGTGCTGCACGGTGTCACCGGCGGGGATCAGCCAGGCGCCGACAAGGCCGACTGCGGCGGCGAAACTCAGGCGGGGGTGGGTTCGGGTCAGGCGGTGGAAAGCCATGGGGCCTCATTTACTGGGGGTGTGGCTACTACTCTAGACGGTTGCGGCCGGAGTACTGGTTTACACGGTCTTTGTGGGCGCGTTGCCTGCGGTTTTCTTTGATGTCGCCCATCGCACGGCATTGCAACTCTCAGTACACTGCATGCTCAAACACCAACATCCGTTGAACTCGAGGTTTTTGCATGACGCTCAGTCCTTTGGCAGGCAAGCCGGCTCCGGCCAGCGTGCTGGTCGATATTCCCCGACTGCTCACCGCCTACTACACCGGCCGCCCCGACGCTGCCGTGGCGGCCCAGCGGGTGGCCTTCGGCACCTCGGGGCACCGGGGCACTTCGCTTGAATTGAGTTTCAACGAATACCACGTGCTGGCCATTACCCAGGCCATCTGCCTGTACCGCCAGGAAAAGGGCATCGATGGCCCGCTGTTCATCGGCGCCGACACCCACGCGCTGTCGGCACCGGCCACTGCCAGCGCCCTGGAAGTGCTGGCTGCCAATGGCGTGCAGGTAATGCTGTCCAAGGACGACGAATACACGCCCACGCCGGCCGTGTCCCATGCCATCCTCTGCCATAACCGTGGCCGCAAGCAGGGCCTGGCCGACGGCATCGTCATCACCCCATCGCACAACCCGCCGCAAAGCGGTGGGTTCAAGTACAACCCGCCCAATGGCGGCCCTGCAGACAGCGACGTGACCAAATGGGTCGAGGCCAAGGCCAACGAGTTGCTGGCAGCGAACCTGGCGGGCGTCAAGCGCATGGGCCATGCCCAGGCGCTGCAGGCGCCGACCACCCACCGCCACGACTACGTGAGCAGCTACGTGGCGGACCTGGAAAACGTGATCGACTTCGACGTCATCCGCAGCGCCAAGCTGCGCCTGGGCGTCGACCCGTTGGGCGGGGCAGGGGTGCGCTACTGGTCGGCCATTGCCGAGCACTACAAGCTGGACCTGGAAGTGGTGAACACCGAGGTGGACCCGACCTTCCGCTTCATGACTGTCGACTGGGACGGCCAGATCCGCATGGACCCTTCCTCGCCGTATGCCATGCAAGGCCTGATCGGCCTGCGCGAGCGCTTCGACGTGGCTTTTGCCTGCGACCCGGACCACGACCGCCACGGCATCGTCACCTCCGACGGCCTGCTGGCGCCGAACAACTACCTGGCCGTCGCGATCGACTACCTGTTCCGCCACCGCCCGCAATGGCGCACTGACGCCGCGGTGGGCAAGACCGTGGTGTCCAGCGGCCTGATCGACCGCGTCACCCAGCGCCTGGGCCGTGAGCTGTACGAAGTGCCGGTGGGCTTCAAGTACTTTGCCCAAGGGTTGTTCGACGGCTCGCTTGGCTTTGGCGGCGAAGAGAGCGCCGGTGCGTCGTTCCTGCGCCGTGATGGTTCGGTCTGGGCGACCGACAAGGATGGGTTGATCCCGGCCTTGCTGGCCGCCGAGATGACCGCCCGCACCGGGCGCAACCCGAGCCAGGCCTATGCCGACCTGACTGACGCGCTGGGCAAGCCGTTCGCCACCCGCGTCGAGGCCAAGGCCGATGCGCGGCAGAAGGCGTTGTTGAGCAAGCTGGCGCCGGAACAGGTGAAATCGACCGAACTGGCGGGTGAGCCGATCGTGCAGATCCTCAGCCACGCACCGGGCAATGGCCAGGCGATTGGCGGGCTGAAGGTGATGACCGCCAATGGCTGGTTCGCCGCGCGGCCGTCGGGCACCGAAGACATCTACAAGATCTACGCCGAAAGCTTCATCGACGAGGCGCACCTGCAGCGCCTGGTGCAGGAAGCGCAGGTGCTGGTGGATGCGGCGATTGCCTGACCGGTAACAAACCGCTTGGTGCTGCGGCGCAACGTAAATTAGAATTAATCCTATTTACGCCGCCGCAGGGCCATCCCCATGATCGACGCCGCGCCGCCACCGGAGCCTAGCCTGCCTGCCCTGTACCGGGAGCATCGCAGCTGGCTTGAAACCTGGCTACGCCGGCGCCTGGGCAATGCCTGGGATGCCGCCGACCTCAGCCAGGATACCTTCCTGCGGGTATTGACCAGTGCCCAGCCATTGGCAGACATTCGTGAGCCACGCGCCTACTTGCTGACCGTGGGCAAGCGGCTGTTGAGCAACTTCTACCAGCGGCGCAGCCTGGAGCAGGCCTACCTTGATGCCCTGGCGCATCTGCCCGAGCAGCACGTGCCCTCGCCAGAGCAGCGCTGGGTGTTGCTGGAAACCCTGCAAGCCCTGGATGAGCTGCTCGATGGCCTGAAGGCGCCGGTGCGCAAGGCCTTTCTCTGGAGCCAGCTCGAAGGCCTGGGTTACGCCGAAATAGGCAAGCGCCTGGGCGTTTGCGATCGCTCCGTCAAACGTTACATGGCGCAGGCCTACGAACATTGCCTGCTGGCCGAGTTGCAATGACTACCCACTCACCCGAAACCCGCGAAGCTGTGCGTGCTGCCGCCCGCTGGCTGGCGCTGCTGGATTCTGGCAACGTCAGCGAGACGGATTTGTTGCGCCTGGCGCAATGGCGGGCCAGCAACAGGCTGCACGAAGACGCCTGGCAAAAGGCTTCAGTGCTGCGCGAGCGTTTTTCCGGATTACCCGGTGCTTTGGCCCTGGCCACTCTGGACCGCCCGGACCCCGGCCGCCGCGCGCTCCTCAAGCAAGCCCTGGGTGTAGCAGCATTGCTACCGGCCGCGTGGCTGGCAAGCCGGGAATTGCCGCTGGAGGCCTGGACGGCCGACATGCGCACCGCAGTAGGGGAGCGCCGGCAGGTGCTGCTGAGCGATGGCACCTTTGTGCAGTTGAACACTGACAGTGCGGTGGACGTCGACCTTGGCGCGCGCCGGCTGACGCTGTTGCGCGGTGAAGTGGCGATCAGGGTACCCGATAACCTGAGCCTGGCCGTGCAGGTGCCTTACGGCCAGGTTGCACTTGGGGGTGGCGGCTTCAATGCGGGCGAAGTGTGCTTGCGCCTGGTCGATCAGGCCTGCCGGGTTTCGGTCGTCACGGGGCTGGCCAGCCTGCAGCCACTGCGTGGCCCGGCCCGGGTGGTGCAGGCCGGGCAGCAGGCCAGCTTGCAGGTGGCAGACGTCGGGCCGGTCACAGCCCTGGACGAATGGTTGTTGGGTTGGCGCGAAGGCGTGCTGCGGCTGGATGACCGCCCCTTGGGCGAGCTGTTGCATGAGCTGCGAAGGTATCGCCACGGTGTGCTGCGCTGGGCGCCGGAACTGGAACGCCTGCGGGTGACTGGCACTTTCCGCCTGGACGATACCGACCGGGTGCTGGCCTTGCTGGCCGCCAGCCTGCCATTGCAGGTGCAGACGCGCACGCGTTACTGGGTGAGCCTGGCGGCGCGAGAAAATCGCGCATGAGGCTGTCCCCTTTTTTTCACTCGCCGGTCATTACCGGTAGCAGAAACCAAAGGGGAGCCTTGTTCAATGCCTGCAGTAATGTCTTGCCGCCTGCGCCCACTGGTGCGCGCAGCGCGTCCGTTGTTTGCCATGAGCCTGTTGTTGTGTGCACCCGCCTGGGCCGATGAAGCGGCGCGGCGTGCCTATCAGGTGCCAGCCGCCAGCCTGGGCGCCGCACTCACCCGGTTTGCCGACCAGGCCGGCGTCAGCCTTTCGCTGGACCCGGCACTGGTCCAGGGCCGGCAGAGCAATGGCCTGTCGGGTCGCTACAGTGTCGAAGAAGGGTTCTTGCAGCTGCTGAGTGGCAGCGGCCTGCAATTGCTGCCCGTGGGTGAGGGCGCGTTCACTCTGGTACCGGCACCCCAGGCGGGTGGCGCGCTGGAAATTGCCCCTACCAGCATTGTCGGCGGCCTGGCGGCAGGCGGTGAAGCACAGCCATATGCCGGTGGGCAGGTTGCGCGCCAAGGTGCACAGGGCCTGCTTGGCGCACGCGATTTCATGGAAACCCCGTTCAGCATCACCAGCTACACCAGCGAGCTGGTGAAGAACCAGCAAGCACGCACCTTGGGCGAGCTCATCGCCACCGACCCCTCGGTGCGTGCGACCAACCCGGCGGGTGGGCGTTTCGAGCAGTTCACCATTCGCGGCTTCAGCCTGTTCAACAGTGACGTGGCGTACAACGGCCTGTACGGCATCTTGCCGACCTACTCGATCGACATGGAAATGGCCGACCGGGTCGATATCATCAAAGGCCCCAGCCAGTTGATCAACGGCATTTCACCGCGTGGCAGCGTGGGCGGCGGCATCAATGTGCAGCCCAAGCGGGCCGGCGACAAGCCGATCACCGAGTTCACCGGCAGCTATGCGTCGGCTGGCCAGGCAGGCGGCGCAGTGGACGTTGGCCGGCGCTTTGGCGAAGGCCAACAGTTTGGCGTGCGCTTCAACGGTGTGAAGCAGGCGGGCGATACCGAATGGGACCACCAGCGCGTCGAGCGCGAAATGGCGGTGCTGGGCCTGGATTTTCGTGGCGAGCGCCTGCGCTTGTCGGCAGACCTCGGCCACACTGAGCGTGACACCGATGCGCCGCAAGAGCGTGTGCTGGTCGGTGCCAACGCCAAAGTGCCGGACGCCAACGATGTACGCCACAACTATGCCCAGGCCTGGAGCAAGGCGCGCACCAACGACACCTTTGGCGCACTGCATGCCGAGTACGACGTAAGCGAGTCGCTGCTGGCCTATGGCGCGGTCGGCGCGCGCAAAAGCAACCATGACTTCCTGCGGCACAACGTGTCCATCACCAGCGATGCCGGTGATTTCACCGTGCAGCCGCGCGACTTTACCCGCGATGAAACGGTGCGCACCGCCATGGCGGGTGTGCGCAACTGGTTCCACACCGGGCCCGTCAGCCACGAGCTGAACCTGGCCGCTACCTACTTCTACATGGACTTCACCAACGGCGGCGCGCGCTATGCTTCGGCGCCCAGTAACCTCTACAACCCGGTAGCGACACCGACGCCTGGTACGCCCACCCGCATTGATCCAGAGGTCTACACGGAAAACCGCTTCTCTGGCGTGGCTTTGGCCGACACCCTCGGGTTTTTCGATGACCGCCTGTTGCTGACCCTGGGGGCACGTTGGCAGCGGGTGCAAGTGGATGACTGGAGCGATGGCGTCAAAGGCGACACCGCCTACGACGAAGAAAAAGTCTCGCCCTCTGGCGGCGTGTTGCTCAAGGTTACCGACCAGCTGTCGTTGTACGCCAACTACATGGAAGGCCTGAGCCAGGGCAAGATCGCACCGTCGACCTCGGTCAACGAAGACCAGATCTTCCCGCCGTTCACCAGCCGCCAGGTTGAGGTGGGGGCCAAGTACGACCTGGGCCAGGTCGCCTTTACCGCCAGTGCCTTCCGCATCCGCCAGCCGGCCTACGAGACCAACGCCACTTCGCGGGTGTTCGGCCCCAATGGCAAACGCGACAACCGTGGTATCGAGCTGAGCGTGTTCGGTGAGCCCGTACAAGGGGTGCGGGTGCTGGGTGGGGTGATGTATATCGACAGCGAGCTGACCGATACCGTGGGTGGCGCCGTTGATGGCAACCGCGCGCCGGCCACGCCCGAGTACAACGTCAACCTCGGCGCCGAATGGGACGTGCCGGGAGTGAGTGGCCTGACACTGACGGCGCGGGGCATTCACTCCAGCTCGCAATACCTGGACCAGAACAACAGCAAGCAGATCGACGGCTGGGAGCGCTACGACCTGGGGGCGCGCTACGCCTTCAACGTGGACGCTACCGAGGTTACCTTGCGGGCCAGTGTCGAGAACGTGCTGGATGATCGCTACTGGAGCTCGGCCGGTGCCTCGGATGACAGTGAGCCGGGGCTGACCCTTTCCACGCCGCGGACCTACCTCCTATCGGCAACCGTAGGTTTCTAGCTCAAGCAGCCGGGGCCGCTTTGCGGCCCGTCGCCGGCAAGCCAGCTCCCACACTGTTCGCGCCAGCCGGGAACAATGCCATCCTTGTGGGAGCTGGCTTGCCGGCGATGGGCTGCGCAGCAGCCCCAATGGCCTCATCAGCCTACATCGCGCGCCCAAGCTTTTGCGCCTGGCCCTGCAACACGCGCATCAGGTGCATCGCCGCATGCGATGGCGGCTCGAAGCGCGAATAGACAAAGCTGATGTCGAAGTGAATTTCGTCCGCCAGCGGCACCACCGCCAGGCCGCTGTCCTGCGCCACGAATTCGTCGATCACGCTGATGCCCATGCCTTGCTTGACCAGCGCCACAGCCTCGTTGGCATTGGTGAACGACAACAGTGACGGCAATTGCGCGCCGTGGCGCTCGATGTGCTCGGCAAGCAGCTTGCCAAACGGCATGTCGGGCCTGAACAGCAGCAGCGGATGGCCTTCCAGTTGTTGCAAGGTCAGCGAGGTATGCCCGGCCAACGCGTGCTCGGTTGGCATCACCACCACCATGCGCCCGCGCATGAAGGGCTGCGAATGCAGGTGATCGTGTACCACGGGCAGGGCGGCAATCGACAGGTCGACCTTTTTCGACAGGATCTGGTTGGGCATTTCGCCCATCAGCGAAGTTTGCCACTCGATGTTCAGCGAAGGCGCCTCACGCTTGAGTTGGGCCAGGGCAATCGGGATGACCACCGTCGACAGCGAAGCGCTGCACGAGATTCGCAGCTTGCGGTGGCCGCCTGCACCCAGTGACAGGGCGCATTCGTTGACCTCCAGCGCTGCCTGGTACACCCGCTCGACTTCGCGGAACAGCACCTGCGCCTCGGCCGTGGGCACCAGGCGGTTGTTGATGCGCTCGAACAGGCGGTAGCTCAAACGCCCCTCGATGTACTGGATCAGCTTGCTGACGGCCGGCTGCGACACGTACAGCAGCTTGGCCGCCGCGCTGATCGAGCCGGTCAGCATCACCGCACGGAACACTTCCATGTGCCGCAGCTTGAACACCATGGGGCTTGCGTCTGCGCCTTCGTTGCCAAGCAGCATATCTATTACCTTCGGTTATGGTCTTTGCCATCTGGGTATGAGCGCCAAACCTGGCCACGCAGTATCGTTAACCCAGCCAAATTGCCCTTGCGGCGCACAATAACAAGATCTGAAGGCAAGCGCAGTGGCGCTGCCGGGAGTGCTGCGTGAACATCTTTGACGAACCGAAGATCGATTGCCATAACCATCTGTTTGACCCCGCCCGTTTCCCTTACCACCCCGACGCACCCTATGCCCCCTCTGGCCAGGAAGTCGCCACCCAGGAACAGTTCACCCGGGTGATGGACACCTATGGCGTGCAACATGCCTTGCTGGTGGGCCCCAACAGCGGCTACCACACCGACAACCGCTGCCTGCTGCATGCCTTGGCCACCGGGCAAGGGCGGTTCAAGGGCGTGGCGGTGGTCGAGGTGGATATCCAGCTCGATGCGCTGGCTGCGCTGCAGGCGCAAGGGGTGGTCGGTGTCGCCTTCAATCCCGCGCTGTACGGGGTAGCCAGCCTCAAGGACGTTGACGGCCTGTTGGGCAAGCTTGCCGAGCTCGACCTGTTCGCCCAGGTGCAGGTGTGCGAAGACCAACTGCTTGAACTGCGGAGCCTGCTTCAGGGCTCGCGTGCACATTTGCTGATCGATCATTGCGGGCGGCCGGACGTGGCGGCTGGCGTGCAGCAGCCGGGCTTCCAGGCGCTACTGCAACTGGCTGACAGTGGCCGCGCCAGCGTCAAGCTGTCTGGCATGCAGAAGTTCGCGGCGGCCGATGCGTTGCTGGAGCAAAGCCGTGCCTACGTGCACGCCTTGCTCGAAGCCTTCGGTGCGGATGCCTGCGTGTGGGGCTCGGATTGGCCGTTCATTCGTCAGCGCTCGCGGGTGGACTACGGCCCGTTGCTGAAACTGGCCGAGCGCCTGATGCCGGATGCCCGGCTGCGCCAGGCAGTGATGTGGGACACCCCACGACGTCTGTTCGGGTTCGCCTAGAACCCCGTTTTGCCATTCCAATAACAAGAGAGCAACCGTCATGAACACTGAACAGAACGCCAGCCTCGGGGTGTTTGACACCCCGGCACGCGCGCAGCAACGCACCCGCACCCGCTTCATGATCCTGGCGCTGATATCGGGCGGCACCATGATCAACTACCTCGACCGCAGTGTGATGGGCATTGCCGCGCCCAGCATCAGTGCCGACCTGGGCCTGAACGCGGCGATGATGGGGGTGATTTTTTCTGCCTTCTCGTGGACCTACGCTGCCGCGCAGATCCCCGGTGGCATCCTCATCGACCGGTTGGGCACCAAGCTCACCTACTGGCTGGCACTGACGTTGTGGTCGCTGTTCACCGGCCTGCAAGGGCTGGCGCAGGGCTTTCTGTCGTTGCTGGGCATGCGCTTTCTGGTGGGCATGACCGAAGCACCGTGTTTCCCTACCAACAGCCGGGTAGTGGCTACCTGGTTCCCGCAGAATGAGCGGGCCAGGGCGACCGGTATCTATACCTTTGCCGAATACACCGGGCTGGCGTTCCTGACGCCGCTGTTGTTCTGGGTGCTGCATGCCTATGGCTGGCGCTTTCTGCTGCTGGCCGTGGGCCTGATGGGCATCCTCTATGGCCTGGTGTGGTGGCGCAAGTACCACGAGCCGCACGAGTCGACCACCGCCAACCAGGCCGAACTCGACTACATCGCCGCCGGTGGCGGGGTGGTCGATGGCGGGCAGAAAGCCACCCAGTTCCGTTGGTCGCAGATCCCGGCGCTGCTCAAGCACCGCAACATGCTGGGCATCTGCCTGGGGCAGTTCGCCTGCAACTCCACCAACGTGTTCTTCCTGACCTGGTTCCCCACTTACCTGGTCACCGAGCGGCATATGCCCTGGCTCAAGGTCGGCTGGGTGGCGGTGCTGCCGTTCATTGCCGCTTCGCTGGGCACGCTGGTCGGCGGCTGGCTGTCCGACGCCTTGCTGCGCCGGGGTTACTCGCTGAACGTGGCGCGCAAGCTACCGGTTATCGCCGGGCTGCTCACCGCTTCGGTGATCGTGCTGGCCAACTATGTGGAGTCCGATGCGCTGGTCATCACCATCCTGTGCATTGCCTATTTCGCCCAGGGCATGTCGGCGCTCGCCTGGATGATCGTCTCCGACATTGCCCCCAAAGGTTTGCTGGGCCTCAGTGGTGGCCTGTTCAACCTGTTTGCCAACGCGGCGGGCATCGTTACCCCCCTTACCATCGGCATCATCGTTTCGATGACTGGCTCGTTCGTCTGGGCCTTGGCGTTCGTGTCGTCGATCACCGTGCTGGGGGCGCTGTGCTACCTGTTCATGGTCAGCGACCTGCGTCGCTTGCCGGAAATTCCTTCTGTCGAAAATGGAGCTAAACAATGAGCCAGTACCTGCAAGGCCAGACCGCAATCGTGACCGGTGGCATGCGTGGCATCGGCCTGGCAATCGCCCAGCGCCTGCATACGGCCGGCGCCCAAGTGGTGATCTGGGACCTCGCTGTCGACGGCTGGAACAGCGTGGAAAACGGCTTTGAGCCGGTGCTGCGCCAAGCGGTCGATGTGTCGTCGCTGGCCTCGGTCGAGGCGGCTTTTGCCGAGACGCTGGCGCGCTTGGGCCAAGTCCAGATCCTGGTCAACAATGCCGGCATCAACGGCCCGGTGGTGGCGTCGTGGGAGTACCCGCCAGAGGCCTGGGACAAAGTCATCGCCATCGACCTGAACGGTGTGTTCTATTGCTGCCGCACCGCCATCCCGCACATGCGTGAACGTGGCTACGGGCGCATCGTCAATATCGCCTCCATGGCCGGCAAGGATGGGGTGCAGTACATCTCGGCATATTCG
Source organism: Pseudomonas sp. YNh (assembly GCF_037993085.1). Taxonomy (NCBI): domain Bacteria; kingdom Pseudomonadati; phylum Pseudomonadota; class Gammaproteobacteria; order Pseudomonadales; family Pseudomonadaceae; genus Pseudomonas; species Pseudomonas sp. YNh. The sequence continues at coordinate 59,100 of NZ_JBBMRJ010000028.1, read as the reverse complement.
GCCGCCAAGGCCGGGGTCATCGCCTTCACCAAGGCGGCGGCCAAGGAGCTGGCGCAGGACGGTGTGTTGCTCAACTGCGTGGCACCGGCCATGGTCGAGACGCCGCTGATGGCCGAGATGACAGCGGAACACATTGCCGCGAGCAAGGCCAAGATCCCCATGGGGCGCTTCCTCAAGGCCGAGGAGATCGCCAATATGGTCAGCTGGATTGCCGGGCCCGAGTGCAGCTTTACCACCGGCTTTGTCTTCGACCTCAGTGGTGGGAGGGCGACCTATTGACTGGCCTGGGCGTGGCACACCTGACGGCGCTGCAACTGGCGCCGGCGAGGCTGGTACGCGAGGCGCGCCACGCCGGGTTCAGTGCGGTGGGGCTGCGCCTGCACCCGGTGATGGCGGGTGCACTGGCCTACCCGGTTGCGGCCGGTAGCCAGGCAATGCGGGAGCTGCGGGCTGTGCTGGCTGGGGAAGGCGTGCGGGTGACGGACATCGAGTTCGTGTCGCTGACGGCGCAAACCCGGGTGGCTGACTACCAGCCGCTGCTGGCGGCAGGTGCCGAGTTGGGCGCGGTGAGCCTGACAGTGTCCGGCGACGATGAGGATGTTGCACGGCTGACCAGCAACTTTGCAGCGCTGTGTGAGTTGGCGCGTGGCCATGGCCTGCGTGTGGACCTGGAGTTCATGCGCTGGCGGCCGGTGGCGACTTTGCAACAGGCTTGCGCGGTGGTGACGGGGGCGGGGCAGGCCAACAGTGGCGTGCTGGTCGATGCCTTGCACCTGTTCCGCTCCGGTGGCCAGGTGGCCGACATCGGCGCAGTCGACCCGCATTTGCTGCGCGCGGTGCAACTGTGTGATGCACCGATGCTGGCGCCTGCAGAGGCGCTGATCATCCCGGAAGCGCGCGAGGGCCGCTTGCTGCCGGGCGAAGGGCAGCTGCCGCTGGCAACGTTGCTGGCGGCGTTGCCGGGGGACGTGGAGATCAGTGTGGAGGTGCCGTGCGCCGGCTTGCCCGCCGAGCAGCGGCTGCAAGCGGCGGCACAGGTAACCCACGGCTGGCTGCACGGCAGGCGACCTGTGTCACCCGCTGTGCAGGTTGCCGGTCACTGCTGATCCGGTACCACGGCGATCACGTCGATCTCCATCAGCCACTCGGCCTGGGCCAACCCGGCGACAACCAGCCCGGTGGAGATCGGGAACACGCCCTTCAGCCACTTGCCCACTTCCTTGTACACCGGCTCGCGGAAGCGTGGGTCGGTGATGTAGGTGGTGGTCTTGACGATGTGCGACAGGTCCGAGCCCGCTTCTTCAAGCAGTTGCTTGACGTTCTTCATCGCCTGTTCGGTCTGCGCCTGGGGGTTACCCAGGCCCACCAGCTTGCCTTCGAAGTCGGTACCGACCTGGCCGCGCACATAGATGGTGTTACCGGCCCGCACGGCCTGGCACAGGTCGTTGTCCAGGGTCTGGTTGGGGTAGGTTTCCTTGGTGTTGAACATGCGGATGCGAGTATGGGTAGGCATCAGTGGGCTCCGAGGGTGCTGACGTTGCTGATCGTGTTGGTTTGCTGCTCATCCGCCTCGCGCTGTTCGCGGTCGCGGTAGGCCAGGTAGGTGCGTTGCGTGGCGATGTGGCCGGCGACGTGCTTGGCGTCGTGCCACACGCCCCAGATGAACGACGAACCCCGGCGCGACAACCACGGCAGGCCAAGGAAGTACACGCCAGGTTCGCGGGCAACGCCGCGCTGGTGCTGGGGCTTGCCGTTGGCATCGAAGGTGTCCACCTGCAGCCAGCTGAAGTCCACTCCATAACCGGTGGCCCAGATGATGCTGGTAACGCCGGCCTTGGCCAGGTCCAGTTCGCGCAGCGGGTTGCTCATGCAGGCCGGGTCGGCCAGGCGAGTGCGGGCTTCGGGTTCTTCCGGCAGGTCCAGGCCGTTGCTTTCGATGTAGGCATCGGCGGCATCCAGCAGGGCCAGGTAGTTTTCATCGCCGCGGTTGATGTTCTCGACCAGGTTGTCCTGGAAACGCGCCACGCCGTTCTCGAACGACTGGGTAAGGCCGACCAGGGTCATGCCTTGATGGGCGAGGGCACGGAAGTCCACGGTGTGGCCGCCACGGGCGCCGCTGACGGCGATGGTGACGTGCTCGCGACCGGGCTTGGCGATTTCTGCGTCCCATTCACCCAGCACACCCAGCCACCAGCAGAAATCGCGGTTGCGGTAGGCCCGTGGCGGGCGGTCGTGGGCACCGACCGACAGGTACACCTGGCGGCCTGCGCGCATCAGTTCTTCGGCAATCTGCACGCCGGAGGAGCCTGCGCCCACCACCAGCACTGCGCCCTCAGGCAACTGCCCGGGGTTGAAGTAGGCGGCGGAGTGGATCTGGTGCAGGTTGCTGTCTTTCGGTGCGATGGCCGGGATCACCGGCTTCTGGAACGGGCCGGTGGCAGCGACCACACGGTTGGCGCGGATCACCCCTTCATTGGTTTCGATGGTGAAGCCAGGGCGGTCGCTGTTGCGCACCACGCGCTTCACTTCGATGCCGGTGCGCACTGGCAGGTTGTACTTGCGTACGTACTGCTCGAAGTAGTCGGCCACTTGGTCCTTGCCCGCGAAGGCGTCGGCGTCGAGGTTGAATTCCAGGCCTGGGAAGCGGTCGTGCCAGACCGGGCCGTTGGCCACCAGCGAGTCCCAGCGGCCGGTGCGCCAGGCCTCGGCGATGCGGTTGCGCTCCAGCACCAGGTGCGGCACGCCAAGCTTGTTCAGGTGTTCGCTCATGGCCACGCCGGCCTGGCCGGCGCCGACGACGAGCGTGTCGATTTCGAGGTTGTTCAGTGTCATGTCCGAGCCCTTGTTCAGGCGGTTTTTGTAAGGTCGGTTTGGAGGACCGCCGTTGCCTGGAGCCAGACTAGGGATGCTGCACAAATGGCGAAAATAGTATTTAGCTGGTGCTTGCCGATAAAACGGCGAAGGCCTTGAATTGCATGGCTTGTAGGTGTGTTGATCCCGTGTATGTCGTGGCTTTATTGGGGGGCGGCGCGCGATCTCTGCCACAGCAAAGTTTTTTCCTGCCTAACCCCTCGGAAAATGTTGGTTTCGTGGGCTAGAAGGTTGCGCCCAGAATGCCCTGCATCGCACAGGACAACAGGAGCATTACCATGACCTTCTCCATCATTGGCCGCTGCCAGGAAACCGGCCAGGTCGGCATCGCCATCAGTTCGTCGAGCATCGCCGTGGGGGCCCGCTGCCCTTGGGTACGTGCGGGTGTTGGCGCTGTTTCCACCCAGAACATCACCTTGCCGGCACTGGGCCCGCAGATTCTCGATGCCCTGGAGCAGGGCCAGTTGCCGCCTGCGGCTGCGCTGGACCGGGTACTGAGCGCCAATGGCTGGAGCGAGTACCGGCAGGTCACAGTGATCGACAGCCAAGGCCAGGTGGCACTGTTCACCGGTCGTGAGGCATTGGGCACGCACAATGCCGTGGCCGGTGAGCAATGCGCGGCGGCGGGTAACCTGTTGTCCTCGACCCAGGTGATCGAAGCGATGGTCCTGGCCTTTGAAGAGGCCGGCGGGCACCTGGCCGACCGCTTGCTGGCTGCCATGCATGCGGCGATGGCCGCAGGTGGCGAGGCCGGGCCGGTGCACTCGGCAGCGTTGAAGATCGCTGGCGAGCTGACCTGGCCATTGGTGGACCTGCGCGTGGACTGGGCCGATACCGACCCGATCGGTGTGCTCGATGGCCTGTGGCAGGCGTACCGCCCGCAGATGCAGGATTACGTTACCCGCGCCCTGAACCCGACGGCCGCCCCCAGCTACGGGGTGCCGGGCGATGAGTGATTTTGCCAGCCGCGCGCTGCTGGCCCGGCTGGTCGGCTTTGCAACGGTCAGCCGGGACTCCAACCTTGAGCTGATCGGCTTTATCCGTGATTACCTGGCAGAGCAGGGGGTGGAAAGTGAACTGTTCCATAACCCCGAAGGCACCAAAGCCAACCTGTTTGCCACCATCGGCCCCCAAGGCGTTGGCGGCGTGGTGCTGTCGGGGCACACAGATGTGGTGCCGGTGGACGGCCAGGCCTGGACCGTCGAGCCGTTTGCCCTGAGCGAACGTGACGGGCGCCTGTATGGCCGCGGCACGGCCGACATGAAAGGCTTTATCGCGTCGGTGCTGGCCGCGGTGCCCGCGTTCCTTGCCCAGCCGTTGCACCTGCCGGTGCACCTGGCATTTTCCTACGACGAGGAAGTGGGTTGCCTGGGTGTGCGGTCGATGCTGGCCGCGCTCGAACAGCGCCCGCGCAAGCCACGCCTGTGCCTGATTGGCGAACCCACCGAGCTGAAGCCGGTGCTGGGGCACAAAGGCAAGCTGGCGATGCGCTGCCAGGTGCAGGGTGCGGCCTGCCATTCGGCGTATGCGCCGTATGGGGTGAATGCCATCGAGTATGCGGCGAAGCTGATCGGCAAGTTGGGTGACATCGGTGACGCGCTGGCATTGCCGGTGCATCACGACGTGCGCTTCGACCCACCGTTCTCCACGGTGCAGACCGGGGTGATCAAAGGGGGCAGGGCACTGAATATCGTGCCGGCAGAGTGTGAGTTCGATTTCGAAGTGCGCGCGCTGCCAGGTTTCGAGGCACAGGCAGTGGCCGACCAGTTGCAGACTTATGCAGAGGCCGAGCTGCTGCCGCGTATGCGCAAGGTCAATGCGGCCAGTGAGATTCGCCTACAACCGTTGAGCGCCTACCCAGGGCTGGCGACATCGGCAGACAGCGAGGCTGCGCGGCTGGTGGCGTTGCTCAGTGGCACGGATGAATTCGGCACGGTGGCGTTTGGTACCGAAGGCGGCTTGTTCGACCAGGCAGGGATCCCGACCGTGGTGTGCGGGCCTGGCAGCATGGACCAGGGGCACAAGCCGGATGAATTCGTCAGTGTCGAGCAGTTACGGGGGTGTGATGCCATGCTGCTGAGGTTGGTGGATTACCTGCGGCAGGCTCCCGTCTGACAGGGTAAAGAACGTATGCAGGAGCGACCTTGTGTCGCTCCTGCAGGGATCGGTGTCTGCTTCAGGTTAGAAGCTGGCTTTGACCTGCAGGCCAACCACCAACGCGTTGTCGATCTTCTTCCCCGAGAACGCCCCCGGCTCGATGATGTACTGCACATCCGGGCGCAGGTTCAACCATGGCGTCGCCTGGTAGCCATAGCTCAGTTCGATCAACTGCTCGGCGCTGTCGATGTCGGGGAACTGCTGGCCAGCGTTGAAGGCGGCGTCTTCCAGCACATCGCGGCTACGCGGGTTAGGCACGGCACGGCCGTAACCCAGCGCCACCGTATCTTTCGGGCGGCCTTCGAACGGCTTGTACAGCACCACGCCGGCGACATACCACTTGGTGAACGGCGAGGCGGCCTTGCTGGATGCCGAGTACTGGCCGAAGGCATGCAGGCTGCGGCCTGGCGAGCTTTGGTCGTTCCACACGGCCTGGTCGATCAGCAGGTAGTGGCCGCCACGGCCGGATACTTCGTCATCGCTGCCGATGCGTTTCACGTCGGAGCTGTCGTAGTAGTAGCCCAGCTTGTACTCGCCGGGCAGTTCACCCTGCAGCTTGTACACCAGCTCCACCGGTACCACGGTGCCGGTGGTGTGCTTGGGGCCCAGGTGCCAGGCGCGGCTGGAGTTGCCATTGCTCTCGGGGTCGACGTTGAACGCCGCCACGCGCAATTGCCAGGCAGGCGACAGGTCGTACTTCACCCGCACGCCCAGGTGAGCGTTGGGGTAGTTGGTCCAGCCGCTGCCACCGGACATGTTCAGCGGGTGGCCGCAGAAGCCGGCGTTCATGAAGTTGCACAGGATGCCGCTGTCCAGGCCGCCCAGGTCGTTACCCATGGCCATGTAGCCCAGCTTGACGTTGAGCGCCGGGGTGAACAGGGTGCGCTCGTAGCTCAGCTCGGTCAGGCGGGTGTACAGGCCACCGAAGTTTTCCTGGATCGGCAGGCGGTTGCCTACCAAGTCTTCCGAGGCACTGTTACCACGGCGGTCGTTGATGGTCAGCTGGACCTTGCCGCCGTTGTCCAGGTCGTACAGTTTCGACAGGTCGAACTGCACGCCCAGCTTCAGGTTCTGCGAATAGCGCGCCGAGCGGTGCAGGCCGCCGTGGGCGTTGTAGGCGGTTTCGCCGCTGTAGTCGCCGGTGAACTTCACGCCGTCGTCTTCAAGCTGGTGACGCAGGCCGCCCCAGTCACCGGTGAGGGTGCTGCGGGTCATCAGGTCGCCGTCGGCCAGGGCAGTGGTGCTGGCCAGGGCCAGCAGCAGGGTAGGGGTAATGCGAATTGCGGATGGCATTGCTGTGTCTCGGGTTGTTATTCAGGGCCATTCACGGATGAACCCGCGCCCGCATGGCCAGTGCTGACCTTGTGGGAGCGGGTTCACCCGCGAAGGGGGCGACGCGCTCTTACGGCAAGGCGTAAGAAATCACGTAGTCGCCGCGGTCAGTCGACTGGCGGGCGCCGCCAGCAGTGACGACCACGTACTGCTTGCCGGTCTTCGGCGAAACATAGGTCATCGGGCCGCCCTGGCTGCCCACTGGCAGGCGAGCCTTCCAGATTTCGTTACCGTTGCTGCTGTCGTAGGCGCGCAGGTAGAAGTCCTGGGTGCCTGCGATGAACACCAGGCCGCCTTGGGTCGACAGGGTGCCGCCCAGGGTTGGCAGGCCGATCTTGATCGGCAGGTGCATGCGGATACCGAGCGGGCCGGTGTCTTCAACGGTGCCCACCGGTACTTGCCAGGCCACCTGGCGGGTCTTCATGTCGATGGCGGTCAGGGTGCCGAACGGTGGTGCCTGGCACGGGATGCCGGCTACCGACAGGAAGCGGTTCTTGTTCACCGCATACGGCGTGCCCTTGAGCGGTACTGCGCCCATGCCGGTGTTCAGCGCTTCGCCGCCGGAAGATGCACCACCTTTGTTCTGCGACGGAATCATCTGGATCCACAGGCCCAGGCGCATGTCGTTGACGAAGATGAAACCATGAACCGGGTCGGTGGAAATGCTGCCCCAGTTCATGCCGCCCAGCGAACCCGGGAAGCTCAGCGACAGGTCGGTGCCCGGCGCGGTGTACAGGCCGTCGTAGCGCATTTTCTTGAAGTCGATGCGGCACAGCAGCTGGTCATACGGGGTGGCGCCCCACATGTCCGACTCGGTCAGGGTTTGCGCGCCGATTTGCGGCATGCCCACCGACTTCGGCTGGGTTGGGGAGTACGGCTCGTTCGGGATGTTGCTTGGCTTGACCGGTACTTCGTCGACCTGGGTCAGCGGCTTGCCGGTGGCGCGGTCGAGCACGTAGATCTGCCCGGCCTTGGTGCCGATCACCACCGCAGGAACCGACTGGCCGTCGTCCTTGGTAAAGTCGATCAGGCTCGGCTGCATCGGCAGGTCGAAGTCCCACAGGTCGTTGTGCACGGTCTGGAACACCCACTTCTGGTTGCCGGTGGTGGCGTCCAGGGCCAGCACCGAAGCGCCGTAGGTGTGGTCCAGCTTGCTGCGCTCTACACCGTAGATGTCGGTGGACGACGAACCCATCGGCAGGAACACGGTGTTCATTGCCGGGTCGTAGGACATCGGTGCCCAGCTGTTCGGGGTGCTGCGCACGTAGGTGCTGTCGCCCTGCGGTGCCTGGCGGTCTTCCGGGTTGCCCGGGTCGAAGGCCCAGCGCATTTCACCGGTGACCACGTCGAAACCACGGATCACGCCGCCTGGCATGTCGGTCTGGACGTTGTCGGCGACACGGCCGCCGACCACCACGGTGGTACCGGCCATCAGTGGTGCGGAGGAGAGCTGGTAATAGGAGTCCGGCACATTGCCCAGGCCGGTCATCAGGTTGACCTGGCCGTTGTTGCCGAAGCCCTGGCAGAACTCGCCGTTGTCGGCGTCGACGGCAATCAGGCGGCCATCGATGGTGTTGGTCAGCAGACGACGCTGGCAGTTGGCACCGGCCGGCACGCTACCGCCGGCGACCGGCGAGCTGTTCGGCTGGGTCGGCTGGGCGATGGCTGCAGTGGCGTCGAAATAGGCCATGCCACGGCAACGCTGCCAGACCTTGGACTGGGCGTTGATTTCGTTTTTCCACAGCTCTTTGCCGGTATCGGCATCGAGGGCGATCAGGTTGTTGTGCGGGGTGCAGATGAACACCTTGTTGCCGATCTGCAACGGGGTCAGCTGGTCCTCGGCACCATTGCCGTCGCTGATGGCCACGTCACCGGTGTGATAGGTCCAGGCGACTTTCAGCTTGTTGACGTTGTCGCGGTTGATCTGGTCCAGCGCGGCGAAGCGGCTGCCACCTTCGGTGTTGCCGTAGTGGGCCCAGTCCTTCTGCTCTTTGCCAGCCTCGACCGGGGTCATGCCCGGGCCTTTGCCGGTAGGGGCGACGCTTGGGTGGGCGACGAACATGTTGCCGGCGGCGATCACCAGTGCAATGGCCATCACCCCGGCAACACCGTAGGCACCACGGCCGGCACTGGCGCCGTTGGCGCGGGCCAGCAGCGGGTAGACCAGCGCCACGACCATGCCGATCGCAGCAAACATGAACAGGCGCGAGAACAGTGGCCAGAACACCAGGCCGGTGTCGATCAGCGCCCAGATCGCGGTACCGATCAGGAACGCTGCGTACAGCCATGCGCCGGCCTTCTTGCGGCGGGCGATGAGGACACCGGCGATGGCCATGGCCAGGCCGCCGATCAGGAAGTACAAGGAACCGCCCAGGCCGGCCAGCTTGATGCCGCCAGCAGCCAGGAGGAGGCCGAGCAGGGCGATGATCACGCCCAGGCCGATCAGGATGATGTTTGTGGCGCCAGAAGCGCGCGGTGTTTCGTTCATGCCAGGGATCTCAGCAGGTGGAATGCGCGCAGTCTAAGCCCTTAGCTTGCTAATTAACAAGTTGGTACATAATTTTATGAGGCTGATTGTCGCAGGGCTGATCGTGCGATGGTGTGGCTAAAAGTGTAGATCAGGCGTTTAAAAATGCATTAAATGGGGTGTTCATGCGCGTTGTGTAATATGCATTCATACTTTGGTCGGGTAAAAAATGGCCAGGTATCACGCTGGCCACGGGGTGGAGCTGGTGTAGAACACTGCCAGCCAGATGGTGGCTGTGCCGGGGGCGGTCCACTCCACGCGGTGGCGGGAGTGGGGCGGGATGTCCAGGCAATCGCCCGGCGCCAGCAAGCGGGTGTGGTGCTCGTGCTCGAAACGCAGGCCCGCAGCACCGCTGAGCAGCACGATCCACTCGCCTTCGGCCTGGTCGTACCAGAAACCGGGCGGGCTGGCCTGGCCGCTGGAGACAATACGTTCCACACGCACGCCAGGGCGGCTGAGCAGCTCGTCGACACGTTCGGCACTGGTGGGGTCGCAGGGAGGCAGGGCAGTCAGCAGGTTATTCGGTGTCATGGAAAGCCTCGCTTTGAAGGTGTGTTGCCACTATGGACGCAAATACCCTGCAGCGCGCTTCTTGACCCGCCCGGCTGTTTGTAAGACCTTTCCGAGATTTGGATGACGGGCAGCAAATGGACAAACTCCAGGCGATGAAGATGTTCGTGGCCACTGTCGATGCTCAGGGCTTTTCTGCCGCTGCGCGCAGGCTTGGGCTGGCCACTTCGTCGGTAACGCGCCTGGTTGATGCGCTGGAAACGGCGCTGGGCACCACGTTGCTCAACCGCTCGACTCGCCAGGTCAGCCTGACCGAAGCCGGCGCCCGTTACTATGAGCGTGCGCGGGGCATTTTCGAGGCGCTGGATGAGGCCGATGCCAGTGTTGCCGACCGTGGCGAGGAGCCTGTCGGCGTGTTGCGCCTGTGCCTGCCGGTGGAGTTCGGCAGGCGGGTCATCGCCCCGCATCTGGGGCCGCTTCTGGCACGGCACCCGGCGCTGGAGCTGGACATCGACCTCAGCGACCGCCTGGATGACCTGCTGGACGGGCGCTATGACCTGTCGATTCGCCTGGGCGACCCGTCGGCCAATGACGAATTGGTGTGTCGCCAGCTCGGCTGCTTCGAGCGTTGGCTGGTGGCCAGCCCGGCTTACCTGGCCGGGCGAGATACGTTGCAGCACCCCCGGCAGTTGCTGGAGCACGCCTGCCTGCGTTTTCGCTACGGGCAGAAAGCGCGCCCCTGGCGACTGGTGCTTGGCCAGGAAAGCCTGGAGTTGAACGGAAGCGGGCCGCTGCGCAGTGCCAATGCCGACATGTTGCGCGAAGCCGCACTGGCGGGCACTGGCATCGCGCTGCTGGCCGACTGGCTGGTGCGCGAGGATGTGCTGGCCGGGCGCCTGCTGCGGGTGTTCCCAGATTGGCGAGCCAGCCCTGGCATGGCCAATGACAGCATCAACGCCCTGTACCTGCCCAACCACCGTGGTTCGCGGCGGGTGAATGCGTTTATCGATTTTTGCGAAGGTTTGTTAGGCCGGCACGGCTAGCGTTGCGCTGTGCGCAAAGGCGCGTTGCGCCAGGGTTGGATTCCCGGCATTGACGCGCCTGGTTAAGGTAGCCGGCATATTCCACCCCTTGTCGAGGAACCTCGCATGAATCCCTCCCTTGCCGCCGCGCAACCTGCAGCAATCGGCCTGAGCCGGGCACTGGTCGTGCTGCTGGCGTTCTGCTGCGGCGCGATCGTGGCCAACATCTACTACGCCCAGCCCATCGTCGGTTTGATCGCCCCGGACCTGGGGCTGTCCACCGAGCATGCCAGCCTGATCGTTTCACTCACCCAGCTGGGTTATGCCCTGGGCCTGCTGTTGCTGGTGCCGCTGGCTGACCTGCTGGAGAACCGCCGCTTGATGGTCGCAACCGCAGTGCTGGCGTGTGTCAGCCTGCTGCTGGCAGGGACCAGCAGCAGCGGCCAGGGCCAGTTGTTCCTGGGCTATGCGCTATTGATCGGGTTCAGTTCGGTGGCGGTGCAGATGCTCATTCCGCTCGCGGCGCACCTGGCGCCGGAGCAGCAGCGTGGCCGGGTGGTGGGTAACATCATGGGCGGGTTGCTGCTTGGGATCCTGCTGGCGCGGCCGTTGTCCAGCCTGGTGGCCGACCACTTCGGCTGGCGCGCAGTGTTCATTGGCGCTGCCGGGGTGATGCTGGCGATCATCCTGCTACTGGCGCTGACCCTGCCGCAGCGGCGGCCTGAACACAAGGCCAGCTATGCCGGGTTGATGCTGTCGTTGCTCACACTGTTGCGCCGCTATCCGCTGCTGCGCCAGCGCTCGTTGTACCAGGCGCTGATGTTCGCAGCGTTCAGCCTTTACTGGACGGCGGTGCCCATGGCGCTGGCGGGTGAGCACGGCCTGTCGCAAAGCCAGATCGCCGTGTTCGCCCTGGTGGGCGCGGTGGGCGCCGTTGCCGCGCCCTTGGCTGGCCGCCTGGCAGATGCCGGGCATGCACGGGCCGGCTCGCTGCTGGCGCTGCTGCTGGCCCCGGCGGCCTTGTTGCTGGGCTTGACGACGCCGGGCTACAGCGTGATCGGCCTGGGCCTGACCGGCGTGCTGCTGGACTTTGCGGTGCAGATGAACATGGTCATCGGCCAGCGCGAAGTGTATGCACTGGACCCGGCCAGCCGCGGGCGGCTGAACGCGGTGTACATGACCAGCACCTTCCTGGGTGGGGCGCTGGGGTCGGCAGTGGCCAGTGCGCTGTTCAGCCAGTTTGGCTGGCAAGGTGTGGCGCTGGTGGGGGCAGGGTTGCCTGGCCTGGCGTTGATCGCTTTTATGGCCAAAGCTTCCCGATCCTGACCGGTATGCGCTCCTGCAAAGACCGTGCATATCTGTCCAGGTGCTATCGGCCAAGCGGCAGCGCCACGCCAATCAAGGCAAACAGGCTGCCGCAGCAGCGATTGAAACCTTTGCCACCCTTGGCCAGCCACGGCCGGATGCGAAACGCCAGGCGGGCCAGCACATACTCGACCAGAAACTCCACACTGGCAAAGGTCGCCGCCATCACTACGAACTGCAGCATCAGCCCGCGTTGCGGGTCGATGAATTGCGGCAGGAAGGCACCATAGAACAGCAGCACTTTGGGGTTGGCCATGGCCGACAACAAGCCTTGGCGGAACAAACCCGCATTGCCGAGCCGTGCACTGCGCTCGGTCAATTCCAGATGCAGGCCCGGGCTGCGCCACAGCTGGATACCCAGCCAGATCAGGTAAGCGCCGCCTACCCACTTGAGCACGCTCAACACCGAAGCCGAGGTTTGCAGCAACGCGCTGAGGCCAAACATGGTCAGGCCGATAAGCGCGCTGAAGCCAAACACGCCGCCAACAATGGTGAACAACGTACGACGGGCGCCATACAGGGCGCCGTGGGTCAGGGCCAGCAGGCTGTTGGGGCCTGGTGTCAGCGACAGGCCGATGCTGGCCAGCAGGTAGATAAGCCAGGTGTCGAGTGCCATGGTGCAACGCCTTGTTGATTTGAAGGGTGCCAGTCTAGGGCGCGGTGCCCAGTCAGCAAGGGTATGATCTGGACATTGAATAGTCGTTTCTGGACGCAATGCCATGTTGCCTGATATCCGCCTGCTGATCTTGCCGTTACCGGATTTCGCCCTGCTGCCATTCGGCGGCTTTCTCGACAAATTGCGTTTCAGCGCCGACGACGAAGACTACAGCCAGCAGCGGTATTGCAGCTGGATTGTGGCCGGGCTCACGCTCGACCCGGTACCGTCGAGCAGCGGTGCAGTGGTGCAGGTCGAGGCGGTGGCCGGCCAGCTGGAACTGGCCAGTTTCGACTACCTGGTGGTGTTCGGCGGCCGCAATGCCATGGCTACAGCTGCGTTGGCGCCGCGCTACCAAACCTTGCTCAGGCAGGCCGGCAAAGCCGGGGTCAAGCTGGTGGGGGTCGACAATGGCGCATTCCTGTTGGCCGCGTGCGGGTTGTTACGGGGGCACAAGGTGGTCGTGCACTGGCGTCACGAGGCCGAGTTTCGCGCCGCGTTCCCACAGTTGCAGGTGCTGCGCGATCAACTGTATTGCATCGACGCAAACCGTATCACCTGTGCTGGCGGCACGGCGGCCATCGACCTGGCGGTGGCGCTGCTGTCACAAGCCTGTGGGCGGAGCCGGGCGCTCAAAGGGCTCGCCGACATGCTGGTGGACGAAACCCGCGACAGCCGCCATGCCTTGCGTTCGCTGGAACTGGGCGCCGGCCAGGGGCGCCAGGTGCAGCGGGCACAGGCCCTGATGCGTCACCACCTGGGCACCCCGCTGGCGGTCGAGCAACTGGCCGCTGAACTGGGCATCAGCCGGCGCCAGCTGGACCGGCAGTTCCACGCCAGCCACGGCATGAGCGCCAAGGCCTGGTGGCTGGAAATGCGCTTGCAGCAGGCCCGCTGGCGCTTGCTCAACTCAAGCCACAGCCTGGCGCAGATTGCCGATGAGGTGGGGCTGGGCGATGCCAGCTACCTGGGTAAATGTGTGCGGCGGCGGTTTGGTTGTTCAGCCCTTGAGTTGCGGGCAGGCAACCCCCCAACCTGAAGCCGCTGCAAAGTTACTGCGGCGTCCCGAATAACCCCGTCCAGTAAATCCCTGCGTCACTCTTCGGGTCCACGGCATAGGCGGCACCCAGCTCACGGAAATCCGGGTTCATCAACGTGGCGCAATGCCCCGGGCTCTCCAGCCAGCCATCAACCACCTTGTGCGCGGTGTCACGCCCGGCGGCGATGTTTTCACCGACTTGCTGGTACAGGTAGCCAGCCAGCTCCGCCCGGTCGCCGGGGGTGCGGCCATCCTTGTCGATGTGGTCGAAGAAGTTCTGGTTGGCCATGGCCCGCGTGTGGTTGGCGGCGGCCCCGGCCAGTACCGTGCTCCAGCTCAGGGCGGGGGCTGCGGCGTACGGCTGGCCGCCGCATTGGCGCGGCACCTTGCGGGCAGCGTTGATCTCTTGCAATACCTTTTGCCCCTCGGCTTGCCAGTCGCCCAGGCGGCCGCTGAGCAGCGGCCGGGCCAGCACGATGCGCCAGTCGCGGCCCTCCTGGCTGACGCCGATATCGACGAACTGCGGGTCTAGCACCACTTGGCAGAAGCTTTCCTCGATGGCATGCATGGCCGCGCGCGCATCGCGTGGCCCCGACAGGCTGATGGCCTGCACGTTGACCATAGGGTAGGCAGCGCGGGTCATGGCCTGCTGCAAGTCACGGGTGCCCTCTGGCGACAGTGCCAGGCGGGTGTCGCTGTTGAGCGGTGGCAGCTCCAGCGACGCTTCGCCACCGCAGGGCTGGGCCTTGCTGCGGTAGACATTGATCGAATCGATCAGCTGCGCCTCTTCGCCGGTGACAGCCAGTGCTCCGGTCGAGACGACCAGGCCCAGCGACAAGGCGGCAACGGATGACAGGACGCGCATGTGGATCTCCCTATGACTGGCAGCGTCGTGGTATGCGCTGCTCATCCTACACAAGCTGGGGGCTTTTGGCCCTAGCGGGTGCAAAGCAATGAAAACGCCGGCAATCGTTGCTGGCGGCAAAAGAGGGAGTAGACCACTGGTCGCTGGAAAAGTGCGATGAGTTGCTAATCATTCGTATCGAGCTGGCGGTTTCAGCTGTTTCGGTATCAACGGGCCAACGCCGGGTGCGGCTTGTAGAACAGGAAGTGCGTGGTCTGCGCAGTCTTGCGGTAGGCCTTGGCCCAGTCGGGGTGGACCGTGCGATCGTGGAAGTACAGCGCGCCGCCGGTGGGGTCTTTCAATTGCTGGTTGAGCGCCTTGCGGGCAATCTCCTTGGCCACATCGTAGCGTTTCGCTTCCTCGACCTGGTCCGGGCGCCCGTCGCACCACCAGGAAAACTGGCAGGCCTTGGTCTCGACGCCCTGCTTGACCACGCCGCAGATGGTGTCGGGGAAACCATCATGCCCAAGGCGGTTGAGCACCACGCTGGCCACCGCCGACATGTCTTCGGCATCGGCGCCCTTGGCTTCCCAGTAGATGGTGCGGGCCAGGCAGGTGATGCTGTCGTCCAGGGGCGCCTGGCCGGCCGGGTCGACTGCTTGCGTTTCGCTTGAGGTCAGTTTTTCTGTTTTTTTTGGCGGCGGGGCGTCGTTGACCACCTTTTTTTCCAGTACTTCGGCCTTGTCTTCGGCCACTGCGGCCTTGGCCGTGTCGGCTGCGTGCAAGGGGCCTGCGAGGAGGGCCGAGGTCAAGCCGATCACTATCCAGACAGGGCGCATGGCGAGGCATCCGAGTGGGGGCTGATTGCCAGTCTAGCCAAGCGTAAGCATTAACACCAAAGGCAGGGTGGCGGCGGCCGCTACGGTCTGCAGCGCAATGATGGTGGCCATCAGCGGGGCGTTGCCACCCATTTGCCTGGCCATTACATAGGAGGACGACGCAGTGGGCAGGGCCTGGAACAGCACCGCCACCACGGCTGCCTGGCCACTCAGGCCCAGCACGCGGCACAGGCCCCAGGTGGTCAAGGGCATGATCAGGAACTTGAATGCTGACGCCGCCATCAGCGGCCGCACCTGCTGGCCCAGGCTGGCCCCACCTAGCGCTGCGCCCACACATAGCAGGCCCATTGGCAGGGCGGCCTGGCCCAGCGCCTTGACCGTGGGTTCGATGCCCGGCGGCAAGCCCAGCCCCGTTACCCGCAGCAGCAGGCCGCCGGCACAGCCGACGATCAACGGGTTGGCGAAGATTGCCCGCAGCACCGTGGCCGGTGAGCTGTGGCGGGCGCTGAAACGCGCGAACACCAGCACGCAGAGCAGGTTGACCAAGGGCACGATGGCGGCATTGGCCACTGCAGCAAGGGCAATCCCGGCGCTGCCGTAGAGGCCGGCGGCCAGGGTAGCGCCGATGTAGTTGTTGAAGCGGATACCGCCCTGGAAGACCGAGGTGAAGTCAGCGCCATCGTGGTTGATTGCGCCCTGGTACAGCACCAGCAGCACGGCGCCGGCCAGGGTGGAGAGCATCAGCACGCCGACCATGCCCATCACCGGTACGCCATCGAGGTTGGCCGTGGCCAGGCCGTGCAGGAACAGCGAAGGTAGCAGTACGTAGTAGCTCAGGCGCTCGGCGCCGGGCCAGAAACTCTCGGCCAGAAAGCCGCGCAGGCGCAGGAAAGTACCCAGGGTAATCAGCAGGATGATCGGTAGCAGGGTGGTCAGCAGCAAGTGAAGCATGGTCGACGTTCCGTGGTCGGGTACGCGCACAGACTACTGCTGAGGACTGATCTGTAAAAACGTTGTTTTCTGCACTGACTGTTGAGAAAAAATGCATGGTTCAGGCATTACGCGCTCCCACAGAGATCCCGCCAGGACAGTCACTAATTGCAACTACGCCTCAAGCGCAGTCTTCAACACCGCGCTCAAATGCCGCCGTTGGCTTTTCTCATGCTCCAGCAACACCACACGGCGGGTCAGTTGCGGTTGGCCAAACGGCAGGCAGATGGCCGGCGGCAGGCGTTTCAGGTCGTCGTCTGCCATGGGGATGATCGCGACACCCAGGCCCATGACGGCCATGCTTGCCAACGCTTCCTGGCTGTCCAGTTCCATCTGTTCGCTCACTTGCAAATGCTGGCGGCGCAGTTCCTGCTCGATCTGCCGCCCGGCCCAGGCACGCTTGTCGAAGCGCAGGAACGGTTGACTGGCGAGCAGCTGCGGTACGCTGTACCCGGCCAGTTCTGGGCTGGCGATGGCCCAGAAGCGGTCCTCGAACAGCGGTGTGAAATCCAGGCTTTGTGGGTATGGGCTGACCGGCTCAGTGGTGATTGCTGCGTCCAGCTCACCGTCCTCCACGCGGCGTGCCAGCTCCGCCGACATGCCCGAGGCCACGCTGATGTGCAACTGTGGGTGGTTGGCCTTGATCCATACCAGCGCCTTGGGCAAGCGCCGCGCCAGCACGGTATGGATCGCCCCCAGGCGCAGGCGGCCGCGCAGGCTCGGGCCGCTGGCCACAGCGTCGGCCAGTTCGTCGTAGGCAGCCAGGATGCTCTCGGCGCGGGCCACCGCCAACTGGCCTGCTTCGGTCAGCACCACCTGCCTGCGGCTGCGGTCGAACAGGGGGGCCTGCAACTCGTCTTCAAGGGTCTTGATGTGCAGGCTCACCGCCGAAGGGGTGAGGCTGAGCAGGTCGGCGGCACGCGCAAAGGTGCCGTGGCGGGCGATGGTTACCAGGGTGCGCAAGGCTTTGATAGACATGCGGAGGAGGTCCGGTTACAAGCTGACAGGGCGGTATTGTCAGGCCCGGCCCTATCGCCGGCAAGCCAGCTCCCACAGGTACTCCACCGGCAGCGGCCATTGTGGTGACCCTGTGAAAGCTGGCTTGCCGGCGATAGGGCCGGTACAGGCCACATTGTTCAGCGCTCAATACGCCCATACGCCTGGCTGATCCGGTCGATCACCATGGCCAGGGCGACGATCGCCAGCCCGGCCTCCACCCCTTGGCCGACATTCAAGGTCTGGATCCCCGCCAGCACATCCTCACCCAACCCGCGGGCACCGATCATCGATGCCACCACCACCATCGACAAGGCCATCATTACCGACTGGTTGAGCCCGGCCATGATGCTTGGCAGCGCCAGCGGCAGGGCAATGCGCCGCAGCCGCTGCCAGCGGGTTGCCCCCAGGCCGTGTGCGGCCTGCAGCAACGAAGGGTCGATCTGGCTCAGGCCCAGTTCGGTCAACCGTACCAGTGGCGGCAGGGCGTAGATCAGCGTGGCGAACACGGCGGGTACCTTGCCCAGGCCAAACAGCATCAGCACCGGGATCAGGTAAACGAAGGCCGGCAGCGTCTGCATCACATCCAGTACCGGTAACAGCAGCCGCCTCGCCAGTGGCCGGGAAGCCAGTAGTATGCCCAGCGGCACGCCCACCAGCACGCACAGGCCGGTACTCACCAGCACCAAGGCCAAGGTTTGCAGCAGCTTGTCCCACAGCCCGAGCATCCCGATCAAGGCCAGCAGCGCTACCAGCACCGCGCTGCGCAGCAGGCTGCGGCTGGCGTGCCAGGCAAGCAGGCCAACCAGTAGCAACAGCAACCACCAGGGCAGCAGGCGCAGCAGGTTCTCCAGGCCGACCAGCAGTTGCAGCAGCTGGTCAGAAACCGCGCGCAACTGATCGCCGTAATTCAGCACCAGCCAGTCGACCAGCCTGTTTACGCTGTCAGCGAAAGAAAACTGCAGGGCTTGGGGAAAGCCGTTGCTCACAGGCTGCCCTCAACCTTGGTGGCAACCTCGGCAGGCAGCCAGGCTTTCCACACCTCTGGGTTGTCACGCAGGAAGGTGAGGGCGGCCTCGCGCGGTGGCGTGCGCTTTTCGCTCATGACGGCCAGCGCCTTGTTGAGCCGATCGATCGGCAGGTCGACCTGCTCGAACACCGCGACCAGGTCCGGGTAGCCATCACGGAAGGCCTTCGAAACACCAATCGACAACTTCGCGGGGAGTGAGCGACTGCCCTTCGGGCTGGGGTTCCCGGGATCGGTCAGCGTGGCCCACGCCTCAGCATCGAACGCTGGCTCTTGCAGGCGGATGAGTTTGTATCGCCCCATCAACGGGGTCGGGTTCCAGTAATAGAACAGCACCGGCTGGCCACGGCGGATGGCCGAGCCGATTTCCGCATCCATCGCTGCACCGGAGCCACTGCGGAAGTTGGTATACAGCTCATCCAGGCCATACGCTTTGAGTTTCTGGCTGTTGACCGTTTCCGATGTCCAGCCGCTGGGGCTGTTCAGAAAACGGCCCTTGTCGGGTGACTCGGGGTCGCGAAATACCTGCGGGTAGCGCTTGAGGTCGTCGACGCTGCGCAGTTCGGGCGCCAAAGGCTTCAACTTGCGAGCAGCGTCGCCTTCGATCACGTACGCGGGTACCCACCAACCTTCTTCTGCATGCTTGACCGTGTCGCCCAGTGCGAATACCTGGCCTGCCTGCTCGGCCTTGACCCAGGCAGGGCTGCGTCCGGCCCACTCTTCGGCGATCACCTGGAGGTCGTTGCTGGCCAGGGCCACTTCCATGCTGACGGTACTGCCGGGGAAGGTATCGGTGGTGTAGCCATACCCGCGCTCCACGATCAGCCGCAGGATTTCGGTGGTGAGGGCACCGCTTTCCCAGCCGATGGCACCGAAATGGATCGGTGGGCGTTGCTCTGCCGATACAGCGTTGTGGGTGTTGGCCAGGCCTAAGGCCAGCATCAAGCCAGCCAGCAGCGTTGAAAACTTGTTCATCCAGACCTCGTCGTTTGCCGCGCCTTGGGGGTGGGGGCAAGTGTAGACGACGAGCTGTTGGCGGGGCTCGGGGCCGCGCGGGGCGGCCCCGTTTGCCTCAGACGCGGAACTGGTCCATCAGCGCCTGCTGCTGGTTGGCCAGGCTGTTCAGGGACTGGCTGACTCGCGCCGACTCGTTGGCCTGCCCCGACAGCGATTCGGTGACATCGCGGATAGTTGCCACGTTGCTGTTGATCTCTTCGGCCACCGCGCTTTGCTCTTCGGCGGCCGAGGCGATCTGCAGGTTCATGTCGGTGATCACCGTCACCGCCTGGCCGATACGCTGCAACGCAGTCACGGCCTGGCCAACCTGTTCGACACCGCCCTGGGCCTGACGGTGGCTGTTGTCCATGGCACCGACCACTTCGCGGGTGCCGTCCTGCAAGGCCTCGATCACCTGGCGGGTTTCTTCTACCGACTCCTGGGTGCGTCGGGCCAGGTTGCGTACTTCATCGGCAACCACTGCAAAGCCACGGCCGGCTTCACCCGCGCGGGCTGCCTCGATGGCGGCGTTGAGCGCCAGCAGGTTGGTCTGTTCGGCAATCGAGCGGATCACTTCCAGCACCGAACCGATCTTTTCGCTGTTCTGCGCCAGGCCTTCGACTTCGGCCATGGCGTTGCTCATGTCGGCGGCCAGGGCATCAATGCTTTGGGTGGTGCGGTCGATGACTGCCAGGCCTTCGCGGGTGGCCTGGTCGGCATCACGGGCGGCCTGGGCGGCTTGCGAAGCACTGCGCGCCACGTCCTGGGCCGTAGCGCTCATTTCGTGCGAGGCCGTGGCCACCTGGTCGACCTGGCGGTATTGCTGCTCCATGCCGGCGCTGGTTTGCGTGGCAATTGCCGAGGACTGGTCGGCGGTGCCTCGTGCAGCCTGCACCGAGCGTTTCACCTCGGCGATGGTCGGCTGCAACTTGTCGAGGAAGCGGTTGAACCAGCCGGCCAGTTCACCCAGCTCGTCCTGCTTCTGGTAGGTCAGGCGGCGGGTCAGGTCGCCTTCGCCGCTGGCAATGTCCTTGAGCATGGCGGCCACGCCGAGGATTGGCCGGGTAACGCCGCGGGCCATCAGCCACACCATCAGCAGGCCGGCAATGGCTGCCGCCAGGCCCAGGCCCAGCTCCAGCAGGGTACCACTGGTGTTCAGCGCGTCCAGTTCCTGCTTCAGTGTTTCGGCAGGCCCGGTCAGGGCATTTTCCGGCACATCCAGCAGCACGCCCCAGGGTTGCGCGTCGGGGATCGGCCGGAACGCGGCCAGCACCTTCAGACGCTGCTGGTCGTGCAGGATGGTCATCTTGCCATCGGCCAGCTTGCGTACCAGCTCGGCGCCCTTGGCCGAGTCCACTTGGTCGAAGCGCTGGGCCAGCTTGCTGGCATCGGCGCTGTAGCCGGCCAGCAGGCCGACCGGGCTGAGGATACCGACCGTGGTGCGGCCCTCGTACAGGCTGCGGCTGGCCTCTTGGCTCAGGGCCTGCAGGCTGTTGAGGTTAATGTCGATGGAGAGGGTGGCAATGATCTTGCCGTTGACCGCCAGCGGGAAGACGATGCTGGTCATCAGCACCTGCTGGCCATCGATGTCATAGAAATAGGGCTCTACCACACACATCTTGCCGGTCGTACGCGGGCACACCCACCAGGTGTTGGCCGGCTGGCCGCTGGGGCCGATCTCGGTGTTGGCCATGTCGTGTTCAGGCAGCGCCATGGCGGTCAGCTGGCCGGCGCGCGGCTGCGACCAGTACAGGGCAAAGCGCCCGGTTTCGTTGCTGCCCAGCTCTGCCTTGCCGGCGAACAGGCTGTCCTTGGTGTCCAGCGCGTTGGGCTCGAACACCAGCGACAGGCCGAGCAGGTCGGGGTTGGCCTGCAGTGCGGTACGCACCTGGCGGGTCATGTCTTCGCGCAGGTCAAACGCGTCGAGGTAGCGCTTTTCTGCCTGTTCGCGCAGGAACAGCACCTGGCGGGCGAAGCCGGCGCCGTACTGGTAGGCGTCCATGAACTGGCGACGGATGTTCAGCGCTTGCACTTCACCCTGCGACTCGATGCGTGATTGCGCCGCCTCGGTCAGCATCTGCATGCTGCTGGCCTTGACCAGGTCCGAGCTATGGTCCATCCGGTACAACGAGAGGCCGACAAGCAAGGTGACGATGCCAGCCAGGCAAAGGCCGGCGAGCAGGGTGATCTTCCACTGGATGGAAAGTTGGCGCAAAGGCATGGGGGCGGATCCCTTTTTTTGGGCACTAAGGGTTATGGCTTTGGGGCTGGGTTGGGCGGGGAGCCCAACAGCTTATCGGCCCTTTCATTTTTTTCTTTATTCAAACATTCAATTTAAATCCGGCCTTCTGTGAAATCCGCCGCAACATGGCGCTTTTGACATCTGCCGCCCACTGCTTCAGAGTGCGCGCTTTTTTCTGCCGTAATGAGGTAAGCCAACCATGAATGCAGTGATCGCCGCGGTCGGCATCATGCTGATACTCAGCCTGTCCCGCGTGCATGTGGTCATCGCCCTGATCATCGGTGCCCTGGTCGGTGGGCTGGTGGGCGGCCTGGGCATCGAAGGCACGCTCAAGGCGTTCAACGGTGGCCTGGGCGGTGGCGCCACGGTTGCCTTGTCCTATGCGCTACTGGGCGCTTTTGCGGTGGCCATTGCCAAGTCCGGCCTGGCTCATGCCTTGGCTGACCGTGCACTGGCCATGATCGATCGCCAGGGCCATGCCAATGGCGGCAAGGTCAAATGGCTGATGATCGGCCTGATGTTGGTGGTGGCGGTGTCGTCGCAGAACATCCTGCCCATCCACATTGCCTTCATTCCGCTTCTGGTCCCGCCGTTGCTGTATGTATTGACCCGCCTGCGCATCGACCGCCGCCTGATCGCCTGCGTGATCACCTTCGGCCTGATCACCCCGTACATGTTCCTGCCGGTGGGCTTCGGCAACATTTTCCTCAACGAAATCCTGCTGGCCAACGTTGCCCGTGCCGGTGTCGACGTGAGCGGTGTCAACGTCACCCACGCCATGGCCATACCAGCTGCGGGGATGTTGGTCGGCCTGCTGCTGGCAGTGTTCATCAGCTACCGCAAGAAGCGTGACTACGACCTGGCGCGCATCGAGCAGGTGGAGCAGGTGAGCGTGCAGTACAACCCGCTGACGCTGCTGGTGGCGGGGCTTGCAATTGCCGCAGCGTTCATCGTCCAGTTGTTGCTGGACTCGATGATCATCGGTGCCATGGTCGGCTTCCTGATTTTCTCGCTGTCCGGCATCGTCAAGTGGAAGGACACCGACGGCCTCTTCACCGAGGGCATGAAGATGATGGCCATGATCGGCTTCATCATGATTGCCGCCTCGGGCTTTGCCGACGTGATGAAGGCAACCGGTGAGGTGAAGAGCCTGGTGGAAGCCTCGGCCCAGTGGATCGAGCACAGCAAGGGCATCGGTGCCTTGCTGATGCTGCTGGTGGGCTTGCTGGTGACCATGGGCATCGGCTCGTCGTTCTCCACCGTGCCGATCCTGGCCGCGATCTTTGTGCCACTGTGCGTGCAGCTGGGCTTCGACCCGCTGGCCACCGTTTGCATCGTCGGTACTGCCGGTGCCTTGGGGGACGCAGGCTCGCCGGCCTCGGACTCGACTTTGGGGCCGACCTCGGGCCTGAACGTGGATGGCCAGCACCACCATATCTGGGACACCGTGGTACCGACCTTCATCCACTACAACCTGCCATTGCTGGCGTTTGGGTGGGTGGCGGCGATGACGCTGTAAGGGGCGAGGGGTCAGCCCTTGTCGGGCGGCGGCGAGATGCGGTTGAGCACGGTGCTGCCGTCCTTGCTGCGGGTGAGGTAGATCGGCAGCACCTTGGGCAGGTTGTTGACCAGGCGCGCGACCTCACGGGTGTTGTAGATACCACTGATGCGAATGCGGCCGGTGCTGGCATCTGCCAGCTGGAGCGGCGCGTCGAGGTAGCGGTTGATCACCGGCAGCGCCTGCTCCAGGCTCAGGTTGTCGAGCACCAGCTTGCCGCTGCGCCAAGCCAGGCTGTTGCCGTAGTCGTCGCTCTGTTCAAGCTGCGGCTCGAAGTCGCCCTTGTGATAACTGGCCTGCATCCCAGGGCCCAGACGATAGCCACCGCTGGTGCCGTCGCTGGACACCAGCACCGAGCCTTCCACCAGAGTGACCTTGACCTGGTCCTGGTATTTCCACACGTTGAATTGCGTGCCAGTGACGCGGGTCTGGCCACGGCCTGCATGCACGATGAACGGGTGGCTGCTGTCGTGCTGCACCTTGAAGAACGCCTCGCCGCGCTTGAGCGTGACCTGGCGCTGGTCCTTGTAGTTGAGGTAGGTCAGCTCTGTGTGGAGGTTGAGCTGTACGGTGCTGCCGTCGCTCAACTCCACGGTCTGCATGCGGTCGCCGGCTTCGAAATGCTGGTAGTGGTTGGGCAGCCAGCCTTGTTCCCAGCCCAGCCAGCCGGCCAGCGGCAGCACGGCCAGGGCGATGGCGGCAGCAGATGCCAGCGGGCGCCAGTTGCGAGGGCGGGCAGGTTGACGGGTGGGTGGGTTGAAGTCGACGACGGTGGCGTTGCGTGGCAACAGGTCGGCCGTTTGCCAGATCTCCAGCATTGCCTGGTACTCCTCGGCATGCCGCGGGTCCGCCGCCAGCCAGCGGGCAAACGCCTCGCGCTCGGACGCCGTGCAATCATCGGCGTGCAGGCGCATGCACCAGTGCGCGGCGGCGTCGGTGATTGCATCGTCAGGGCTGGTGTTGAGGCGGTCGTGATTCATTGCGGCTCCGGATTTTGCGTATTCTACCCTTGCTGGAGGGCTCCCGAGAACCGACGTAATGGCGAATGACTATCAGTTGTGACTGTTTTTCGTCAGATTTGCAACGGTTTTTCAGCGTTTGAGAACCCTTCGCGGGCGGCAATCGAGGCTGAAATCCCTGGCGCTGCCTTGCAGCCCATCGCGACACAAGGCTGCTCCCACTTGTAATCGCGTACCTCTTGTGGGGCAGCTGGCTTGTACGAAATCACAATGCTTGCGCGATCACTGTGGGAGCGGGCTTGCCCCGCGAACACGGGCGAAGCCCGTGCCATGCACCGCGTGGTCTGCTTCGCGGGCATGCCCGCTCCCACAGATAATGCGCAGGCAGTTCAGAACTGCGCCGCCTCCAGCCCATAAAGGCTGCCGCTGCCCGCCCTGATGCTGGCTTCCAGTCCCAGACCACGCGGCAGCACACGCTGGAAGAAGAACGCCGCACATGCAAGCTTGGCCCCATGAAACGCGTCATCTTCCTCACGCCTGGCCAAGGCCACTGCCGCCATCCGCGCCCACATGTAGGCATACGCCGTCAGCCCGAACAGCTGCAGGTACTCCACCGCCACCGCACTGACCAGGTTGGCATCCTCGCCTGCCCGTGCCCGCAGCCAGGCGCTGGTAGCCTCCAGCCGCGCCAGGCTCGCCTGCAAGGCCTCGCGGTGCAGCGGTGCATCCACACTGAAAGCACGTACTTCGGCGGCGAAGCTGGCCAGTGCCTGGCCACCGTCCCCCAGTACCTTGCGCCCCAGCAGGTCGAGCGCCTGGATACCGTTGGTACCTTCATAGATTTGCGCAATGCGCACATCGCGCACCCGCTGCTCCTGCCCCCATTCGCGGATGTAACCATGGCCACCGTATACCTGCTGGCCGAGCACGCAGCTTTCCAGGCCGTTGTCGGTGAAGAAGGCCTTGGCCACCGGGGTCAGAAGTGCCACCAGGCGCTGGGCGTGCTCACGTTCACCGGCGTCTTCGGCGTAACGCGCCAGGTCCAGTTGCTGGCCGACATAGGCGGCAAACGCCCGGCCACCTTCGGTGAGGGTGCGCATGGTCAGCAGCATGCGCCGTACATCACCGTGGTGGATGATCGGGTCGGCAGCCTTGTCCTGCGCCTGTGGGCCAGTGGCGGCGCGGCTTTGCAGGCGCTCGTTGGCGTACCGGGCGGCGCTCTGGTAGGACGCTTCGGCACAACCGATGCCCTGGATGCCGATGGACAGGCGCTCGTAGTTCATCATGGTGAACATGGCCGCCAGGCCCTTGTTCGGCTCGCCCACCAGGTAACCCTCGGCATCGTCGAAGTTCATCACGCAGGTGGCCGAAGCCTTGATGCCCATCTTGTGCTCGATCGAGCCGCAGTGGGCGGCATTGCGCGCGCCCAGTCGGCCATCGGCCTCGACCCGGTATTTCGGCACAAGGAACAGCGAGATGCCTTTGGCGCCGGCGGGCGCATCCGGCAGCTTTGCCAGCACCAGGTGGATGATGTTCTCGGTCAGGTCCTGCTCGCCGCCGGTGATGAAAATCTTGCTGCCGCTGATGCGATAGCTGCCGTCGGCCTGGGGGGCGGCGCGGCTGCGGATCAGCCCCAGGTCGGTGCCGGCGTGAGGCTCGGTCAGGCACATGGTGCCGGCCCAGCGGCCTTCGTACAGAGGCGGCAAGTAAGTTGCCTTGAGCGTTTCGCTGGCGTGGGCATCGATTGCCAGGCAACTGCCGGCGCTCAACGCCGAATACAGGCTGAAGCTGCAGTCGGCGGCGTAGAGCATTTCTTCGAACAGCACCCCTAGCATTTTCGGCATGCCCATGCCGCCAAATGCCGGGTTGCCGCCCAGGCCGACCCAGCCGCCTTCGCGGTAGGTCTGCCAGGCTTCGCGAAAACCGTCTGGCGTGGTGACCTGGCCGGCGTCGAAGCGCACACCTTGCTCGTCGCCGTTACGGCTGAGCGGGGCGATCAGCTGGCCAGTGACTTTGGCTGCTTCTTCCAGGATCGCGTCGGCGGTGTCGGCATCGATGCGCTCGGCCATGGCGGGCAGGCGGGCCCACAGGGCCGGGGCGTTGAACACGTCATGCAGGACGAAGCGCATGTCGCGCAGGGGGGCGGTATAGGTTGTCATCGTGTGCTCTTGGAAGAGTGAGAGTGGCTGGGCGGGCCTCATCGCCGGCAAGCCAGCTCCCACAGGTACTTCACAGGGCTTGAGGCTTGCTGGGTCCCTGTGGGAGCTGGCTTGCCGGCGATGAGGCCGTTACGGCTTCAGAGGGCTTTGGCCCGGTCGCGCAGGACGTACTTCTGGATCTTGCCGGTGGAGGTCTTGGGCAACTCGCCAAACACCACGGTCTTCGGCACCTTGAAACCGGCCAGGTGCTCGCGGCACCAGCCGGTGATGTCGGCTTCGCGGGTGTCCTCCCGGCCTGGCTTCAGGGCAATGAACGCGCACGGGGTTTCTCCCCACTTTTCATCCGGGCGCGCCACCACGGCGGCTTCAAGCACTGCCGGGTGTTTGTACAGGGCGTCCTCGACTTCAATGGTGGAGATGTTCTCGCCACCGGAAATGATGATGTCCTTGAGGCGGTCCTTGATCTCGACATAGCCGTCGGCATGCCACACGGCCAGGTCACCGGTGTGGAACCAGCCGCCACGGAACGCTTCGGCGGTGGCTTCGGGGTTTTTCAGGTAGCCCTTCATCACGGTGTTGCCGCGCATGAAGATCTCGCCCAGCGTGTTGCCATCGCGTGCCACCGGCTCGAGTGTCTGCGGGTCGGCCACCATCAACCCGTCCAGGGTCGGGTAGCGCACGCCCTGACGTGACTTGATTCGCGCACGCTCTTCCAGCGACAGTTCGTTCCACTCGTCATGCCAGGCACACACGGTCACCGGGCCATAGACTTCGGTCAGGCCGTAGGTGTGGGTGACGTGGATGCCCATCTCTTCCACGGCGCCAATGACCTTGGCCGGTGGTGCTGCGCCGGCGACCATGGCCTGTACCGGGTGCTCGATGGCGGCTTTGGCGGCCTCGGGCATGTTGACCAGGGCGTTGAGCACAATCGGGGCGCCGCACAGGTGGGTGACCCGGTGTTCGCGGATCAGGTTCAGGATCTTCTGCGGGTCGACCCGGCGCAGGAACACGTGCGTGCCGGCCAGGGCGGTGATGGTCCAGGGGTAGCACCAGCCGTTGCAGTGGAACATGGGCAAGGTCCACAGGTACACCGGGCGGTGGCCCATGGCCCAGGTCATCTGGTTGCCCAGCGCGTTAAGGTAGGCGCCGCGGTGGTGGTAGACCACGCCCTTGGGGTTGCCGGTGGTGCCGGAGGTGTAGTTGAGCGAAATGGCCTGCCACTCGTCATCCGGCCATTCCCAGGCAAATTCCGGGTCGC
Organism: Pseudomonas sp. YNh; assembly: GCF_037993085.1. Lineage (NCBI taxonomy): Bacteria > Pseudomonadati > Pseudomonadota > Gammaproteobacteria > Pseudomonadales > Pseudomonadaceae > Pseudomonas > Pseudomonas sp. YNh. The sequence continues at coordinate 31,754 of NZ_JBBMRJ010000028.1, read as the reverse complement.
CTTCGGCGAGCAGGGCTTCATAGTCCAGCGCGCTGACCGCACGGCCTTCGCCGTACTCCGGGTCATCCACATCCACCACCAGGGGCGGGTGTTCGAGCAACGCCAGGGCGGCCTCGATCACCGCATGGAACTCGCGGTCGGTAATCAGCACCTTGGCTTCACCATGCTGCAGCATGAAGGCGATGGCCTCGGCGTCCAGGCGCACGTTCAGGGTGTTGAGCACGGCGCCGGTCATGGGCACACCGAAGTGCGCTTCGAGCATCGCCGGGGTGTTGGGCAGCATCACCGCCACCGTGTCGCCACGCCCTATGCCACGGCCTGCAAGGGCGCTGGCCAGGCGTCTGCAGCGTTGGTAGGTTTCTTGCCAGTTGCGGCGGATGGCACCGTGGATCACCGCCGGGTAGTTGCCGTACACGGCGGCGGTGCGTTCGATGAAACTTAGCGGGGTGAGGGCGACATGGTTGACGGCAGCGGGCATCAGGCCCTGGGCATAGATCGACATGCGGTAATCCTGTAAGGGAGGCAGGCGCTGCTTGTGCGCTTGGCCCCCGATGGCTGATTGTTAGCTCTGTTCAGGGTGCAGGGAGGCGGACGGTGGGCCGCTCCCTCTGTCGCAGTTTTACGCGAGTCGCTATGGTAGTAGGAATATCGACTATAGCAATATAGTAAAACTACTATAACAACGAGCCGCCTACCGTGGACCAGACTGCTTACCCCTTGCTTGCCAAAGACCCACAACCCAGCCTTATGCTGGCAGCCGACGCCAAGCCACTGGCACTCAACGCGGCGCTGCAAGCGTGGATTGACGAAGGCCCGGCGCTGACCAGCTGGCTGCCGGCCAACTGTGCCGCCCTGGTGCGTGCGTGCTTGCGCCAGCACCGGGCGATTGCCGACGTCGAGGTGCAAGTGGGGGAGCGCACCGTGCTGTGGTCTTTCATTCCGGATGACCAGGGCCAGCAAGTGCTCGGCCGCTGTCGCGACGCCAGCGAAGAGCGCCGTGGTGCACGCGAGGCCAGCCGCGCCCGGCGCCTGTACCGGCTGATCATTGAAAACACCACCGACCTGATCTCCCGGCACAGCCCGGATGGCCGTTTCCTGGATGCCTCGCCTGCAGCGTTTCGCCTGCTCGGCCTGTGGCCCGAGCAATTGCGTGGCATAGCCGTGCACACCCTGCTGCACCCGCGTGAGCGCCGCCAGGTGCTGCGCCAGGCGGCCGCTGCCCTGGACCAGGATGGCTATCACACCATGACCTGCCGGGTGCGCCAGGCCTGTGGCGGCTATCGCTGGTTTGAAATTGCCAGCCGGGCCATCCGTGAAACCTACACCGGCTCGGTGGTGGAGGTGGTCAGCGTGTCCCGCGACATCACCTTGCGCATCGAAGCCCAGGAGAGCCTGGCGCACAGTGCACGGTTGGCCACCCTCGGCGAGCTGGCTTCAGGCATTGCCCACGAGATCAACCAGCCACTGGCGGCGGTGGTCAACTACGCCAACGCCAGCCAGCGTTACCTGCAGGGCCTGGAGGGTGATCCGCAGGCCTGCGAGCGGGTAGGGCAGGGCCTGCTGCGTATCCGCGAGCAGGCCACCCACGCCGCTGAAGTGATCCGCCGCCTGCGCGCCTTCCTGCGCAAAGGGCCACGGCGCCTGCAGGCGCTGGACGTGGCCGAAGTGGCCGGCGAAGCCATGCGGCTGTGCGCCTGGGAGGCCGCGCGCGACCAGGTGCTGGTCGAGCTGCGCGTGAGTGCGCAGCTGCCTTCGGTGTATGCCGACCGGGTATTGCTGGAACAGGTGCTGCTTAACCTGTTGCGCAATGCCATCGATGCCAACCGTGAGCTGCACGGCGACCAGCCGTCACGTATCCTGCTCGGCGCCGCGCGGGACGGCGATGGTGTGGTAGTCGAGGTGGCCGACCAGGGCCCGGGTGTAGCGCCAGAGCGCCTGGATGAAATCTTCACGCCGTTCACCACCAGCAAGGCCGACGGCCTGGGCCTGGGTTTAAGCATGAGCCGCAGCCTGATCGAAGGCTTTGGCGGCAGCCTGTGGGCGCGCGCGGGTGATAACGGCGGTTTGGTACTGTGCTGCCGGCTGGCAGTCAGCAGGGCGTAAAGGGGGCGGTGGTGCAAGCAAAAGTGTATGTGGTTGATGACGACCAGGGTATGCGCGACTCGACAGTCTGGCTGTTACAGTCGGTGGGCCTGCAAGCCTTGCCGTTCGCCAGCGGGCAAGCGTTTCTCGATGCCTGCGTCGACGATGGGCCCGCCTGTGTGCTGCTGGATGTGCGTATGCCGGGGCTGGGAGGGTTGGCCGTCCAGCAGGCGATGCGCGAGCGTGGCCTGGCGCTGCCGGTGATCTTCGTCAGCGGCCATGCCGATGTGCCGATCGTGGTGCGGGCATTCAAGGCTGGCGCCTGTGATTTCATCGAAAAGCCCTACAACGACCAGTTGCTGCTCGACAGCGTGCAGGCGGCGCTGGAGCACGCCGGGCGGGCGCGGCAGGGCGACCAGGCGCTGGCCTTGGTGCAAGTGCGCATCGATGGCCTGACGCCGCGTGAGCGCGACGTTTTCGTGCCGTTGGCCCAAGGGTTGAGCAACCGCGAGATTGCTGAGCAACTGGGCATCAGTGTGAAGACCGTCGACCTTTACCGCGGCCGGGTGATGAAGCGGCTGCAGGCGGGCAGCCTGGCAGAGCTGGTGGGCATGGCGATTGCCTGCGGGGCGGTTGAGGCGCTGGGCCTGCGGGCGCAATAACCGCCCTGGCACAAAACTGGGGCCGCTTCGCGCCCCATCGCAGCACAAGGCCGCTCCTACAAGGGCCGTACTTAAGGCACAAAGCATGAAATTTTCCATAGCTAGCTAATCAAAGCTTTGACATTCACTGCCTAGGCAGTAATATTTTCACACAATTGCCCGAGCAGCCTCCGATGGCCCACTTCTCCCCCGAAAACTTTCAGACCTGCGCCATCGGCATGCTGCTTGGCCGTGCGGCGATCCTGAAGGACCGCATTCTCGACTGGCACCTCGAATCAGAGGGCGTCACCGCCGCGCAGTTCAAGGTGCTGATCATCGTCACCCAGTACCAGGTGGATACCCCGGCCGAGCTGTGCCGCTACCTGGGCCTGGACAGCGGTTCGATGACCCGCATGCTGGACCGGCTAGAGCAGAAGGAGCTGATTGTGCGCAACCGCTGCGCCGACGACCGCCGCCTGGTGCGCCTGGCGCTCACCGCCGATGGCCAGCGCCTGGCCGACCGCCTCCCGGAAATTGGCGCTGCCGCCATGAACGAGTTGTGCGGCGTGCTGGCGCCCGATGAGCTCAAGGCCCTGGAAGGCCTGCTGGCCAAGGTCCTGCTCGGTGCTGGCGACCCGTTGACGATCCGCCGCTTTGGCGACCGTTGAACCCTGTCACGAATTATCCAAGGTATTGTCATGGCTACTCCCGCAGATACCCCGACTCCCTCCGCCGCGCCCGAGCCGTCGCGCAAGCGCAAGGCCTGGCTGCTTGGCCTGCTGCTGTTGCTGGTACTTGCCGGTGCATGCACCTGGGCCTGGTACAGCCTGGTGGGGCGCTGGCACGAAAGCACCGACGATGCCTACGTCAACGGCAACGTGGTGGAGATCACCCCGCTAGTCACCGGCACCGTCACCAGCATCGGTGCCGATGACGGCGACCTGGTCCATGCCGGCCAGGTGTTGCTGCAATTCGACCCGGCCGACAGCGAGGTGGCCCTGCAGTCTGCCGAAGCCAAGCTGGCACGCAGCGTGCGTCAGGTGCGCGGGCTGTACAGCAATGTCGACTCGCTCAAGGCCCAGCTGGAAACCCGCCAGGCCGAACTGCGCAAAGCCCAGCAGGACTTCAACCGGCGCAAGGTGCTGGCCGATAGCGGGGCGATTGCTGCAGAAGAGCTGTCCCACGCCCGCGATGACCTGAGTGTCGCCCAGGCCGCTGTCAACAGCGCACGTCAGCAGCTCAGCACCAGCAGCGCGCTGGTCGACGACACCGTGGTTTCCTCGCACCCCGAGGTAATGGCCGCCGCCGCCGACCTGCGCCAGGCTTACCTCGACCACGCTCGCACTACCCTGGTGGCACCGGTTACCGGTTACGTTGCCAAGCGTACTGTGCAACTGGGCCAGCGCCTGCAGCCAGGCACCGCGACCATGGCGGTGATCCCGCTGGACCAGGTGTGGATCGACGCCAACTTCAAGGAAACCCAGCTGCGTGAGATGCGCATCGGCCAGCCGGTGCAGATCAGCGCCGACCTCTACGGCAGCGAGGTCAAGTACAGCGGCACGGTCGACAGCCTTGGCGCCGGTACCGGCAGTGCCTTCGCCCTGTTGCCGGCACAGAACGCCACCGGCAACTGGATCAAGATTGTCCAGCGCGTCCCCGTGCGTATTCACCTGAGCCCCGATCAGCTCAAGGACCACCCACTGCGCATTGGCCTGTCCACCGTAGTAGAAGTCGACCTGCATGACCAAAGCGGCCCGGCCCTGGCCCAGCAGCCCCCACAGCAGGCCAGCTACACCACCCAGGTGTATGACCGTCAGTTGGTCGAGGCCGACAACCTGATCGCCCGGTTGATCCACGACAACAGCGCAACCGGCAAGACGGCCCAGCGATGAGCAACAACGCCGCTGCCCAGTTCACGCCGCCGAGCCTGCTGCTGACCACCATCGGGCTGTCGCTGGCGACGTTCATGCAGGTGCTCGACACCACCATCGCCAACGTGGCATTGCCGACCATTTCCGGCAACCTGGGGGTGAGTTACGAGCAGGGCACCTGGGTCATTACCTCGTTCGCGGTGAGCAATGCCATCGCCTTGCCGTTGACTGGCTGGCTCAGCCGGCGGTTTGGCGAAGTGAAACTGTTCATCTGGGCCACGTTGTTGTTCGTGCTGGCGTCGTTCCTGTGCGGTATCGCCCAGTCGATGCCCGAGCTGGTCGGTTTCCGCATATTGCAGGGCGTGGTCGCCGGGCCGTTGTACCCGATGACCCAGACCTTGCTGATTGCCGTCTACCCCCCGGCCAAGCGGGGGATGGCCCTGGCGCTGCTGGCGATGGTCACGGTGGTGGCGCCCATTGCCGGGCCGATCCTGGGGGGCTGGATCACCGACAGTTACAGCTGGCCGTGGATCTTCTTCATCAACGTGCCCATTGGCCTGTTTGCCGCCGCTGTGGTGCGCCAGCAGATGCGTGCCCGGCCTGTGATCACCAGCCGCCAGCCGATGGACTACATCGGCTTGCTGACGCTGATTGTCGGTGTCGGGGCGTTGCAGGTCGTGCTCGACAAAGGCAACGACCTGGACTGGTTCGAGTCGTCGTTCATCATTATCGGTAGCCTGATTTCGGTGGTGTTCCTGGCGGTGTTCGTGATTTGGGAACTGACCGACCGCCACCCGGTGGTCAACCTGCGCCTGTTCGTGCACCGCAACTTCCGCGTCGGCACCATCGTGCTGGTCGGCGGTTATGCGGGGTTCTTCGGTATCAACCTCATCCTGCCGCAATGGTTGCAGACGCAGATGGGCTACACCGCCACCTGGGCGGGCTTGGCGGTGGCGCCGATCGGCTTGCTGCCGGTGATCATGTCGCCGTTCGTGGGCAAGTACGCGCACCGCTTCGATTTGCGTGTGCTGGCGGGGCTGGCGTTCCTGGCGATCGGCACCAGTTGCTACATGCGTGCCGGGTTCACCAGCGAGGTGGACTTCCAGCATGTGGCCTTGGTGCAGCTGTTCATGGGCATTGGTGTGGCGTTGTTCTTCATGCCGACCTTGAGCATCCTGCTGTCCGACCTGCCGCCGCACCAGATTGCCGACGGTTCGGGGCTTGCGACCTTCCTGCGTACCTTGGGCGGGAGTTTTGCGGCGTCGTTGACGACGTGGATCTGGATTCGCCGGGCGGACCAGCATCATGCTTATCTGAGCGAAAACATCAGCCAGTTCGACCCGGCGACGCGGCATACGCTTGAGCAGTTGGGTGGGGCCAGCCCGCAGAGTTATGCGCAGCTGGAGCAGATACTCAACGGGCAGGCTTACATGATGTCAACAGTGGACTACTTCACCCTGATGACCTGGGTGTTTGCAGGGTTGATCCTGCTGGTGTGGTTCGCCAAGCCACCGTTCACTGCCAAGGCCGGGCCGGCATCGGCGGGGCATTGAGCTAAAACACACGGTCACGGTTGTGTGAGCTGACCTCGGTCATTCCCATCTGTAGCCTTTTCGCCTATTGTCGACCCTCCCTTTCCCAAGCGATTGGCATAATCATGGAGAACGTCATCGTCATCACCGGCGGCAGCCGCGGTATCGGTGCCGCCACGGCGCTGTTGGCGGCCCGCCAGGGCTACCGCGTCTGCATCAACTACCACGCCGACGACCAGGCCGCCGAAACCCTCCTCGGCCAGGTCCGCGCCCTGGGCGCCGAGGCTATCGCCGTGCGCGCCGACGTCAGCGTCGAGGATGAGATCATCCACCTGTTTCAGCGCGTCGACGAAGAGCTCGGCCCGGTCACCGCACTGGTCAACAACGCCGGCACCATCGGCCAGCAGAGTCGCGTCGAGGAAATGTCCGAGTTCCGCCTGCTGAAGATCATGAAAACCAACGTCGTCGGCCCCATGCTCTGCGCCAAGCACGCCTTGTTGCGCATGGCGCATCGGCATGGTGGGCACGGCGGGGCCATTGTCAACGTGTCATCGATGGCTGCGCGCCTGGGCTCGCCCAACGAATATGTCGACTATGCCGCCTCCAAGGGCGCGCTCGACACCTTCACCATCGGCCTGGCAAAAGAAGTGGCAGGCGAGGGCGTGCGGGTCAATGGCGTTCGCCCAGGCTACATCCACACAGGGTTCCATGCCTTGTCCGGCGACCCCGACCGGGTCAGCAAGCTTGAGCCCGGTTTGCCCATGGGGCGCGGCGGGCGCCCCGAGGAAGTAGCCGAAGCCATTCTCTGGCTGCTCTCGGACAAAGCGTCCTATTCCACCGGCAGTTTCATCGACCTGAGCGGCGGGCGCTGAGCGCGCCCGTCAATCCCCCAGCAGCTCGCGTACACGCTCGGCGAGTGCTTCCAGCTCGAACGGCTTGGTCAGCACCGAGGTACCCTGCAACAGCTGGCCGTCGCTGAGCGCCGCGCTCTCATCGTAACCGGTGATGAACAGCACCTTGAGGTCTGGGTAGCGCACACGGCAGCGCTCGGCCACCTGGCGGCCATTTAGGCCACCCGGCAGCCCGATATCGCTCAGCAGCAGGTCTGGCCGTTCGCCGCTTTGCAGGTGGGCGAGGGCGGTCGGGCCATTCTCGAAGGCGTCTACCCGATAGCCCAGCTCTTCCAGCACTTCGCCCACCACCAGGCGCAAGGCGGTCTGGTCTTCGATCAACAGAATGCGCTTCGCAGCCGCGCTGCTTCTTTGCAAAGGCGTGCGCTGCGGTTTGCCGGCAGGGGCTTTGGGTTGCTCGTCGTGGCGGGGTAGCAGCAGCTCGATGCGGGTGCCTTCGCCAAGCACCGACAGCACGCGTAATTGCCCGCCCGACTGACGCACGAAGCCGTAAGTCATGGACAGACCCAGCCCGGTTCCCTGGCCCATCGGTTTGGTGGTGAAGAACGGGTCGACTGCGCGCTCGGCCACTTCAGCCGACATGCCCTTGCCGTTGTCGACGATACTCAGTCGCACATACTCGCCGCCTGCCAGCCCCCCTGCCAGGGCCTGCTCGTCGTCAAGCACCAGGTTATCGCCAATGATCTCGATCACACCACCCGCAGGCATGGCATCGCGGGCGTTGATGCAGATGTTGAGCAGGGCGCTTTCCAGTTGAGGCGGGTCGATGAAGGTCGGCCACAGCTGGCTGGCGAAGCGGCTGCTCAGGCTAATGGCAGGGCCGATGGTGCGTCGCAGAAGGTCCTCCATGCCGGCAACCAGCGTGGCCACTTGTGTGGAGCAGGGTTGCAGGGTCTGCTGGCGAGAGAACGCCAGCAGCCGGTGCACCAGGGAAGAGGCCCGCTGCGCCGAGCCGCTGGACAGCTCCAGCAAGGGTTCCAGGGCGTCGAAACGTGACTGGTCCAGGCGTTGACGCATCAGTTCCTGGGCACCAAGGATGCCGCCCAGCAGATTATTGAAGTCGTGGGCAATGCCGCCACTGAGCTGGCCTACGGCCTCCATCTTCTGTGCCTGGCGCAGTGCTTCTTCGGCCTTGGCCAGGCGTTCCTGCTCTTGCACCCGTTCACTGATGTCATAAGCAAACAGAAACGCGCCTTGTATCTCGCCTTTTGGGTCGCGCAAGGCGTTGAAGCGCAATTCGTAATGGCGCAGCATGGGAGGCTTGCCGAAGGTGCCAATTTCGATGAACTGCTCGCCAGCCAGGGCACGCTGCCACATTGGCAGAATAGGTGTCTGGCCAGCGCCTCCGTCTTCGAACAGCCCGGGCAGGTAGTCGCCGATTTCCGGGGTCCTTCCGTACAGCAGGTGGAAGTCATGCTTGGCCTGGCGGTTCACAGCCAGCCAGCGCAGGCCCTTGTCCACCACATGCACATTGACCACGCTGTGATCGACCAATTCGGCAAACAAGCGTCGCTCCGCCAGTGCGGCATTCACCCGTTGTTCCAGCTCTTCGTTGAGGCGCTGCAGGGCCTGCTCTGCACGCCGGCGTTCGGTGACATCCTTGAACAGCACGGCTACCTGGCGTTTCTCTGCAGGCTCTACGCGAAACGTGGTCACCGAGAGCACATGGCCGGTGGCGACCAGCTCCTGCTCGAAGTGCAGCGGTTCGCCTGTGCGAAGCACAGCGCCATAGCGGGCCACCCAGTCATCGGCCTCATCAGGCACCATTTCGCGCAGTTTCTGCCCGGCCACGTCGGGGATGCCGGCGTGCTTGGCATAGGCGGCATTGGCCAGCACATGCACATAGTCACTCAGCGGGCCATGTGGGCCGTCAAAGAACTCGATGATGCAAAAGCCTTCGTCCATGGTGTCGAACAACGACCGGTAAAAGTCCTGATCCTGGTCTTGATAGCTGGCGAGCTGTGCTTCCAACAGCGCATTGCGCCGTTGCAGGGCTTCGACTTGTTGACGCAGTGTGAGCAGGTCGCGGGATGGCATGCCGACGTCCGACGAAAAAGGATGCGCAGACTTTAACGTGTTCACCCGCAGGCGGATAGGCGGTCAACGTTGTGCGGCAATTCCCAGCAGACGGTCAATTCGCTGGCCAAGGCTCTGCAGGTTGAACGGTTTGCACAGCACCTCGGTGCGACTGTCCGGGCGGCTACTGATCGGGATGTCGGCAGTGTCATAGCCCGTAATCAGCAGAACAGGCGCTTTGGCCACAAGCGTTTGAAACGCTTCTGCCAGCTGATATCCGTCGATTCCCCCGGGCAGGCCGACATCCGTGATCAGCAAGTCCGGTGGTACGCCCGCATGCATAGCCTCAAGCGCGGGGCGGCCACGGTCGAAAGCCTGTACTTCATGGCCCAGGTCAGTCAGTACTTCGACAAGCACCAGGCGCATGGCTGGCTGGTCTTCCACCAGCATGATTCGCTGCACGCGGGGGGCAGAAAGCTCGACGCCGGTGGTGAGTGGCACAGGCTGGCTGCAGGCAGCAATGCTTGCCTCCAGGGGGAAGTACAGATGAACGCAGGTGCCTTCCCCGGGCACGCTTTCGATCTGCAACTGCCCGCCGGACTGTCGGACAAACCCATAGACCATGGACAACCCCAAGCCGGTACCTTGGCCGAGTGGCTTGGTGGTGAAGAAAGGCTCCAGGGCGCGCTGGCGTACCGTGCTGGACATACCCATGCCGGTATCGGCAACGCGAATGTGCAAGTAGCGCCCCGCAGGCAGGTCCAAGTGACCGGCCTCAGCCACGGTGAGGTCGCTGTTTGCACAAGCGATGCTGAGCGTACCGCCCAGGGGCATGGCATCACGGGCATTGATGCACAGGTTCAGCAGAGCATTTTCCAGCTGCTGCGGATCGACGTGGATTGACCATTGCCCGGGCAAAGTCTGGTCGTGAAAGTCAATGTGCTGGCCAATAGAGCTGACGATCAGGTCCTGCATGCCCGCTACCAGGCATTGCACATCAACCGGTTGCGGCACCAGCGTCTGCTGGCGCGAGAAGGCCAGCAGGCGCTTTACCAGCGCCGCAGCGCGCAAGGCAGTGCTGCGGCAGAGTTCGAGCATGCGGGCGGTGTCGGCATGGCGTTGTTGGTCCAGGCGCCGTTCGGCCATTTCCACTGCGCCGAGCAGGCTGCCCAGCAGGTTGTTGAAGTCGTGGGCAATGCCGCCGGTCAACTGACCGATCGCTTCCATTTTCTGCGACTGGCGCAGAGCCTCCTCGGCCTGGCGCAGGCGTTGCTGTTCGGCGATGCGCTCGGTGATGTCATAGGCAAACATGTATCCGCCCTGGATCCGCTGCTGAGCATCGCGCAACGGGTGGTAGCGGATTTCGTAATGGCGCGGCGCATCAGGCGGACCGAAGGTGACGGTATCGACGAACGCTTCGCCGGCCAGCACACGCGGCCAAACCGGGGCCAACCGGTTCATGACATCGGGCTGATTGGTCAGGAACTGCGGTACGTAATCGCCAATCTGCGGCAAGAAGCCGCGGTGGCGCTGGAAGGTTTCGCGAGCCGTTCGGTTGATGGCCACCAGACGCATCTTGCGGTCGGCGGCAAACACGTTGGCCAGGCTGTTGTCGAGCAGTTCACCGAGCAGCTTGTTGTGTGCATGGGCGCTGTCTTCGCGTTCTGCCAGGCATGCTTCCAGTTCTGCGACACGCGCCTGCAGTTGGGTAATCGATGGAAGCGAATCTGGCTGCATGACCCAAGCCCTATGAAAGGATCGGGCAACTATAGTCGCCCTTCAGGCTTGGAGCGATCAGAACGAGCGAATGATTCGCCCGAGTGTCTCCATGGCCCGTTCAGCACCGTCATGCCAGGGGCTGCCGTAGTTGAGGCGGATGCAGTTGCCGAAGCGGCGGGTGGGCGAAAAGATCGGCCCCGGGGCGATGCTGATGCCCTGGGCCAGGGCCATGTGGAACAGCTTGAGGGCATCCATCTGCTCGGGCAGTTCCAGCCACAGGAAGTAGCCACCCGAGGGCTGGCTGACCCGTGTCTGCGCCGGGAAGTGGCGGGCGATGGCGGCCAGCATGTTGGCCTGTTGGCCTTCAAGGGCGTAGCGTAGCTTGCGCAGGTGGCGGTCATAGCCACCGTGTTGCAGGTAGTCGGCTATCGCTGCCTGGGCCGGCATCGAGGCACACAGCGAAGTCATCAGTTTCAGCCGCTCGATCTTCTGCGCAAAACGCCCGGCCGCCACCCAGCCGATGCGGTAACCGGGTGCCAGGCTTTTGGCGAACGAGCCGCAGTGCATGACCAGGCCTTGGGTGTCGAAGGCCTTGGCCGGTTTGGGTGCCTGCTGCGAGTAGTACAGCTCGGCGTACACGTCGTCTTCGATCAACGGCACCTGGTGACGCGCCAGCAGTTCCACCAGCGCCTGTTTTTTCGCCTCCGGCATGCTGGCGCCTACCGGGTTCTGGAAGTTGGTCATGCACCACACGGCCTTTACCGGGTGCTTTTCCAGCGTCTGTGCCAGTACCCCCAGGTCCATGCCTTCGCGCGGGTGCACGGGGATTTCCACAGCCTTGAGCTTCAGCCGCTCCAGCACTTGCAGGCAGGCATAGAAGGCGGGGGCTTCGATGGCCACCAGGTCGCCCGGTTGGGTAACTGCCTGCAGGCACAGGTTCAAGGCTTCCAGTGCACCGTTGGTGATCAACAGCTCTTCCATCGGCAGCATCAGCCCACCAACCATGTAGCGCAGGGCAATCTGCCGGCGCAGCTGCGGGTTGCCGGGCGACAGGTCGGTCACCACCATGCGCGGGTCCATGCTGCGGCTGGCGCTGGCCAGCGAGCGCGACAGGCGCTGCAGCGGAAACAGTTCGGGGCTGGGGAAGGCTGAGCCGAACGGTATGGTGTTGGGGTCCTTGATCGAGTCGAGGATCGAGAACACCAGGCCGCTGACGTCCACGTCCGTCGACTCACTGACCGGCTGCAATGCCTGCGGCTCGCTGAACTGGCGCGGGGCGTGGGCGTTGACGAAATAACCCGAGCGCGGCCGGGCACGGATCAGCCCGCGCCGCTCCAGCAGGTAGTAGGCCTGGAACACGGTGGACGGGCTGACCCCGTGGGTCTGGCTGGCGTAGCGTACCGAAGGCACGCGTTGGCCGGGGCCCAGGACCCCGGAGCGGATCAGTTCGGCAATGTCGTCGGCGAAGCGTTCGTAGCGTTTCATTCTGGCCTTCTGTCGAAGCCTGGCAGGCAAGGTGGAGTCAGTGTAAGGGATCAGCGGTTCATCGGTGCGACGAAGCGGCTTTGGGCCACGCTGCGGATGGCAGGGTCGTCGCGCTCGCTGATTTCGAAGCTCAGCGTTTGCGAGCTGCTGGCCGGGCGCTCGGCCAGCATCGCCACCGATACCGGCAGTTCGCTCATTTCGCCAGCCGGGATCACCAATGCGGTGGTGCCCTGCAAGGTGAAACCGTCAGCGTCCAGCAGGCGCAGCGCATAGTGCTGAGTGCGCTCGGTCTTGTTGATGACCTTGAGCAGGTAGATGTTCTCGATCTGGCCGTGGGCGTTTTCCCGGAACAGGCCGCGGTCCTTGATCACATCCAGCGAAACCATCGGGCGCATCTGCAAGGCCACCACCAGTGCTGCGATCATCACCCCGAGTGCAGCGACGTAGCCCAGCAGGCGCGGGCGCAGCCAGTGGGTGGTGCCGCCCTGCAAACTGTGTTCGGACTTGTAACCGATCAACCCGCGGGCGTAACCCATCTTGTCCATCACCCCGTCGCAGGCGTCGATGCACGCCGCGCATCCGATGCAGGCCATTTGCAAACCATCGCGGATATCGATGCCGGTAGGGCACACTTGCACGCATAGCGTGCAGTCGATGCAGTCGCCGAGGCCTTGTGCGCCAACGTCACTGCCTTTCTTGCGCGGGCCGCGGGCTTCACCACGGCGCGGGTCATAGGCAACCGCCAGGGTGTCCTTGTCGAACATCACCGCCTGGAAGCGCGCATACGGGCACATGTGCAGGCACACCGCTTCGCGCAGCAGGCCTGCGTTTATGTAGGTGGCAGCGGTGAAAAACAGCACCCAGAACAGCGCCACGCCGCCCAATTGCAACGTGAACAGTTCTGCGGCCAGTGGGCGGATTGGGGTGAAGTAGCCGACGAAGGTCAGCCCGGTGACTACACCGATGGCCAGCCACAGGCTGTGTTTCAGGGTGCGGCGCGCCAGTTTGTTCAGGCTCCACGGCGCGGCGGCAAGCTTGATGCGCTGGTTGCGGTCACCTTCCATTACCTTTTCGCACCACATGAACAGCCAGGTCCAGGTGCTTTGTGGGCAGCTGTAGCCGCACCACACGCGGCCGGCGTACACGGTAATGGCGAACAGGCCGAATGCGCAGATGATCAGCAGCGCCGACAGCAGGATGAAATCCTGTGGCCAGAAGGTGGCGCCAAAGATGTGGAATTTGCTTTCACCCAAGTCCCACAGCACGGCTTGGCGGCCATTCCAGTTCAGCCAGGCAGTGCCAAAAAACAGCACGAACAGGGCCCCGGCAAAGCCGATGCGCAGGCTACGGTACAGCCCGGTAAAGCTGCGGGTGTGAATGCCACTGTCGATGCGTCGCGGTTGTTGGCTGGCTGGGGCGGCGGCGATCTCTGTAAAAGGGATTCTGTTATTCATGGTTCGGTGCTCATCAGGCCTCGATCAGGCATGAGCACTATGGCCCTGAGGCTGTTATCAGCACAGGCTCAGATTTTGCGATAAAAACCGTATCAGATTAACCGCTCGGCCCCGCCAGGCCTTAGATCACCGAGCCTGGCACGCTGGTCTTCAGATGCCTGCGGCTATCCACCGCACCCGCCACGGTCAGTGCATCGGCCTCGGATTCGGTGATGGGCACGCGTTGGCCTGCGAGCAAGGCCACAGACATGCGCAGTTGTTCGTCGGTGATGATTTCGATATCGGGGCCATCACCCTCGATGCGCAGGTCTTCGCCGATCAAGGTGCAGCGTTGGGTGGCTTCGTCGATTTCAATGGGCATGGTGACGTGCTCCTGCTGGTGGTTACAGGGTGGACCACAGTGAGGGGCTGGTTGCTGCATCAACAGGCTGAGCGGCACTTTGCCCTGTGTACAGAGGTCAACCCTTGCATAGGGCTGGCCGGCCGCTTTGCGGGCACGCCCGCTCCCACAGGTCACCACACGTATCAAGAACTGTGCATTACTTGTGGGAGCGGGCATGCCCGCGAAAAGGCCGGACCTGGCCACACAATGCTCAGCATGGGGACAACTGTAATGGACGTTATCTGGCAAGCTATCCAGGCCGAATTCGCCGATGTCACCGATGAGCGCGAGGTCACTCGCATTCTCGTGCGCCTGCTGATGGCAGCCATACTTGGCGCGGTGCTGGGCTTCGAGCGCGAACACAAGGGTAAATCCGCCGGGGTACGCACCCACATGCTGGTCTCGCTGGGCGCCGCGCTGTTCGTGCTGGCACCCAGCATGGCCGGGGCTGATGAGCAGGCGCTAAGCCGGGTGATCCAGGGCATCGTCGCCGGTATCGGCTTTCTGGGTGCAGGCACCATCCTCAAGGGAAACGGCCAGGACACCAGCCATGTGAAAGGCCTGACTACCGCCGCAGGGCTATGGATGACCGCTGCCATCGGTACGGCTGCCGGCATGGGCCGCGAAGCAACGGCGTTGATCAGCACGGTACTGGCCCTGCTGGTACTGGGCACGATGCCGTTGCTGGTGGAGAAGGTCGAAGGACAGAACGAGGAGAAGCAGGAGGAGGAGGGCAGGAAGCACTAAGGCAGGAAGCACTAAGGGGAGCCGAAGCTCCCCCCAAAGCGTTGCTGCTTGCTCTTTTTTTATTATTGAGACCGGCTTTTTGTTGTTTTTGTCAGCCTGCCTTGGTGGTGCGAGCGACCCCCATGCGGGGTCAAGAGCAAACGTATTTTTTTGAGCGCTGACCTGCTTTCATCATTGATCCGAACCTGGCTGTAGCTACCTTGAGGTAGTTTTATTGTTCTGTGCCAGACCGCGGGGCGTACCCCTGAAAAGCGTGTCGACTCCAAAAAGATCTGCTTGCTACGCCTCTGCCGTGTTGTTCTTGTTATGTCAGAGCCGTTACCTGTTGTTTTTATTGGGTGTCACATTTTTTTTGTTCTTGTACCAAAGATATAGCAGGGTGCGTGCCAACTTTTTAAAGTCCTTTAAAATCAAGCAC
The DNA here is from genome assembly GCF_037993085.1 of Pseudomonas sp. YNh. Classification (NCBI taxonomy): domain Bacteria; kingdom Pseudomonadati; phylum Pseudomonadota; class Gammaproteobacteria; order Pseudomonadales; family Pseudomonadaceae; genus Pseudomonas; species Pseudomonas sp. YNh. The sequence goes on along the minus strand of NZ_JBBMRJ010000028.1, from coordinate 16,496 downwards.
CTGGCGATTTCGTCGAAATCGCCAGGCCTGAAATTTTGTCGATTTGTTTCCCTGTTACCCGATTTTTTGCTGTGGAACGTGGGGCCGGTAACACTTCACCCACATGTATGTGACACCCGTGTGACTTCCTGCGCGTTACTGCGCATTGCGCGCCCGCGCTACCCGCGACCCATTGCTGCGGCCGAGCACATCGCTGATGCGTTGGCCGGCGGCGATCAGCCTGTCCAGGTCGATACCGGTAGCAATGCCCAGCCCCTGCAGCAGGTACACCACATCTTCCGTGGCGATGTTGCCGGTAGCGCCTTTGGCATAAGGGCAGCCACCCAGCCCTGCCACCGAGCTGTCAAACACATTGATACCTTCGAGGAGGCTGGCATAGACGTTGGCCAATGCCTGGCCATAGGTATCATGGAAGTGCCCGGCCAGTTGCCCGCGCGGTACCAGGGCGGAAACCACCTCGAAGAGGCGCCGGGTATCGCCGGCGGTACCTGTGCCAATGGTGTCGCCCAGCGACACCTCGTAACAGCCCATGTCATGCAGGGCGCGGGCCACCGGGGCCACCTGTTCGGCGCTGACCTTGCCTTCATAGGGGCAGCCGAGTACGCACGACACATAGCCGCGCACGCGCACACCATGGCTGCGCGCGGCCTCCATGATCGGTTCGAAGCGCTTGAGGCTGTCGCTGATCGAGCAGTTGATGTTGCGCTGGGAGAACGCTTCAGAGGCCGCTGCGAACACCGCCACTTCCTTCACCCCTGCAGCCAGGGCGTCCTCGAAGCCGCGCAGGTTTGGCGCCAGCGCCGCATACGTCACACCGGGGCGCTGCTGGATACCGGCGAACACCTCGGCGGAACCGGCCATCTGTGGCACCCACTTGGGCGAGACGAAGCTGCCCACCTCGATATAGGCCAGGCCCGCTGCGGTAAGGTCGTCCACCAGGCGCACCTTGTCGGCAACGCTGATGGGCTGGGCTTCGTTCTGCAAACCGTCGCGGGGGCCTACTTCGACCAGACGGACTTCTTTGGGCAAGGACATGGCGGGTTTCCTGTGGCGTTCAGCGGTTGTCTTTGTTGTTCAGGGTGGCGGCCAGGGCTTGTTCACAGCGCTCCTGGGCGGTGTCCAGTTCCAGTTGCATCTGGTGGATGTCAAGCATCTGCTGTTCCAGCTGGGCGCGCCGTTCGGCGATTTTCGCCAGCATGCTGTTGAGCTGTTTGAGGTTGCCGCTGGTGGGGTCGTACAGCTCGATAAGCTCGCGGCACTCGGCCAGCGAAAAGCCGATGCGCTTGCCGCGCAGGATGAGCTTCAGGCTGACCTTGTCGCGCGCCGTGTAGATACGTTCCAGGCCTCGGCGTTCGGGGCTCAGCAGGCCCTGCTCCTCATAGAAACGGATGGCACGGGTGGTGATGTCCAGCTCGCGGGACAGGTCGGAGATGCTGTAGGTCTGGGTGCTCATGCTGGGGCTCGGCGTGGGGTATGCGGTTATCCTGACTGCAGGTTGACGTATACGTCAAGCAGGGGCTGAAGATGCGTGTTGCCTTCTTCGCGGGCCTGCCCGCTCCCACAGAAGTGCGACGCTTGCGGGCCTGACGCAATCCCTGTGGGAGCGGGCAGGCCCGCGAAGAGGCCGATGCAGGTAACCACATTTCATTCCGGCTGCACCGACCGACGATAGCCATTGGGCGTCTGCCCACTCAAGCGCTTGAACCAGCGGGCAAAGTACGTCGGGTCGGTGAACCCCAGGCTGTCCGACAGCTGCCCGATGCTCATCCGCGTGTAAACCAGGTTGCGACGCGCCTCCAGCAACAAACGCTGGTGCAGCACCTGCAGCGCAGTCTGCCCACTCAGCGCCCGGCACAACTGGTTCAGTTGCAGGCTCGGAATATTCAGTCGCGCGGCGAAGTCCTCCATCGACAGGTGCTCGCGGTAATGCGCTTCGACCAGTCGCAGGTACTGCCCCAACAACTGGCGGTCACGCTCATCCCGATTTCGCGGCGCTTGACCCAGCTGCTGGCGGCGGCTGATCCACACCATCAGCGCGGTGACCAGCGCTTCGAGCATGGCCGCCCGCGCGGGGGCATTGCCCTGGTATTCCTGCTGCAAGGTGCTGATCAGGCTGCGCAGGTGCACGCGGTCCTGGCCCAGCGGGTAACACGCCGGTTTCGCAAGCACCGTCAGGGGCGCGCCCAGGCGCTGTTCCAGGTTCGCCACCAGTGCGGTGCCAAAGGTCAGCACATACCCCTGGATATCGGCACTGAAGCGAAAGCCATGCACGGTCATCGGCGGCACCACCTGGATCGCCGCCTCGCCGATGGCACTGCGCACGCCTTCGACCTCAACCTGGGCCTGGCCGCGCTGTACGTAAAGGAGCTGGAACAGTTCGGCATGCTGATGCGGCTTGATTTCCCAGTGGTGCAAACGGCTACGTGCCGGGATGGACTCGCAGTGCAACAGGTCGGTGCCGGGCCAGGCCGTGTTTTCACCATACAGCTTGAACAACGGGACGCCGGGGAGGGTGGATTTCATGCGGGCAAGCCTGTCCGTTAATCGAACGATTTTTGTAAAAGTGCAGGTTATTCATGGAATAGCACACTTAATGGGCATTTTTTGCCAGTAAAAATGCAAGGGCAAACCCTAACAGCAGATGCCGCCCCACTGCCAGTCCAGGGCCGGCATCGTCCGAACAGAGACAACAACAATGAAAACTCAGGTTGCAATTATTGGCGCAGGCCCGTCTGGCCTGCTGCTGGGCCAACTGCTGCACAAGGCCGGTATCGATAACGTCATCGTAGAGCGCCAGACGCCCGAGTATGTACTTGGCCGCATCCGCGCTGGTGTGCTGGAGCAAGGCACGGTCGATCTGCTGCGCGAAGCCGGTGTGGCCGAGCGCATGGACCGTGAAGGCCTGGTGCACGAAGGTGTCGAGTTGCTGGTTGGCGGGCGCCGTCAACGCCTGGATCTCAAAGCCCTGACAGGTGGCAAGACGGTGATGGTGTACGGCCAGACCGAAGTCACCCGTGACCTGATGCAGGCCCGTGAAGCCACAGGTGCACCGATCATCTATGCCGCCAGCAATGTCCAGCCGCATGAGCTTAAGGGCGAGAAGCCATATCTGACCTTCGAAAAAGATGGCCGGGTGCACCGGGTGGACTGCGACTATATCGCTGGCTGTGACGGCTTCCATGGCGTTTCGCGACAGAGCATCCCTGAGGGCGTGCTGAAACAGTACGAGCGGGTTTATCCATTTGGCTGGCTGGGCCTGCTGTCGGACACACCGCCGGTCAATCACGAGCTGATCTATGCGCACCACGAACGTGGCTTCGCGTTGTGCAGCCAACGTTCGCAGACACGCAGCCGCTACTACCTGCAGGTACCTTTGCAGGACCGTGTCGAGGCGTGGTCTGACGAGCGTTTCTGGGACGAACTCAAAGCCCGTTTGCCCGCCGACGTAGCAGCTGATCTGGTGACTGGCCCAGCGCTGGAAAAAAGCATCGCGCCGCTGCGCAGCCTGGTAGTCGAACCCATGCAGTATGGCCACCTGTTCCTGGTAGGTGACGCCGCGCACATCGTCCCACCCACCGGTGCCAAAGGCCTGAACCTGGCAGCCTCGGACGTCAACTACCTCTACCGCATTTTGGTCAAGGTATACCGCGAAGGTCGTACCGACCTGCTTGAGCAGTATTCGCCGCTGGCCCTGCGCCGGGTATGGAAAGGCGAGCGTTTCAGCTGGTTCATGACCCAGCTGCTGCATGACTTCGGCAGCCACAAGGATGCTTGGGACCAGAAGATGCAGGAGGCTGACCGCGAGTACTTCCTGAACTCCCCGGCGGGCTTGCTGAACATTGCCGAGAACTATGTGGGGCTGCCGTACGAAGAAGTAGTCTGAGGTTCTGTGCTGCCTGTGCTGGCCCCATCGCCGGCAAGCCAGCTCCCACAGGTACTGCACATGACTTGAATACGATGCGGTCAACGTGGGAGCTGGCTTGCCGGCGATCACGGGCGTAGCCCGTGCCATGCAAACCTTGCCTACTGGGCCAGCAACGCCTCCATCTCCCGGTACCCTCGCTGACGCGCATGCTCCAGCGCGGTGACCCCATCCTTGTATGTGGGGCTGCCGTACGAAGAAGTAGTCTGAGGTTCTGTGCTGCCTGTCCTGGCCCCATCGCCGGCAAGCCTGCTCTCACAGGTACTGCACATGACTTGGATGCGATGCGGCCAATGTGGGAGCTGGCTTGCCGGCGATCACGGGCGAAGCCCGTGCCATGCAAACCTTGCCTACTGGGCCAGCAGCGCCTCCATCCCCCGGTACCCTCGCTGACGCGCATGCTCCAGCGCGGTGACCCCATCCTTGTATGTGGGGCTGCCGTACGAAGAAGTAGTCTGAGGTTCTGTGCTGCCTGTCCTGGCCCCATCGCCGGCAAGCCTGCTCTCACAGGTACTGCACATGACTTGGATGCGATGCGGCCAATGTGGGAGCTGGCTTGCCGGCGATCACGGGCGAAGCCCGTGCCATGCAAACCTTGCCTACTGGGCCAGCAGCGCCTCCATCCCCCGGTACCCTCGCTGACGCGCATGCTCCAGCGCGGTGACCCCATCCTTGTATGTGGGGCTGCCGTACGAAGAAGTAGTCTTAGGGTCTTTGCTGCCTGTGCTGGCCCCATCGCCGGCAAGCCAGCTCCCACAGGTACTGCACATGACTTGAATACGATGCGGTCAACGTGGGAGCTGGCTTGCCGGCGATCACGGGCGTAGCCCGTGCCATGCAAACCTTGCCTACTGGGCCAGCAACGCCTCCATCTCCCGGTACCCTCGCTGACGCGCATGCTCCAGCGCGGTGACCCCATCCTTGTATGTGGGGCTGCCGTACGAAGAAGTAGTCTTAGGGTCTTTGCTGCCTGTGCTGGCCCCATCGCCGGCAAGCCAGCTCCCACAGGTACTGCACATGACTTGAATACGATGCGGTCAACGTGGGAGCTGGCTTGCCGGCGATCACGGGCGTAGCCCGTGCCATGCAAACCTTGCCTACTGGGCCAGCAACGCCTCCGTCTCCCGGTACCCTCGCTGACGCGCATGCTCCAGCGCGGTGACCCCATCCTTGTCGGCAATGTGCCGGTCCGCCCCCGCCGCCAGCAGCCGGCGCACAATCTCCACATGCCGCGGTCCGCCATCCCCCAGGATCACTGCCTCCATAAGCGCGGTCCAGTGCAGGCGGTTCAGGTGGTTCACGTCCACCCCGGCATCGATCAGCATCTGCACCGTCTCGACATGGCCGCGCTCGGCCGCAGGGATCAACGCAGTCCCCCCGTAGCGGTTGGTGCTCTTGAGGTTGGCACCGTGGCTCAGGGTCAGCCGCAGGATATCGTTCAGGCCTCGGGCGCCGGCATACAGATAAGGGCTGTCATCGATATTGTCTTTGGCGTTCACGTCGGCACCGGCCTGGATCAGTGCTTGCGCCGCCGCCACCTGGTTGCCGTGGGTGGCCACCAGCAGGGCAGTGCGCCCCTGCTCATCACGGCTTTCCAGCCGGGCACCTTCTGTCAGCAACTGTTGCAGGGTGCGCACGTCGTCCTGGCGGGCGGCGTTGTGCAGGCGGTTGTCCATGGTGGTGTTCTCGGCGTGGGCGGCAAGGCTGGTGAGCAGGGCGAACAGCATGGTTGTGAGTGATCTACGCATGGAGTGGCTCCTGATTGACCTGCCTGCATCCTAGAAAAATCGCACAAAGTCTTGAAGTTAAGTTTGCGCATGACCGACAGTGGTCTGCTGAATAGACAAAGCAGGAAGCAAAACGATGAAGTTCTCCACATCGCTGATGAGCGCGCTGTGCCTGGCGATCGCGAGTGGGTGGGCCTGTGCCGAGCAAGTGTTGCCCGCGCCACCCGAACTGGCCTCCGGCTACCGCACTGGCCTGCAGCCGGTGCACGCCAGCCGGCATATGGCCGCCGCTGCCAACCCGCTGGCCACCGAAGCGGGGCGGGCGATGCTGCGTGACGGTGGCAGCGCCATCGACGCGGCCATCGCCATGCAAATGGTGCTGACCTTGGTAGAGCCGCAATCCAGCGGCATCGGTGGTGGGGCTTTTATCCTCTACTGGGACGGCAAACGTGTTCAGGCTTTCGACGGCCGCGAGGCAGCCCCGGCGCAGGTAACGGAGCAACTGTTCTTGCAAGCCAATGGTTCACCGATGCCGTTCAGGTCGGCGCAGATCGGCGGGCGCTCAGTGGGTGTGCCGGGGGTACTGCGCGCGCTGAAACTGGCTCACGAGCAGCACGGCAAGCTGCCTTGGCAGCAACTCTTTGCCCCGGCCATCGCGTTGGCACGTAACGGTTTCCCCGTTTCCGAACGCCTCCACACCCTGGTGGCGGGCGACCCGTATATCGCCCGGTCACCGGCCATGGCGCGCTACTTCCTGGATAAAAACGGCAAGCCGCTGCCGGTGGGCACGAGGTTGCGCAACCCTGAACTTGCGCAAACGTTCGAGCAGATTGCCGCGCACGGGCCCCAGGCGTTCTACACCGGTGAAATCGCCGGGGCCATCGTGGCCAAGGTGCGCAGCCATACCAATGCCGGTTACCTGTCGTTGCAGGACCTTGAGCAGTACACCGCCAAAGAGCGCGAGCCGGTGTGCGGCACCTACAAGGCCTGGCGCGTCTGCGGCATGCCGCCGCCCTCGTCGGGTGGGGTGACGGTGTTGCAGACGCTGGGCATGCTTGAAGCCGTGCAGCGCGCCACGCCACAACGCGACCTGGCGGCGCTGCGGCCGTTGGCGAGCGCGTCCCCGGCAGGCCTGGAGGCACCGCCGCTGGCCGTGCACCTGATCGCCGAGGCCGAGCGCCTGGCCTACGCCGACCGCGCTCAGTACCTGGCCGACAGTGATTACGTGCCGGTCCCGGTCAAGGCCCTGACCGACCCCGCCTACCTGGCCCGCCGAGCAGCGCAGATCGGCGAGCACAGCATGAAGCGCGCTCGCCCTGGCCAGCCGCAAGGCGCCGACCTGGCCCTGGCACCCGATCGCTCGCCTTTGCGCGTTTCCACTTCGCACCTCAGCGCAGTGGATGACAATGGTCAGGCACTGGCCATGACCACCTCGGTGGAGGCCGCGTTCGGTTCGCACCTGATGGTCAAGGGCTTCCTGCTCAACAATCATCTGACGGACTTCTCGTTCATCCCCCGGGAACACGGCAAGCCCGTGGCCAATCGGGTGCAGCCGGGCAAGCGGCCACTGTCAGCGATGGCGCCGACGCTGGTGTTTTCGCGGGCCTCTGGCGAGCTTGTGGCCAGCCTTGGTTCGCCAGGGGGCTCGCAGATCATTGGCTACGTGAACAAGGCGCTGATCGGCTTGCTGGATTGGCAGCTCGACCCGCAGCAGGCGGCCGGCCTGCCCAACTTCGGCAGCCGCAATGCCGGCACTGAAGTGGAAGCCGGGCTGGCCAGCCAATCGCTGATCCGCCAATTGGCAGCCTGGGGCCATGAGGTCACGCCGATGACCATGACCAGCGGCATGCAGATCATCCAGCGCAGCGGCGATGGCTGGTCCGGTGGCGCCGACCCTCGGCGGGAAGGTGTGGCCCTTGGCGACTAGCCGTGATAGAACGCAGTCTTGCCATTCCGCAGTTGAATACCAAGATGTCTATCAGCGTGAAATCGAATAGAGCCCTGTTCGACCTCGACCTGCTACGCGCCATTGTGGTGGTGGCCGATTGCGGTAGCTTCACCACGGCGGCGGCGCGCCTGCACTCGACCCAATCGACCATCAGCCAGAAGGTGCGCCGCCTGGAAGACATGGTCGGCCATCGCCTGTTGGTGCGGGGTAACCGCGATGTGCTACCAACCGACGCCGGGCAGACCTTGCTCGGCTACGCGCGGCACATGCTGGCGCTGAATGACCAGATGCTCGAAGCCCTGGCCGGGGCGATGGTCGGCACCACCGTACGCCTGGGCGTGCCCGAGGACTTCGTTGGCGGGCGCACCACCAATGCGCTGTCGGCCTTCAGCCGGCTGCACCCGCAAGTGAAACTGGAAGTGACCAGCGGCCTGTGCCGCGACCTCAGCCAAGCCTACGACAACGGTGAACTCGACTTGGTGCTGCTCAAGCAGCGGCGCAACACCCGGGAGGGCGTGGCTTGCTGGCCCGAGCGCCTGCAATGGATCGACAGTGCGCGCACCCCCGCCTTCGAGCTGGACCCGATCCCGCTGGTTACCTTCCCGCCGCGCGGCTTGTACCGCGAGGACATGATCAACGCTATCGAAAGCATGGGCCGGCGCTGGCGCATCAGTTTCACCAGTTCCAGCCTCAGCGGTATCCAGGCGGCAGTTGCCGATGGCATGGGCATCAGCCTGCTGCCACCAAGGGCAGCCACGGGTGAGCACCGGGTGCTGGGGGCAGGGCAGGGGCTACCGGAGGTCGACAGCTATGAAATCGTCATCGTCCACCGGCCGACAGCGGATGTGATGGTCAAGGCGTTGGCCGAGGTCATGACGCAACTGCTGGCGGGCGGCGGGATCTGACACGGCCTTACGAACTGACGCGGTCTTTGTGGGGGCGCCCCGGCAGGGCCGCTCCCACAGGAGATCGAGTCGGCCGAGGGTGGATGGGTCAGGCGCAAGCCGCCGCCAGGCGTGGCGACAGGTGAATGCCGGCAATCATGCAGCGCACCGAGCCGCCGGCCATCTCAATGGTCGGCACGTCCAGTGGCACCAGCCGCGCCGAGCGCTCGATGCGCCGGCGTTGCTCGCTGGTCAGGCTGTCGAAGGCCTTGCGTGACAGCGCCAGAATACGCCCGTCACGCCCGGACAGTTCGATGGCATTACCGGCAAACTGGCCGATCTGCTGGTTGCTCAAGTCAATCACATCGCGGCCCGATTCGATCAGCCGCATGCGCACTTCCTCGGCCCGCGCCTTGTTGGTGAACGTGCCAAAACCCACCAGTGCAAACTCGGTCGCCACGCACATCAGTACGTTGGTGTGGTAGATCGGCGTGCCTTGCTCGTCGGCAGTGTCGAATACCATCGGCTCGAAGTTGAAGTGCGTGCTGAAGCGCTCCAGGGCAATCGGGTCGGCACGGTTGGAGCGTGCGGTGTAAGCCACCCGCGACAGGTGGTCGAATACCATGGCGCCGGTCCCTTCGAGGAACAGCTCGTCCTGCTCCAGCCCTGAATAATCGATTACATCCTGCACGCGGTACTCATTCTTGAGCATCTCGATCACATCGGCGCGCCGCTCGCGGCGGCGGTTGCGCGAGTACATCGAGTAGATCGCGATATGCCCACCGGGGTGGGTCGAGAACCAGTTGTTGGGGAACACCGAGTCCGGGGTGTTGTGCTCGCCAAAATCGTCGAACAGGTGTACGCGTACGCCTTCGGCCTCGAGGCGGCCGACGGCCTGGGTGACTTCATCACGGGCAACCTCGGCGAGCGCCTGTGCGGCGAGGCTGGGGTTGCTGCGCTGGAATGAGTTGTCGGCTGCGGTTTCCGGGTTGGGGGTGAACGCATGTGGCCTGACCATGACCACTGCTGCAGGTGCTTGAATCGAACGCGTCGGGAATGCCATCTGGAAGTACCGGGTAGGAAGCGGGGTTAGGCAACGCGTCGGATGCGGCTTTTGGCAGCGCGGCCGCGGGTGTGGCTGAACAGGTCTTTCGGGTCGTCTTCCACCCATGGCACCAGGTCGATCTTCGTGCCCATGCCGCGCTTTTCGGCCTGCTGTAGTACGTAACGTAGTACGGTGTAGTCTTCCAGGGCGAAGCCCACCGAGTCGAATACGGTGACCTGGCTGTCGCTCTGGCGCCCCTCGGTCTCGCCGCGCAGCACACGCCACAGGTCAACCACCGGGAAGTCAGCGGGCAGCTGCTGGATGTCCCCTTCGATACGGGTTTGCGGCTCGTACTCGACGAACACCCGGGCGTTGCGCAGCACATCGGCGTGCAGTTCGGTCTTGCCCGGGCAGTCTCCCCCCACGGCATTCAGGTGCATGCCGGGTTCGAGCATGTCAGGGGTGATGATGGTGGCGTAGGCCTTGTCGGCAGTGACCGTGGTGATGATGTCCACGCCTTTCACCGCCTCGGCCACCGAGCCGGCCCGGCGAATGGTGAGGCCGCTGTATTCCTTGAGGTTGGCAATCAGCTTGGCGGTGGCCAGCGGGTCGGTGTCGTAGGCGATGATTTCTTCGATGCCCAGGTGCTTGTGGAAGGCCAGCGCCTGGAATTCGCTTTGCGCGCCGTTGCCGATCAGCGCCATCTTGCGCGAGTTCGGTCGGGCCAGTGCCTGGGCTGCCATCAGCGAGGTAGCCGCAGTGCGCAGGGCGGTGGCAATGGTCAGTTCGGACAGCAACACCGGGTAGCCGGTTTCGACATCGGCCAATACGCCGAAGGCCATCACGGTATGCAGGTCACGCGCGGTGTTGGCCGGGTGGCCGTTGACGTATTTGAAGGCGTAGCGGCTGTTGTCGGCGACCGGCATCAGTTCGATCACACCCACTTCCGAATGGCTGGCAACCCGTGCGGATTTATCAAACTCCTGCCAGCGTTTGAAGTCTTCACGAATGGCCGCAGCCAGCTCGCCTATGAACGGCGCTACGCCAATGTCGTGCACCAAGTCCGACATGGTTGGAACATCAATGAAATACGTCATGCTCTTGCACCTTGTTATTGTGCGCTGCCCTCTGGATATTGCAGGGTGAGCGCTTAGGATTATCGAAGTGTCGCCGGCTCGAACATTTTGATGAAAGGTTGCGTCAACAGGAAGAATGCAGGTTGCCAGTTTCGCCAACTTTCTAGACAATCTGCCACCCCAAAGTAGCAATCTGATTATTTGGCAGGCATATGGACACTATCGATCGGGAACTGATTGCGCTGTTGCGGGACAATGCACGTACCCCCGTGCTGACCTTGGCAAAAAAACTCAAGGTGGCCAGGGCAACGGTGCAAAACCGCATCACCCGCCTCGAAGAGCAGGGCGTGATCATCGGCTACACGGTACGCTTGCGCTCCGATGCGCTGGACCAGGGCGTGCGGGCGATCACCAGCATCGGCATCAGCGGCCACCACGCCGCAGAGGTCAAGCACGCGCTGCGTGGGCACCCCAACGTGGTGGCCATTCATACCACCAATGGCCGCTGGGACCTGATGGCAGAGCTGCGCGCAGACACCCTTGAAGCGTTCGACCGGGCGCTTAACACCATTCGCTCCATCCCGCACATCGAGAATACCGAGACCAGCATCCTGCTCTCCACCTACAAGATGTGACCGCTGGGTCAGGCCTTTTGACAGGCGCATTGCGCAAACTGTCACCCAGGCTTTCCACAGTGCAAAAAATCCCTTGGGCTGTGCGCATTCTGTAGCGTTCCGCTTGGCCCGGGCCACTGGCAGAATGAAACTGTTTTCGTGCAACGGTACAAGGCGCACCACCCAAGGTGCGTTTCAAATAATAAAAAAGCCCGCAGCGAAGTTGCGTCGGGCGTGAGTGTCCGTTTTCGTTATTACCTGCGCTTTTATCATTTTCAATGACAGTGAACTTGCACCTTGGTGCCAATTAAATGGTGCGGCGCGGGGCGCTGAAGTTTTACCAAAAAAGAATAAGAGGTCGACTATGCATCAAACGTGCAATGCGCAAAGCGCAGCTCCGCAAGAGGGCCGAGTGCTCAAGCGACGGCTGGAAAACCGACACATACAGCTTATTTCGATCAGTGGCGCCATTGGTACCGGTTTGTTCATGGGCTCGGGCAAGATCATTGCGCTGTCTGGCACTTCAATCATCCTCGTCTACGCCATCATCGGTTTTTTTGTGTTCTGCATCATGCGCGCCATGGGCGAGATGCTGCTGGCCAACCTGCAGATGGAATCGTTCGCCGACCTGGTGCACAACTACCTGGGGCCACGGGCCGGTTACATTCTCAGCTGGTCGTACTGGCTCAGCTGGGTGGTGGCGGCGGTGGGCGACGTGGTGGTGGTCGCAGGGTTCGTGCAGTACTGGTACCCCGATGTGCCTACCTGGCTACCGGCTTTCGGCACCATGTTCCTGTTGCTGGGCCTGAACATGCTGGCGGTGAAGGCCTTTGGTGAAGTGGAGTTCTGGTTCGGCCTGATCAAGATCGTCGCCATCGTGCTGCTGGTGGTAACCGGCCTGGTGATGGTCGCCACCTCCTATACCTCGCCGGGCGGGGTGACGGCGTCGTTCAGCCACCTTGTGGCGCCTGGCGTGGTCATGCCGCATGGCATCCTTGGCTTCCTCGCCGGGTTCCAGATCGCTATCTTCTCCTTCGTCGGCACCGAGCTTATCGGCACCGCAGCGGCCGAGGCCAAAGACCCCGAGAAGACCCTGCCGAAGGCAATCAATACCATCCCCGTACGTATCCTGCTTTTCTACATCTGTTCGCTGGTGTGCATCATCAGTGTGGTGTCCTGGGCCAATGTGCCGGCCAACCGCAGCCCGTTCGTTGAATTGTTCCTGCTTGGCGGGTTGCCCGCTGCTGCTGGCATCATCAACTTCGTGGTGCTGACCTCTGCGGCCTCGTCGGCCAACAGTGGCGTCTACTCGGGCTCGCGCATGCTCTACGGCCTGTCGCACCAACAACAGGCGCCGACGGCGTTCGGGCGTCTGTCCGGCTCGGGTACGCCGGTGCGGGCGCTGGTGTTTTCCGGGGTGTGCATGGCGATTGCGCTGACGCTGCTGTTCGTGATCCCGGAAGTGATGACCGTGTTCACCCTGGTGTCGACCATTTCCGCGGTGATGATCATCGTTACCTGGTCGCTGATCCTGCTGTCCTATTTCGCCTACCGCCGACAGAATCCGCAGGCGCATGAGCAGTCCAGGTTCAAGCTGCCCGGCGGCAAGGTCACCGCCGCGCTGGCGCAGCTGTTCCTGATTTTCGTGCTGTGCCTGCTGGCCCTGGAGCCGGACACCCGCACGGCGTTGTACGTGATGCCGTTGTGGTATGCGGGCCTGTTGCTCGCCTATCGACGCAGGACCAAGGCCTCTGCGCAACCGCAGACAGCGACTGCTACATAGCACCATGGGACTGCTGTGCAGCCCATCGTTGGCAAGCCAGCTCCCACCTGGACTGCGCGAGTCGCAAGATTCGCGCTGTACCTGTGGGCGCTGGCTTGCCGGCGAGACACCTCAAGGCTGGCGTTCAGCAACCGCCCGCAACGTCCGCAACGTCACCACCGGTGCATCCACCACGAACCTGTTGGCCAGCCAGCCGGGCACATCGCCGGCAGGGTCGGCCTGCAACTGGTAGGTCACCTCCGTCTCGCGCTCGCCCAGTGGTTTCATCCGCCATTCACCGCTCAGATGCTGCACCCGGATCAGGCCGTCCACCTCGGGGATCCTGTCGGGCTCGGCACTCAGGCGCCGCAGCAGGGTGCCGTCATCCAGGCGTTCGCTGGTCACTTTCAGCACAATGTCCCGCGGCATCGTCGGCCACGGCAGGTTGGTGGTCAGGTACACCCAGGTATTGGCGCCATCTACTTCCAGCAAACGCATCTGGTCACAGGCGTATAGCCATTTGCAGGCTACCCGCAGGTTCTCTTGCAGGTCGGTGAGGGTGCGCACGCTGGCTTTCATGGTGCTCACACCACGAAATTGCTGGTAGGACGAGTCAGCCGCGCCACTGAGGTACACGCGGATGCCTTCGCGGTCGTAGGCCAGGTTCCAGTCATCGGCGGCCGGGGCAGGGGCAGGGGCACACAGCAGCAGGGCAGTGAGCAGCAGGCAGCGGTTCATGGCCGGTACCGCGTGGGGGATGGGTTTTTCAGTATGAGTAACAACGACCCCCTGCGCCACCGGCACAAAGGTGCCGGGTTCGAACACATAGTGCGTGCTGCGCCCGTGGCGCTCGCGGTCCCGGCATTCGAACGCCAGCGTGTCGCCTTCCCACACATACCAGGTAAAGCCACACCCCAGCTGTTCATCCAGTTCGCGCCGCTGGTTCTCGTTCCATACCGGGCCGGCTTGCCGCCGGTCGCGGTACTTGGCGTGGGATTTCTTGTACAGGCGACGACCCAGCGCGTCGTAGGCAAAGCTGACGGTCAGGCGGTCATCTTCGTAACGGCGCAAGCGGTTGTGGAGGTCCCAGGTGAAATGGCCTTGCTTGCAATCCGTGGTCGAACCAATAAGGGATTGGCATTTTCACTCTAAATCAGCCCGCGCTCGTTCACTTTGCATGTTCTGACCTTTTGTCGTCAATCTTAAATATCAATCTATTCTTTCGCATGAGAGGAAGTGCTCAATTTATTTAAATCAAGCGAGCTGTCGGTTAGTTTTTCGATTTTAGCCGCTGCTAGGGAGTCTATAGGGTAGTCATCATAAAGCTGCTCTGAATCGTTGGCTATCTTTAGTAGCAAGCGAAGTTCGCCTATTTCGATGGGGTTGATAAAGTTAAGCTCTCCAATGTATTTTTCACTATGCTTGTCAAATACAGATATTGAATATTTTACGTTTGGATTCATGGTTCAACTCTCCGGTCTGATTTAGGGTTTTTGGTTGGTATCTGTTCCCCTGTCTCTGGGTCAAATGCCCCAAGATGTCTTCCTCTGCGATCATATTTTTCAATTTCACCATGTTGTGAATCCCATTCGCATATGCAGCCATCAGGAAGGTGCCAACGTTTCCTTAATCCCCCACCACCGTGAACCGCTATTGTTGGCTTCGCTCGCACTGCATCGGGAAATCCTGGAAGCCTACTGGGTGCGGGAATGTATTTTTGGGTTAGTCCTAGCGGATCCACCCAATGAGTTGGTGCGGGGCAGTATTTATAGGGGGTGAGACCTCCCTCAAAGCCAATAGGGTCTTTACCGACGTAGCGGCCAGTAAAGGAGTCATAATACCTATGTCGGTTATAGTGCAACCCCGTCTCAACGTCCCAATACTGCCCCTGAAAGCGTAGCGGATTCCGGATATCCGCCCACTTCGCCTTGTCGCTCCCTGTCTCCTCCGGCAACCCCCACGCCTTGTACGTCCCGCGCCAAGCAATCTCGCCATCCTCGCCGGTCAATTCCATCGGCGTGCCCAGGTGGTCACACTGGTACCACGCCAACGCATCAAACGGCTTGGGTGTCGGCTTGTGTTGCCATACCGGATCCTTGTCGATGTCGTACGGGAAGACCACCGGCTGCGGTATCAACTCGACCACCTGGTTGGACACCGCCTGCGCCATCGGCAAATTTTTAATCTTTAATGTTCAAGCCTTGAAGTGGGACTAACCGGGAGATGCATATGTTGTCAATATCGGTTGGTGATGGCGTACGCTGGAAGAGGGCGAGAAAGAGTTGATTTATGAATTCATCTTTGTTTTTCACGTCGTCTAAGGGGATTTCGTGCGGTACAAGGTCGCGCCAATGCTTTTCATAGCTTTGTGTGTATATTATATGCTCAAGGCAGTTAGATATGTTTTCCATTGTTTTTGGGCCGAATCCATTAGAGGTTTCTTTCATGAGGCGAAAGAGCTCGGATCTATGTTCTTTGTTGTTTATTTCAAATTCGCTGAGTTCTGCATCTGTCATTGATATTAAGGGGTAGTATAAGAAATGGATGTAGTTTATGTTTGCGGTTTTCATTATAGCTTTGGGTAGGCTGTTAAAATGTTGTTGTTTTTGCGAACGATGATCGCAGTTGAGGTCTCAATGCGAGCGCCCCCGCCTGCACGGTAGCCTTCGCCAATTGTACGATTCATGTTTAGCATTGCGCTGTTAGTGCCGTTGGAGTTTATTTGAGCATTGCCGCGTTGGATTGCATCCAGTTGGTCGATATTATTTAAAAATCGCGTTGAGTCGGTCGGCTTTGGATTTTTGATGCATGGGCAATCAGGTGGTACTCCTGTGAGGGCCCGGTGTTTTTGCTGAGCTAGCGTGGTACCTGCGCCATGTCGAGAGTTAGCATGACCACCCCCTTTGCTATCAATATCTTGAAGTATAGCTCCTGCTCGCCGATTTGCCCTGTTTCCGGCTAGACCATATGGGTCAGTCCATTCTATTGGGTTCGAAGCATAAGTATAACTGTTGAACCCACCTATGAAACCAATCGGGTCCTTTCCTATAAACCGTCCGATCTGTGGGTCATAGTAACGATATCGGTTGTAATGCAACCCCGTCTCAACATCCCAATACTGCCCCTGAAAGCGTAGCGGATTCCGGATATCTCCCCACTTCGCCTTGTCGCTCCGTGTCTCCTCCGCCAACCCCCAGGCCTTGTACGTCCCGCGCCAGGCAATCTCGCCATCCTCGCCGGTCAATTCCATGGGCGTGCCCAGGTGGTCACACTGGTACCAGGCCAACGCATCAAACGGCTTGGGTGTCGGCTTGTGCTGCCACACCGGATCCTTGTCGATGTCATACGGGAAGACATACACCGGCTGCGGTATCAACTCGACCACATGGTTGGACACCGCCTGCGCCACCGGCACAAAGGTGCCGGGTTCGAACACATAGTGCGTGCTGCGCCCATGGCGCTCGCGGTCCCGGCATTCGAACGCCAGCGTGTCGCCTTCCCACACATACCAGGTAAAG
>NZ_JBBMRJ010000027.1:0-85992 GCF_037993085.1 Pseudomonas sp. YNh | reverse complement strand
CTTTACCTGGTATGTGTGGGAAGGCGACACGCTGGCGTTCGAATGCCGGGACCGCGAGCGCCACGGGCGCAGCACGCACTATGTGTTCGAACCCGGCACCTTTGTGCCGGTGGCGCAGGCGGTGTCCAACCATGTGGTCGAGTTGATACCGCAGCCGGTGTATGTCTTCCCGTATGACATCGACAAGGATCCGGTGTGGCAACACAAGCCGACACCCAAGCCGTTTGATGCGTTGGCGTGGTACCAGTGTGACCACCTGGGCACGCCTATGGAATTGACCGGCGAGGATGGCGAGATTGCCTGGCGCGGGACGTACAAGGCGTGGGGGTTGGCGGAGGAGACACGGAGCGACAAGGCGAAGTGGGCGGATATCCGAAATCCGCTACGCTTTCAGGGGCAGTATTGGGATGTTGAGACGGGGTTGCATTACAACCGATATCGTTACTATGAGCCACTGGTCGGACGGTTTATTGGGAAGGATCCAATTGGATACGCTGGCGGTCTTAATGTTTATATCTACGCTCCAAATCCGACAGAATGGGGTGATCCACTTGGTCTCGCTAAAAGCAGGCCAACCGGTGGACCAAAACAGGCAAAGAGAAAAGTAGAACGAGGACAGGCTCCGAAAGAAATAACGAGAATTGACGCCCCAGAGGAAGATGTCCCCAAAAGTCAATGGCATGCACATTGCCCGTGTGGATCAGCATACAATTTAGATAGTTCAATTCATGACAAAAGCAAAGGGGATATCACCTTCTCAAATAAAACCATACAATGGCTAAACGATCATGGGTGGAGCATTCCCAAAAAATGAACATACAGAAAATATTTGACCAATTGGTAGAGAAAGAACCTTACATTGATCTTAATGTATTTCTTGAGAAGTATGAAACTTTCGAGGAGTTCCCTATAATCTCACGATATAAAAAACTGGAGATTTTAAAACATAACACACAAAACACAGAAGCAGCAGACATACTGCTAAATGTATCGTTCTTTGTACTGAACTCCGCCATGCTACACATGCGTTCTAAAAACACAAAAAACGACGAACGTTTAATTGCAATCACTTACACTGATTTTGATTTTGCAAATAAAACTGAACCCCCAATACCCAATCTCCTTGTAAACCCAAATACCACAAAGAGCAGCTCCTTGGAAAAGCTGAAAAAAAAACAAGGAAAGGAAATCTCACCGGAAATAAAGCTCGTCCAAGAGCGATTTGATGCATGTAGGATAACACCATTATTTACATTCTACGAAAGCCGTTTTTTTGATTCCGCCTGCAACGAGGACACCATTAGAGTTTATGCCGTTTTGAATGAATAAATTAAATTACGCATCTACGATGCGTTAATACCAATTAACGAACAGCGGAATACTACAGGCAGCGCCGCTACGAATATCGCGGCAGCCTGCTGGAGCACACCTCAGAGAGTGAGAAAGGCTGGATGGGCCGGGACCTCTATAACCGGCTACAGCATTGCGAATGCCGATCGCCTGACCGTCAGCTTTGCCTACGACGCGCTGGGTCGTCGCCTGTACAAGAAATCCCACGCCAAGTACCGCGACCGGCGGCAAGCCGGCCCGGTATGGAACGAGAACCAGCGGCGCGAACTGGATGAACAGCTGGGGTGTGGCTTTACCTGGTATGTGTGGGAAGGCGACACGCTGGCGTTCGAATGCCGGGACCGCGAGCGCCATGGGCGCAGCACGCACTATGTGTTCGAACCCGGCACCTTTGTGCCGGTGGCGCAGGCGGTGTCCAACCATGTGGTCGAGTTGATACCGCAGCCGGTGTATGTCTTCCCGTATGACATCGACAAGGATCCGGTGTGGCAGCACAAGCCGACACCCAAGCCGTTTGATGCGTTGGCGTGGTACCAGTGTGACCACCTGGGCACGCCTATGGAATTGACCGGCGAGGATGGCGAGATTGCCTGGCGCGGGACGTACAAGGCGTGGGGGTTGGCGGAGGAGACACGGAGCGACAAGGCGAAGTGGGCGGATATCCGGAATTCGCTACGCTTTCAGGGGCAGTATTGGGATGTTGAGACGGGGTTGCACTATAACCGCTACCGATATTACGACCTCAGAGTGGGTCGACTCACATGCAAAGATCCTATAGGTCTGCAAGAAGGTTTGAACACCTACCAGTACTCCCCTAACCCAGTACTATGGGTAGATCCGCTTGGCCTTTCAGCTGCCTCCGACCTACCAAAAATAAAGGGACAAAGTGTGGCTATGACAAGTACAACACTTACTGAGGCTGGCTCCTTAAGGTCAAAACATAACGGCATAAATGAAACATGGAAACACCTTGACGGATCAGAAGTACGAGTCCATAAATATGGTAGCAAATGCCCCTGCGCTTATAAATCAGGCAATAACGCACGCGTCCACAAAGAAGATCCTACGAGCAACCAACTAAATGATCGTGGATTCATTTCCCAAGATCCAAATCAGACCCATATCGGCATACGCAACCCAGCTGATCTACCCACTGTACGAGGAAGGCAGCACGGATCATGAGCTACGAATACGAACTTATCTTTGAAGAATCCAACTCCTTGCAAGATCTATTTGAAAAGCTACTAGAAAGCGAGGCATGCACAACAACAAATTTCGACGAGATTCACATAATAGACCCGCAAACCACAACAACAGGAAGTTACAATGCAAGACTCCTGAAATTCGATGACAAGCGTGCATGGCTAGAAATTTTGATTCCTACAACTTACCTATATGAGCTATTTGCAAAAATCTTATTTGATGCGAGATTCAGGTGTCTTGAAGATGGAGATACAGCTGATGAAGTTTCATTGAAACAAGCTTTTCACATAAAGAACATAACATGAATTTCCGAGCACAAATATATATATATCAAACTGTCCGCGCAAAAAACCAGGAATTTGAGAATATGATATTGGCGCAACACTCAGGACAAATATCCGGAATCCGCTACGCTTTCAGGGGCAGTATTGGGATGTTGAGACGGGGTTGCATTACAACCGATATCGTTACTATGACCCGAACTTGGGGCGCTTTATAGGAAAGGACCCAATTGGGTATGCAGGCGGCTTGAATCTGTATACCTATGCTTTCAATCCCGTACAGTGGATGGATCCACTCGGGCTAGCTAAAAACAGGGGCCGCATCCAAGCACAGGGTGCAAGGTTAGAAGAGTCAGTCTCTTGGAACCAAGATGCAGCAGTGACTGCAGCAGACGGAAAGAAAATGCTATCCGAACTAGAAGAAAAATTAAATTCTAGAGACTTAAAAATGCGAGAAAAAGTATTTGCAAGAGCCGAACGCTATATTGATGATGCGTACAACTGTCGCGGACTCAGCGCACAGATAAGTAAATCATTTAAGGTTAAAGACACAGAAGGAGAGCGCGTTGACATTGAAATCATATCTGGAAGCGCATTCAAGGAGTAACCACCGATGTATGAAGACTACTTGACAAATAGCACAACCTACAGGGCGCTGGAGAAGTTATTCCTTGACGCTTTCACACAGATCGCCAGTAAATATGAGAACCATGCAAACTTCATAGCACCTTTCTACAGGACCACATACGAAAACGGACAATCTTTCGGCGATGCAAATCCTATATTTTCAGCTAGAGACATAGAACGAAAAAAAGTAATCCGAGTCATCATTGAGGAAGATGAGACAAAAGCATCTACAGTTTACAAAAAAATTGAGCATGGAGAAGAAACCGTAGTATTTGGCGGCCTATCTAACCTTTCAGAACTCATAGCCTCCCTAGAGGAATGGGTTAGGATCTAAAAACCCCTAAACGATGCACATAAATCATGAAACACATATCACCTTCAGCACCGGATCGCCCAACGCTGGAAAATACCGGCGGAAAATTCATTTGCCCCCAAAGATCATTATAAACATTGACCTCAACGTAACCGCAAAGGATATCGAGAC
This sequence comes from Pseudomonas sp. YNh, assembly GCF_037993085.1. Classification (NCBI taxonomy): domain Bacteria; kingdom Pseudomonadati; phylum Pseudomonadota; class Gammaproteobacteria; order Pseudomonadales; family Pseudomonadaceae; genus Pseudomonas; species Pseudomonas sp. YNh. The sequence continues at coordinate 82,047 of NZ_JBBMRJ010000027.1, read as the reverse complement.
AAATAATCTATGATTAAGTTTAACAACATAAAAGCATGGGGCACCGAAACTGGCAGCGATAAACTTATAAGGCTTGACGAGATATCATTTCTAACAACGCCCACCATGATCCGCACCTTAGGTATTTTTTTGATGAATGCGGCTTACGAAATGGAGGAAAATGATGCTGAACACATACACCTTCAAGATCTTTCCTCCAACTTCTGCCAAAAGAAACATGTCGACATAACTCTCAACAACCTGAATAAAAAGAATAAGTAGTCAACAAAAAAGCGCCCCCCCCCGAACTTAAACTATATTAATCAACTGAATACAGTCCAGCGCGGACACGCCCAAATGAACTCTATCGGTAATATCACCGCGATGCTAAACATCGACCTCACAATTGGTGAGGAATACCGTACAGGCGGGGTGCACGCATTGAGAGCAACTGCAATCACACCCCGAAAACAAAAATATCTTAACAGTTCACACAAAGCCATGATGAAATGCGCAAACATGAACTATATCCATTTCTTGTACCACACCTTAATACCAATGACAGATTAGAGCTTAGCAAATTTGATATAAACAACAAACAGCACAGTTCCAAACTCCTTCAACTCATGAAGGAACCTTTTACTTAGTTCGGCCCGAAAACAGCGGGAACATATCTAACTGCCTTGAGCATATAATATCCACCGAAAGCTATGAAACGCATTGGCGCGACCTTGTCCCGCACGAAATCCTTTTAGACGAAGTGAAAAACAAAGATGAATTTACACATCAACTGTTTCTCGCGCTTTTCAAGCGTACGCCATCACCAGCCGATGGTGACAATATAAGCATCTCCCGGCTAGTCCCACTTCAAGGCTTGAACATCAAAGAGTAAGGGTAAAGATTTTTCGACCATTCCCTGAACAGATCCTACAACTACCAGACGGTAGGAGGACTTCCCATGAAAAACATCGTACGCCTCGGAGACTCGACCACCCACGGCGGTGAGGTAGTCGAATCTATCCCGCACACCAACCTTAACGGCAAGCCCATGGCCGGCAAAGGCAACCTGGTTTCCTGCCCATTATGCAAAGGCATCTTCCCCATTATTGAAGGCAGCAGCACCTACAGCGTCAACGGTACGCCTGTGGCACTGGACGGCATGAAAACGGGTTGCGGGGCTAGCCTGATTGCCAGCATTTCCCACGGTAGTGTGCACGGCTGAAACACGGTTTGAATTGCTGGTAAGGCCTCAAATAGGGGGCTCGTCGACAGCCCCCTTGGGATTGCCTCCTGGTCATGCCGGGGCGAGACACCGCACGGAACCCTCGGAGCCACTCTATAGCGGCTGGCGTTTATGGTTCATGCACATGACTTGTTGATCTGAAAAGTTTCGTAGACACCCGCGTCGAATCTACAGCAGGTGCAGAATCACCCCGCCTGGCAGAACGAAACTCACGCCAGTTCCCCAACATATGGCTGCCACCAACCCCATTAACATATCCACTTCATCACCCCTTTGTTGTATTTGGCGAACCTAACTTCGATTACAACTATTATGTTTGCGACCACTTCATTCAATAAGCCGCTTGATGGCGCTGTCAATGGCGTGCATTGCAACTAAGCGTGACGAGAGTCATCACGTAAGAATCATCTGACACTAGGAAGATCCTTTAGCCTACAAGAAATCGAACAATGCTTAGGTCACTTGTGTCATCTATATAACTCGCAACCAAATGACACAGGCGCCGCCGGTGTTCGCGGGCAAGCCTGCTTCTACAGAGGGTGGGTCAGCCCTTGCCTCTTGACCTAGGCACACGTCCACCTGCCTTCAAGACCTGCCGCTGAAACCGCACCATCTCCTACCGACAGTGACCTGACGAATTGGCACCAATGGATCCATTGGTGCGTTCGATAACCGCACATGACTCGCCATTTTTATGCGGAATGTGTTGACCTCGCTCCAACACCAAAGCTCTAATGGATCCATTAAATAAAAACAAAACCCTGGAGAGCCCCCCATGTACCCCAAAAACACCTGGTACGTCGCCTGCACCCCCGACGAGATAGCCGCCAAGCCCCTTGGCCGGCAGATCTGCGGCGAGAAGATCGTGTTCTACCGCGCCCAAGAGAACAAAGTGGCCGCCGTCGAGGACTTCTGCCCCCACCGTGGCGCGCCGTTGTCGTTGGGCTATGTCGAGGACGGCAACCTGGTGTGTGGCTACCACGGCCTGGTCATGGGTTGCGACGGCAAGACCGTCTCGATGCCGGGGCAGCGGGTGCGTGGCTTTCCCTGCAACAAGACCTTTGCGGCCGTCGAACGCTATGGCTTCATCTGGGTCTGGCCCGGCGACCAGGCACAAGCCGACCCGGCGCTGATCCCGCACCTTGAATGGGCGGTGAATGATGAGTGGGCATACGGCGGCGGGCTGTTCCACATTGGTTGTGACTACCGGCTGATGATCGACAACCTGATGGACCTCACCCACGAAACCTACGTGCATGCCTCCAGCATCGGCCAGAAGGAAATCGACGAGGCGCCGCCAGTCACCACCGTCACCGGCGACGAGGTGGTTACCTCCCGGCACATGGAAAACATCATGGCCCCGCCCTTCTGGCGCATGGCCCTGCGTGGCAACGGCCTGGCCGACGACGTGCCGGTGGATCGCTGGCAGATCTGCCGCTTCACTCCGCCCAGCCATGTGCTGATCGAAGTGGGCGTAGCCCATGCCGGCAAGGGTGGCTACCACGCCGAGGCCCAGCACAAGGCGTCGAGCATCGTGGTGGATTTCATCACCCCGGAAACCGACACCTCCATCTGGTACTTCTGGGGCATGGCGCGCAACTTCGCCGCCCATGACCAGACCCTGACCGACAACATTCGTGAGGGCCAGGGCAAGATTTTCAGCGAAGACCTGGAGATGCTCGAACGCCAGCAACAGAACCTGCTGGCCTACCCCGAGCGCAACCTGCTGAAGCTGAACATCGATGCTGGCGGCGTGCAGTCGCGCAAGGTGCTGGAGCGGATCATCGCCAAAGAGCGTGCGCCGCAACCGCAACTGATCGCTACCAGCGCCACCCCTGCCTGAGGAACAGCCGACATGATCGATGCCGTAGTGGTGTCCCGTAACGATGAAGCGCAAGGTATTTGCAGCTTCGAGCTGGCGGCAGCGGATGGCAGCCTGCTGCCGCCGTTCAGCGCTGGCGCGCATATCGACGTGCACTTGCCCGATGGGCTGGTGCGCCAGTATTCGCTGTGCAATCACCCCGAAGAGCGCCACCGCTACCTGATTGGCGTGCTCAACGATCCGGCCTCGCGGGGCGGCTCACGCAGCCTGCATGAGCAGGTACAGGCCGGTGCACGGCTGCGCATCAGCGCGCCGCGCAACCTGTTCCCGCTGGCCGAGGGCGCGCAGCGCAGCCTGCTGTTTGCCGGTGGCATCGGCATTACCCCGATCTTGTGCATGGCCGAGCATCTGTCCTACAGCGGACATGATTTCGAGCTGCACTACTGTGCCCGCTCCAGCGAGCGTGCGGCCTTTGTCGAGCGCATTCGCAACGCGCCGTTCGCTGATCGCCTGTTCGTGCATTTTGACGAGCAACCGGAGACCGCACTGGATATCGCCCAGGTGCTGGGCAACCCGCAAGAGGATGTGCACGTTTATGTATGCGGGCCCGGCGGGTTCATGCAGCATGTGCTGGCCAGCGCCAGGGGGCTGGGCTGGCAAGAGGCCAACTTGCACCGCGAGTATTTTGCTGCGGCGCCAGTGGATGCCAGCAACGATGGCAGTTTCTCGGTGCAGGTGGGCAGCACGGGGCAAGTATTCGAGGTGCCAGCCGATCAGACCGTGGTGCAGGTGCTGGAACAGCACGGTATCGAGATTGCAATGTCGTGCGAGCAGGGTATTTGCGGCACCTGCCTGACCCGCGTGCTGCAGGGCACGCCGGACCACCGCGACATGTTCCTCACCGAAGAGGAGCAGGCGCTGAACGATCAGTTCACGCCCTGCTGCTCGCGCTCGAAAACGCCGTTGCTGGTGCTGGATATCTGAGCCGGTTTACGACGAGGGCAGGATAACCTTCATGCCCGCGTCTGCCGTTGCCCCGCCAAAGGTCTCGGCGTAGCGCAGGGTGGCATTGGCGTGCTCGCGCATGATCGCTTCGGCGCGGGCACCCTGGCGGTTGCTCAGGGCGTCGAACACCGCGTGGTGCTGCATATGGGCGAAGTTGAAGCGCCGGTATTCGCGGGCCAGGTCATGGCGGTCCACCGCCAGTGCGGTGACCGACGCGAACGGCAGGTGGTCGTTGCGCGCCAGGGCATCGGCGATGGCCGGGTTGTTGCTAGCTTCGATGATCACCTGGTGAAAGCGCATGTTCAGGTCGTGGTAGGCCTGCAGGTCTTCTTCGGTCACGAAGCCCTTGTCGAACAGCTGGTCGCCATCGACCAGACACTGTTGCAGCGCCGCACGTGCTGGCGCTGACAAGCCACGCTCTGCGGCCTGGCGAGCGGCCAACCCCTCCAGTACGCCGCGTACCTCGACCGCGCCAGCGATATCATCGGCGCTGACCGAGCGCACCTGAAACCCCCGGCCGCCAAAGCGCACCAGCAGGCCTTCCTGCTCAAGGGTACGAAACGCCATGCGCACCGGCATGCGTGAGACGCCGAACAGTTCGGCGGTAGGAACTTCCATCAGGCGCTCGCCGGCCGCCAGCTCGCCCGAGGCGATCATCTTGCGCAGCGCAACCAGCACCATTTGACCGGGTTTGCTCATCCAGGCTACTTCCAGGGGCATGAGCGGGCATCTTAGCGCAAGCCGAGGGGTTGCTGCAGGCCTGTTCGGAGTGCACCCCACAAGGCTGAGAAAGATGTGTATGCGGGTTCACCCGCGAAGCAGGCAACGCTGTGCCTGGCACCGGCTTCGCCGGTGTTCGCGGGCATGCCCGCTCCCACAGTGATTGCACTGACTTTCAGGTGTTGCGCAAGGACAGTTGTCCCACAGGTACTGCATAAACCTGAAGCCTGCGCGGTACCTGTGGGAGCGGGCGTGCCCGCGAAGAACCCTGCGCGGTGGATGGCACCGGCTCCGCCGGTGTTCGCGGCTAAAGCCGCTCCCACAGTGATCGCACTAGCGCTTAGGTGCTATGCAACGCAGTTGCCCCGACAGGTACTGCATAAACCTGAAGCCTGCGCGATACCTGTGGGAGCGGGTTTACCCGCGAAGAATCCAGCGCGGTGGATGGCACCGGCTTCGCCGGTGTTCGCGGCTAAAGCCGCTCCCACAGTGATCGCACTAGCGCTTAGGTGCTATGCAACGCAGTTGCCCCGACAGGTACTGCATAAACCTGAAGCCTGCGCGATACCTGTGGGAGCGGGTTTACCCGCGAAGAATCCAGCGCGGTGGATGGCACCGGCTCCGCCGGTGTTCGCGGGCATGCCCGCTCCCACAGTGATTGCACTGGCTTTCAGGTGTTGTGCAAGACAGTTGACCCGACAGGTACTGCATAAGCCTGAAGCCTGCGCGAACCTGTAGGACCTTGCTCACCGGGCATATTGCTGCTTACAGCGTCAGGGGGTAGCTGACGACCAGGCGCGTCTGGTCGAAATCGCTGTTGAAGCTGCGCCGGTTGGTGGCGTTGTTCAGGCGGATGTTGAGGTTCTTCAACGCCCCGCTCTGGAACGTGTAGTTCACCTCGGTATCACGCTCCCACTCCTTGCCATTGCTGCCCGCCGCCGTGGTGGCATTTTCGCCATGCCCGTAACGCACCATGGCCAATAGCCCAGGCACACCCAGCGCGGCAAAGTTGTAGTCGTAGCGCACTTGCCACGAGCGCTCGTCGGCGTTGCTGAAGTTGCCGTTGAACATGTCGTTGCCCAAGGTGCGCCCGCTGCTGCCGTACACCGACATCCACTGGCTGTCGCCACTCACTTTCTGCAACCCCACGTACAGCGTGTGACCACTGTGCGAAGCTGACAGCAAGGCGTAGCCCGTGCGGCTCTGGATATCGCCGATGCGCGCCTGGCCGTCATCACGGTCGATGAAGTAACCCAGGTTGGCCCCCAGCGTCCACTCGCCCACTCGCTGGCTGTGCAGCAGGTTGAAGTAGCTTTGCTGGTATATGTCTTCCAACTGCGAATGCCACGCGCCGATCAGGGTGCGCTGCTCGTTGAAGCGGTACTCGGCGCCGGCGTAGTTGAAGCCGTCCGAGGTGACCCCGGGCGCGGCCCAGGCAGAGAGGTCCTGCATATCGGACGAGTTGCGCAGGCTGACCTCGCGGTACTGGCCGGCTTGCAGGCTCAGGCCTTCGATTTCCCGCGAGTCGAACATGGCGCCACGGAAGGTCTGCGGCAGCAGGCGGCCATCGTCGTAGCGCAGCAGCGGGATATCCGGCAGCAGTTCACCCACCTTCAGCTCGGTCGATGAAATACGCAGCTTGGCCGCCAGCCCTGCGCGGCCATAGTTGTCGGCCGCACGCCCGTCGTCGTGCACCGGCAGCAGTTCGGAACCGCTGGTACCGCGGCCACTGTCCAGCTTCATGCCGAACATGGCGATGCCATCCAGGCCCACACCGATCAGCCCCGGGGTGTAGCCGGAGCTGAACTTGAAGATGAAGCCCTGGGCCCATTCTTCGACTTTGCTCTTGGCCGCCCCCGGGTCACGGAAATCGCGGTTGAAGTAGTAGTTGCGCAGCGTCAGCCCGGCCTTGGCATCTTCAAGGAAGCCCCCCTCCCCGGCCCAGGCCGGCAAACCCAGGCCAAGCGCCAGCGAAACCGCCAGGGCCGAACGGGCAAGGGTGCAGTGTGTGTGCATCATTATTATTGTTCTCCGCGTTACTTGGGCGCAGCCACCCCCCGCAGGCTGCCCAGAGCCCGTGGTCGAATGGCTGCATGAATGCCCGGCCTGGGCCGGGCGCTACTCAGTGGCTCAATGCATCAGAACGGATACTGGCGCGGCACGTGCTGCACGCTTACCCAGTGATCGCGGGTGAACTCGTCGATGGCCCAGTCCCCGTTGAAACGGCCAAGCCCCGAGTTCTTCTCACCGCCGAACGGCGCGTTGGCCTCGTCGTTCACCGGGATGTCGTTGATGTGGCTCATGCCTGCACGCACCTGGCGGGCAAAGCGCACGGCACGCTCCAGGTTGCGGCTGAACACCGCGCTGGAAAGGCCGAATTCGCTGGCATTGGCCAGCTCCAGGGCATGCGCTTCGTCACGCGCGCGCAGCAAGCCCACCAAGGGGCCGAAGATTTCGTTACGCGCAAGGTCCATATCGACGGTGACCTCGCCATACACATGCGGCGCCAGCAAGTTGCCGTCGACCCCGCCCTCGTACAGCGGCTCGGCACCTTCGCCGCGTGCCAGGCTGATCTTGCCCTGAAGGCCCTGCAGTTGCCGGGCATTGATTACCGGCCCGATCACTGTAGCTGACGAGTCCGGATCGCCTACCACCAGCGCCCTGACACGCTCGACGAAGCGCTGCGCAAAAGCGTCGTAGAGGCTGTCGTCGATGATGATCCGGTTCACCGCCATGCAGATCTGCCCCTGATGCAGGAACTTGCCAAACACGGCAGCATTCACCGCCTGTTCAAGGTCGGCATCGTCCAACACCACGAACGGGCTGTTGCCGCCCAGCTCCAGGGCAACGTGCTTGAGGTATTCGCCACCGCTCGCAATACGGCCAATGCCACGCCCCACCGGGGTGGAGCCAGTGAAGGTGATCAGCGCCGGCACCGGGTGCTCGACAAAGGCATCACCGATATCGCCGCCCGCGCCGACCACCACGCTGAGTACGCCGGCTGGCAACCCGGCCTCTTCGAAAATGCGTGCCAGCAGCAGGCCGCCGCACACCGGGGTGTCGCTGGCAGGCTTGACCACCACGGCATTGCCCAGCGCCAGCGCCGGGGCAATCGAGCGCTGGGTCAGGTGCAGCGGGAAATTCCACGGGCTGATGACCCCGACCACACCCAGGGCGCTGCGGTACACGCGGCTTTCCTTGGCCGGCACGTTGGACTCGACGATGCGCCCATGCACCCGCGACGGGAACGATGCCGACTCCAGTGCAATCGCCCGCGCCGCGCCCCATTCCAGCTGCGCCTTGAGCCGGGTACTGCCGGATTCGCGGATGATCCAGTCGATGATCTCGTCGCGGCGACGATCAAATATCGCCACCACTTCGTACAGCACCGCCGCGCGTGCGGCGGGGCCCAGTGCCGCCCATTTTGACTGTGCTCGGGCTGCCGCCTGATAGGCGGCATCCAGGTCGGCACGACTGGCCTGTTGGACCTCAAGCAACAAGTCGCCGTTGTATGGGTTGTACACATTCAGGGGCTTGCCGGCACTACCGGCGCGCCACTCGCCGGCAATCGGCAGCAGTTGAAGGTCTTGATAACGAGGGCAATTGGCAGACATGCAAGGCTCCTTGGTCAGCACGTAGGTTTGTTGGCAGCTTCAGGCTCACTGGCCTGTTGTGGCGCACGCACCTGGATGAAGGCGATGGCAAGCGCACCGATCACCCCAGGCAGGGCGAAGGCGAGGAAGTTTTGCTGGATCGGCAGTTGCATCGACAGCAGGCTGCCACCCAGCATGGGCCCGGCGATGGCGCCGAGGCGGCCGATACCGGCAGCCCAGCCCACCCCGGTGGAGCGGATGTGCGCCGGGTAGGCGATAGAGGCATAGGCATGGATTACTGCCAGAGTGCCGATGGTGGTAGCGCCGGCGACCAGCAACAGCAGGTTGAGCAACAGCGGGCCCGGGTTGAGCCCCAGCGCCGCCAGCGACAGCGCTGCCAGCACGAAGAACAGCGCCAGCGTGCGCTGCACCCCCAGGCGGTCGGCGAGCCAGCCACCAAACAATGCACCCACCGTGGCGCCAATGTTCAGCGTCACCAGAAACGCCAGGCTCGAGCCCAAGGGGTAGCCGCCCTGCGCCATCAGCTTGGGCAACCAGGTATTGAGGCCATAGCTCATCAGCATGCACATGGCGAACGCCACCCATAGCAACAAGGTGGCCAGGGCCTGACCAGGGCCGAACAACTGCGCCAGGCGCGCCTTGTCTACCGGTTGGTCGCTGCCCGCCAAATGTAACTCGGTGCCCGGGCGAAACCCCGGGTCGACCTTCGCCAGCAACCGTTCAAGCTCGGCACGGCGCCCCTTGAGCTCAAGAAACGCCGCCGACTCCGGCAGGTAGCGCAGCATGAACGGCACGGCCAGCACCGGCAGCACAGCCACATAGAACACAGCTTGCCACCCCCACTGCGGGATCACCGCGATTGCCAGCAAAGCCGACAGCACTGCGCCCACCGAATAGAAGCTGGACATCACGGTGATCATGGTGCTGCGCCGCCCTTGCGGGGCGAACTCGCTGATCAGGTTGACGGCGCTGGGCACCAGCGCGCCCAGGGCGAGCCCGGTCACCAGGCGGCAGGCACCGAGCGCCAGCGGGGTTTCTGCATGCCCGGTCATGAACGCCGCCAGGCTGGCCAGCAGTGTGGTGAGGATGATCAGTTTGCGCCGGCCGAAACGGTCGGCCAGTGGCGCCAGCAAAGTACCGCCGAACAGCATGCCGAACAGCGCACAGCTGCCGAGCGTGCCGGCTTCGATGGCGCTAAGTTGCCATTCCTGCATCAGGCGTGGCACCACCGAGCCGTAAGTCACCATGTCATAGCCATCGAACAGCATGATGAAACAGCCCCACAGCAGTATCAGCAGGTGCGTGCGATTGAAGGGTGCAGCATCGATCACTTCACTTACGGAAGTCGTCTTCATAGCCACCTCGGTTCTTGTTTTTGTGGGTGTCGCGTGGTGTGCGTGTGTGTCGGGTTCAGGGCTCGATGGTCTGGGTCGGCACTTCGATCAGCACTGGCCGGTCGCTCTCCAGCGCTTCACGCAAGGCCTGGGCGAAGGCGCTGCCAGTGGCCGCATGCACCGCCTGCACGCCATAGCCACGGGCGATGGCGCAGAAGTCCAGGCCAGGCACGTCCAGCCCGGGCGCATCGTTGACGTCGAGCACATCGGCGAACCAGCGCAATGCGCCGTAGGTGCCGTTCTTGAGGATGATGAACACCACCGGGATGTTGTATTGCGCGGCGGTCCACAACGCGGTGATGCCATAGTTGGCCGAGCCGTCGCCGATCACGCCGATCACCTGCCGGCCAGGCGATGCCAGCTGCACGCCTACGGCTGCTGGCAGGCCAAAACCCAGGCCACCGGCTGCGGGGAAGAAATAACTGCCCGGCTCACGCATTTCCACGCGGCGCCAGAACGCACCCACGGTAGAGGTGGACTCCTTGACGTAGATGGCGTCCTTGGGCGCCAGGGCGTTGAGCAGGTCGAACACTGTTTCAGGGCGCAACAGGCCACCGTCATCCGCCACCGGTTCAGCAGCAGGCAAAGCGGTGGGCATCTGCCGCACGCTCTGCGGCACGCCGTCCAGCACGGCCTCGAGGGTAAGCGCAATGTCGCCGACCAGGGCGTCGCCCATGGGCGCGCGCGCCGCTTCGCCCGGGTCACAGGTCAGGTGCAGCAGCTCGCAGCCGGCCGGCAGGTAGTTGCCTGGGGCGAACTGGTGGTAGCGGAACACCGGAGCCCCCACCACAAGGATCAGGTCGTGCCCGGCCAAATTGTGGCTGATGCCGGCAATGGCTGCCGGCAATACCCCGCGGAAGCACGCATGCCGAGTAGGGAACGGGCAGCGCGACGCCGAAGGCGCGACCCAGGCCGGCATGCGCAGCTTCTCGGCCAACTGCACAGCCAGGCCATTGGCGGCGCTGCCATCGACATCCGGGCCCAGCACCAGCACCGGGTTGCGCGCCGCTGCCAGGCGTTCGCACAGGTGCTGCAGCTGCGCAGGCGACGGCAGCCCGGCACTGCTCACCTGGCGCCGTGCCAGGTGCTCGACACCGCTTGGCGCTTCGCACGCCCAGTCGTCATAGGGGATCGACACGTACACCGGCCCGCGTGGTGGCAAGTTGGCGGTGTGGATCGCCTGGCTCAGGGCGCGCGGCACGTCCTGCGCGGTAGCGGGCTCGTGGCTCCACTTGACCAGTGGCTTGGGCAGCTGTGCGGCATCGACATTGGCCAGCATCGCTTCCACCCCGATCATCGAGCGCACCTGCTGGCCGGCGGTAATCACCAGCGGGCTGTGCGAGTACCAGGCATTGGTGAGGGCGCCCATACCATTGCCGGTACCGGCAGCCGCGTGCAGGTTGACGAAGGTGGGCTGGCCGCTGGCCAGTGCGTAGCCATCGGCCATGCCGACCACGGCGCCTTCGTGCAGGCCGAGGATGTAGCGGAAATCCTCCGGGAAGCCCTTGAGAAACGGCAGCTCGTTGGAGCCGGGGTTGCCGAAGATGGTGGTCAGGCCATGCTGGCGAAGAATGTCGTAAGTGGCGCCGTGAACAGTTTTCATAAAGCCCCTTGCAGCTTGTTTTTGGAATTCGGGTTACTTTTGCAGCCACGGCCAGATTGATCAAATTGATACTATCTTTACTAAAAATAAAACCTATCTATGTGAAGCCAGCGCCCCATGAGCCACATCGACCTGAACCTGATCCGCACTTTCGTCACCCTGTACGAGGCCCGCAGCGTCACTCTTGCCGCCGAGCGCCTGTTCGTCACCCAGCCCTCGGTCAGCTATGGCCTGGCCCGCCTGCGCGAACTGTTTGACGACGCCTTGTTCAGCCGCACGCGTGACGGCATTCAGCCGACCTTTGTTGCCGAGCAACTGTACGGCACCCTGCGTGACGCACTGACGCGCATCGAAGGTGCTGTGCAGAGCACCCGCCAGTTCGACCCCGCGACCACCGAACGCAGGTTTCGCATCGCCCTTTCCGACCTTGGCGAAATGGGCTTCTTGCCGCTGATTCTGGCGCGCCTGAACCGCGATGCCCCGCAGGCTGAAGTCGAGGTGCTGCCACTGCAGGTCGACCAGGTGGGCGACTGGCTGGCCAGCGGCAAGATCGACGCCGCCATCTGCCGCCCGCCGGTGCCGGGCACGCGCAGCCAGGTACTGATGCGCGAACGTTATGTATGCCTGCTCAGCTGCGACCACCCTCGCATCGGCAATGAACTGAGCCTTGAGCAGTTCATTGCCGAGCGCCATATCAGCGTTACCCGTACCACCGGCCACGGCAGTGTCGAAGACGTGCTCACCAGCATGCAGTTGCAGCGGCGCATCAGCCTGCAGGTGCCGCACTTCTCGGTGCTGCCGAAGATCATCCCCGGTACCGACCTGCTCGCCGTGTTGCCGGCACAGATCGGCCGGCTGTTCATGCAGGACGGGGGTTTGAAAATGCTTGAGCTGCCGTTCCAGGTTGCCGAGTTCAACGTATCGCTGAACTGGCACCCCAACAGCGACAACTCCGCCGCCCTGCAATGGTTCTACGCCACGGTCGCCCAAGCGATCATCGATGGCCAGGCTTAGGCGTCGGCCAGCACTGGCCGCGCGGTGCTGGCCGCGGGGCGCAGCAACAGCAGGCAACCGGCGGCAAGCACGAAGACGCTGGCAAACACCCCGTACAGGTGCAGCGGTTGCCAGCCGCCATCGAGCAACATGCCGGCCACGGTCGGCGACAGAATTGCCCCCATGCGGCCAATGCCGATGCCCCAGCCCACGCCGGTAGCGCGCACCGAGGCGTCATAAACCACCGGCGACAGGGCATACAGGCCGGCCACGCAGCCATTGGAGAACAGCCCGATCAGCAACCCCAGCGCCAACGCGGCACTCACCGACGCGCCATTGACCACGAACAGCACCAGCAGCACCGCCGTGATCAGCATGAACAGGGCCAGCACGCGGGTGAGTGGCCAGCGCGAAGCCAGGCCACCGATCAGCGCCGCGCCAAGGATGCCGCCAACACTCAACAGCACCCCGCCGGTGATGCCCTGCTGTGCCGACAGGCCGGCGGCAACCAGCAGTTTCGGGGTCCAGCTCATGACGAAGTAGAAGCCGAACATGACCAGGAAAAACAGCAACCAGATCACCAGGGTGGTGCGGCGCATGGCAGGTGTCAGTAGCTGCCGGAAGCCGCGGGCGGCGCCCTGCTCCCTTGCCATGGCTGTTGGCAGTTGTGCCAGCGCCGGCTGGCCAAGGCGCGCGGCCAGGCGGTTGACCCGTGCCAGGGCATTGGCCGGGCGACGCGCCAGCAGAAAGTCCAGCGACTCCGGCAGCCACAACAGCACCAGCGGGATCACCAGCACGGTGACAATGCCGCCAAACAGGAACACCGAGCGCCAGCCCCAATGCCCCAGCAGCCATACCGCCAGCAAACCACCCAGCGTCGCCCCCAGGGCATAACCGGTTGACTGCAAACTCACCGCCAGGCCGCGCCAGCGTTTGCTGGCGTATTCGCTGGCAATCACGTTGCTGCTGGCCAGGATGCCACCGATGCCCAGCCCGGTCAGGCCACGCAGCAGCGCCAGTTGCAACGGGCTCTGGCTCATTGCCGAGAGCAGCATGCCGATGCCGGAAAGCGCCAGGCACAGCAGGATCAGCGGGCGACGGCCAAAGCGGTCGGCCCACGGTGCGAGGAACAACGAACCGGCCGCCATGCCGAACAGGCCGGCGCTGAGCAGCAGCCCGACCTGTGCGCCGTTCAGGGTCCACTCGGCAGACACCGACGACGCAGTGAAGGCCATGACCAGTACGTCAAAGCCATCGATCATGTTGAGGACGATGCAAATACCAATGGCCAGGTACTGGAAGCGGCCCATCGGGTCGTTGTCCAGGCGTTGCTTGAGATCGGTATTCATGGAGTCACCTGCCGGTTGGCCACAGGCGGGAGGACAGATGCGCACGCGCAGGCAAGACGGGGGGAACCCTGACAGTTCCGGGCCGCTGGATAGCCATTCATGACTGAACCCTTTTTGTAATTGTTATTGCATACGGCAGGAGGGCTCCGGCCGTTGTCAGGCGCTAATCAACCAGATAATGGATCCACAAACAACAGGCCGTATGCGATCACTCCCACAAAATCTCTCATGACCAAGGATGAAAATTGAGATTCAGTGCATTTTATTCTTGTTTATCAGTAAGTTAATAATTTAACGCTTAGTCCAATTTTCGTTCGTTTACCGAACACTACATATCTATGGATCCATAAAACACTAAAAATCCATATCTGCCCCTTAAGGACCAAGGTGCCATGAACAAATCTTCATGTTCCCCGCCAGCGCCCTGATTGCGGGGCGAACAGCCGTTATCCACCCAGCGCCAGCCGCCGCTCGCCTTGAGGGCGCGGTGGCTGTTGCGTAGCATCCCCGGCCCGATCGCGCGCCCGCACAGCCGCCGCGATACCTGCTGAAAAGAGCTACTGATGCCACAACCCATCCCCCTCAAGGACCACGAAAAGGAAAAGCACCTGGTCAATCGCCGGCTCCTGGCCTGCGCCATCCTGGTCTTCAGCCTGGTCGCCGTGCTGGTGGGGCGGCTGTATGTCTTGCAGGTGCTGCAGCACGACCAGCAGACCGCCGTGTCGGAAAACAACCGTGTGCACGTGCTGCCCATCGCCCCCGAACGCGGGCTGATCTACGACCGCAACGGCGTGGTGCTGGCCGACAACAAACCCAGCTTCGACCTGACCATGACCCGTGAGCGGGCCGGCGGCGACTCGGCCAAGGTGCTCGACACCCTCACCCAGGTGCTAGGCCTGACCGAAGACGACCGTAAGCAGTTCGACAAAGACCTGCGCCGTGGCCGCAAGCCGTTCGAACCGGTGACCCTGATGGTGGGCCTGAGCGAAGAGCAGATCGCTCTGGTGGCGGTGAACCAGTTCCGCCTGCCGGGCCTGGAGGTGGAACCGCAGTTCATCCGCGAATACCCGCTGGCTGGGCATTTCGCCCACTCGGTAGGCTACGTGGGTCGCATCAACGAGAAAGAAGCCAAGGTCCTGGACAGCACCGAGTACCGTGGCACCCAGTCAATCGGCAAGACCGGTATCGAGCACTTCTACGAAAGCCAGCTGCATGGCCACGTGGGCTACGAGGAAGTCGAGACCAACGCCCAGGGCCGGGTGATGCGCGTGCTCAACCACAAGGCCCCGACCCCGGGCCAGGACATTGTCCTGACCCTGGACGCCCACTTGCAGGTAGCCGCAGAAAAGGCGCTGGGCGACCGGCGTGGCTCGGTGGTGGTACTGGACCCGGCGAACGGCGATGTGCTGGCAATGGTCAGCAACCCCAGCTTCGACCCCAACCTGTTCGTCAAGGGCATCAGCTTCAAGCAGTACGCCGAACTGCGCGATTCCATCGACCGCCCCCTGTTCAACCGCGTGCTGCGCGGCCTGTATGCCCCGGGCTCGACGGTGAAGCCGGAAGTGGCCATCGCCGGCCTCGACAGCGGCGTGATCACCCCGGGCAGCCGGGTGTTCGACCCGGGCTACTACGAGCTGCCCAACTACGACCACAAGTACCGCAACTGGAACCGCAGCGGCGACGGCTGGGTGGACATGTACACCGCCATCATGCGGTCCAACGACACCTACTTCTACGACCTGGCGCACAAGCTGGGCATCGACCGCCTGCATGACTACATGGCCGAATTCGGCCTGGGCCAGAAGGTGTCGCTGGACATGTTCGAAGAGGCCTCCGGACTGATGCCGTCGGCCCAGTGGAAGCGCGCCACCCGGCGCCAGGCATGGTTCCCGGGCGAAACCCTTATCCTGGGTATCGGCCAGGGCTACATGCAGGTCACCCCGCTGCAGCTGGCCCAGGCCACCAGCCTGCTGGCGAGCAAGGGGGTGTGGCATCGCCCGCACTTGGCCATGACCGTGGGTGGCGATGCGCCGGTGGACCCCAACCCGATGCCCAACATCGTGCTGCACGACAAGCATGCCTGGGATCAGGTCAGCCAGGGCATGCAGATGGTCATGCACGACCCGCGCGGTATTGCCCGCGCCGCTGCGGCAGGCGCGCAGTACCGGATCGCCGGCAAGAGTGGTACCGCGCAGGTGGTGGCGATCAAGCAGGGTGAGCGTTACAACCGCAACAAGACCCTGGAGCGCCACCGCGACAACGCCCTGTTTGTCGGCTTTGCACCTGCCGACCACCCGAGTGTGGTGGTGGCGGTGATGATCGAGAACGGTGAGGCTGGGGGCCGGGTGGCGGGGCCGGTGGTGCGCGAGGTGATGGATGCTTACCTGCTGGATGAGCAAGGGCACTTGAAGCCGGAGTATGCAGGCGGTGCAAGTGGCCGTAACGTGCCACACATCTGAGAATTCGGGGCTGCTTCGCGCCCAATGGCTGCGGTGCGGTGCTGGGCTCGGGGAACCTGCCTGGGAGGAAATCGGGCATGGGCCTACTGGCCTCTTCGCGGGCACGCCCGCCCCCACAAGTACTGCACAGATCCTGAGGCCTGTGAGATTCCTGTGGGAGCTGGCGTGCACACGAAGAGGCCAGCAAGGCAAACACTCAACCCCAGGGCAAGTCCTCTTGTCATTGTGATTGGATCATTCGCCCAGGTAGGCCTTCTTCACCTGGTCGTCATGCAACAAGGTCTTGGCACAGCCTTCCAGGCTGATACGGCCGCCATCGATCACGTAGGCGCGCTGGCAGGTCTGCAGCGCCAGGCGGGCGTTCTGCTCCACCAGCAGTAGCGTTACCCCGCCCTTGACCACCTCGACGATGGTTTCGAAAATCTTCTGCACGATGATCGGCGCCAACCCCATGGAGGGCTCGTCCAGCAACAATAGCTTGGGCCGCCCCATCAGTGCCCGTGAAATGGCCAGCATCTGCTGCTCGCCACCCGACATGGTGCCGGCCAGCTGAAAGGCACGTTCTTTCAAGCGCGGAAAGATACCGTACATGCGTTCGATGTCGGCACCGATGGCGTCCTTGCCGTCGCGCCGACTGAAGGCCCCCATCTCGAGGTTTTCGTGCACCGTCAGCTTGGGGAAAATGCCCCGCCCTTCCGGCACCAGCGCCAGCCCTTCGCGGATCAGGTCATGGCCCTTGATCGCCGCGTGCGCCTTGCCATCGAAGGTGATGCTGCCGGCGCTGGGCTTCAGCAAGCCGGCCAAGGTTTTCAGGGTGGTGGTCTTGCCGGCGCCATTGGCGCCGATCAGCGCCACCATCTCACCCTCGCCCACCGTCAGGTCGATGCCCTTGATGGCCTGGATAGCCCCGTAGCTGACCTCCAGGTCACTCACTTGCAGGATGTTTTTCATGCCACTGCCTCTGCACCCAGGTAGGCCTCGATCACGCGTGGATCCTTGCGCACGTCGGCCGGCAGGCCGTCGGCGATCTTGCGGCCGAATTCCAGTACGGTGATGTGGTCGCAAAGGCCCATCACCAGCTTCACGTCGTGCTCGATCAACAACACTGTCTTGCCATCCGCCTTCATCTTGCACATCAGCTGGCGCAAGCCTTCGGTTTCCGAAGCGTTCATCCCCGCCGCCGGTTCGTCGAGCGCAATCAGCTTTGGCTCGGTGGCCAGCGCCCGAGCGATTTCCAGGCGGCGCTGGTCGCCGTAGGACAGGCTCTTGGCCAGTTCACCGGCCAAGTGGCCGATGCCGACGTAGTTCAGCCAGTAACGCGCGGCCTGGCGGATTTCCCGCTCTTCACGCACACAGGCCGGGGTACGCAGAATTGCGCCGAACACACCACTACGGGTGCGCACGTGGCGGCCGATCATCACGTTTTCCAGGGCGGTCATGTTGTGGAACAGACGGATGTTCTGGAAGGTGCGGGAGATGCCTGCCTCCACCACCTTGTGCGGTTTGCTGATGCGCAGTGGCTTGCCGTCGAACATCACCCTGCCCTGCTCGGCCCGATACAGCCCAGTGAGCACGTTGAACAGCGTGGTCTTGCCGGCGCCATTGGGGCCCAGCAGGCCGCGGATCTCGCCGCGACGGATGCTCAGGTCAATGCCATGCAGGGCCTGCAGGCCACCGAAGAACTTGCTCACCTGATGCAGCTCGAGAAGGAAATCGCTCATGCCTTGTCCGCCTGTTTGATCGGGAGTTCGAAGGAGGCTTCGCTGGCCGGTCCATTGATTGCAGTGCTGAGCACCGCAGGCGCCGGCTCGGCTTCAGGGTCGTCATCGTGCAGTTCGGCACGGCGGCGACTGGACGGCCAGAGTCCTTCGGGGCGAAAACGCATCACCAGGATCAGCGCCA
Source organism: Pseudomonas sp. YNh (assembly GCF_037993085.1). Lineage (NCBI taxonomy): Bacteria > Pseudomonadati > Pseudomonadota > Gammaproteobacteria > Pseudomonadales > Pseudomonadaceae > Pseudomonas > Pseudomonas sp. YNh. The sequence continues at coordinate 63,964 of NZ_JBBMRJ010000027.1, read as the reverse complement.
GGCCGAATACCAGCATGCGCAGGGTTGAGGCATCCAGCACGTTGCGCAGGATATCGCGACTGATGAAGGTGACGTTGTCCATCACCCACGGCTGGACCCAGTTGACCAGGTCGCGGAACAGTTCGGGCATCACCGACAGGATCAGCGCCCCCAGCACCACGCCCCGGATCGAGCCCATGCCGCCGAGCACCACCATGGCCAGGACCATGATCGACTCCATCAGGGTGAACGATTCGGGGCTGACGAAACCCTGGTAGCTGGAGAACAGCACACCGGATACCCCGCCAAAGGTCGCCCCCATGGCAAAGGCCAGCAGCTTGAGGTTGCGCTTGTTCAGGCCCATGGCCTCGGCCGCCACTTCGTCTTCGCGCAGGGCCATCCAGGCGCGGCCGATACGCGACACTTCCAGGCGCTTGGACAGTACGATGCAGAGAATGACGACGAACAGGAAGAACAGGTAGTAGCTGATCACCGGCGACACGGGCAGGCCGAACAGGCTCCAGCTTTGCTGCAGCGACAGCACCGGCGTTGCCCCGGCACCTGGCGCGTGCGCCCATGCCCCGAAGTCGACGTGCAGCGGGGCAATGTTGCTGATGCCCTGGGGACCGTTGGTGAGGTTCACCGGCTGGTCCAGGTTGTTCATGAAGATGCGAATGATCTCGCCGAAGCCCAGGGTGACGATGGCCAGATAATCGCCGCGCAACTTGAGTACCGGCGCACCGATCAGCACCCCGCAAATGGCCGCAGCCAGGGCAGCCAACGGGATGATCACCCACACCGGCCAGTCCAGCACAGCCTCAAGCAGGCCGGCCATTTGCAGGTGGGGCGAAGCCAGCAGTGCGTACAGGTAGGCACCAATGGCGTAGAAGCCGATGTAGCCCATGTCGAGCAGGCCGGCATAACCGATGACAATGTTGAGGCCCAACGCCAGCAGCACGTAGAGCATGGCAAAGCCAAGAATGCGCACCCAGGTAGGGCCCAGCATGGGAATGGCCTCGACCAGGAACGGCAAGGCGATGAAGCCGAGAATCAACAACAGGTACTGGGTCTTGAGGTTTTTCATGACTGCCTCCTCACGCCCGGTCAGCCTGGCGTTCGCCAAGCAGCCCATTGGGCCGGAACAGCAACACCAGGATCAGCACCGCAAAGGCGAAGATGTCCTGGTAGTTGGCCCCCAGGAAGCCGCCCGTCAACTGCCCGGTGTAGCCTGCCGCCAGCGATTCGATCAGACCCAGCAACAGGCCGCCAGCCATGGCCCCGAACAGGTTGCCGATACCGCCAAGCACCGCTGCGGAGAACGCCTTCAGGCCCAGTAGCAAGCCCATGTAGGCATCGGCCTGGCCGTAGTTGATGGCGCGCATTACCCCGGCGATGGCACCCAGGCTGGCGCCAATCAGGAAAGTGGCGCTGATCACCCGATTGATGTTGATGCCCATCAGCCCGGCCACTTCCTGATTCTGCGCGGTGGCGCGCATGGCTTTGCCCAGGCGGGTCTTGTCCACCAATAGCCACAAGCCAAGCATGATCACCACGGCAACCAGCATGATCGAGAGCTGCACGTTGGTGACAGTGGCGCCGAACACGTCCACGGGCCGCGTCTCTACCACTTCGGGGAAGGTCTTGTAGCCGCGCCCCCAGATCATCATCGCCAGGTTCTGCAAGGCGACGGAGATGCCGATGGCAAGGATCAGCGGGGTCAGCCGCGGGGCTTTGCGCAAGGGCCGATAGGCGTACTTTTCCATGCCCTGGGCCAGCAGCATGCACACCACCGCAGCAGCCATGATTGCCAGCAGCAACGTGATGATGCCAGGGGCAAAGCCGGCGCCAGCGAGCATTGTCAGTACCGAAATGGTGACCATGGCGCCGATCATCACCACCTCGCCGTGGGCGAAGTTGATCAGGCCGATGATGCCGTAGACCATGGTGTAGCCCAAGGCTACCAGGGCATAGATGCTGCCCAGCACCAGGCCGTTGAGGACCTGTTGCAACAAGATATCGAAATTACCGTCCACGCGCTGAATCCTCGAAACTGCGTTGTCGTCGGCGCGCGGCGGCTCAGCGCCACACGCCGACTGGCCTGGCAGGTGGGAAAAGTCTTCTTGTTATGTCGCAGGCGTGCGCCCGCTTGTTATGGGGTGAAACTCAGTCGCGTTCGACCGACAAGGTTTTCCAGCCACCGTCGGCGAACTGGAACACGGTGGCAGCCGGGTTCTTCAGGTTGCCCTTGTCATCGAAGGCGATGGTGCCGGTGACGCCGTCATAGCTCTGGCTTTTGAGCACTGGCAGATACACTTTGGGGTCGTCGGAACCGGCCTTGACCATGGCGTTGATCGCGGCCCAGGTGGCGTCATACGCAGCGGGTGACGACTGCACCACACCCACGCCGAACTTGTCCTTGAGCTTCTGTTCGAAGGCTGCCCCTTTGGGCATGTCCAGCAGCGGCGTGCCATAGTTCCAGGCATAGGTGCCTTCGGCGGCGCTGCCAGCCATCTGCTTGAACGAGTCATTGGGCAGGTTGCCGATGTTCATGAAGCGCGCCTTCAGGCCCAGGTTCTTCATCTGCTTGGCCATGGGTGCTGCCTGGTAGTCGAGTGCCGCGAAGAACACCGCGTCGGCCTTTTGCGCCTTGGCAGTGGTGAGGATGGCGTTGAAATCGGTGGACTTGTCGTTGGTGTACTCACGCACCACCACATTGCCGCCAGCCGCCTTGACCGCCCTGGTCACCTCGTCGGCCAGGCCTTGGCCATAGGCGGTGCGGTCATCGAAGATGGCGATGCGCTGGGCCTTGAGCTGGCTGACGAGGTAGTTGCCGGCGTAGCGGCCCAGGGTGGCGTCGTCGTTAACCGTGCGAAACACCGAAGGGATGCCCTGCTGGGTCAAGGTGGGGTTGGTGGCCGAGGGCGAGATCTGCGGGATGCCGGCGGCGGCGTAGATCTTCGAAGCCGGGATGCTGGTGCCGGAGTTGTAGTGGCCGATCACCACCGCCACTTTCGAGTCCACCAGGCGTTGCGCCACCGCCGTGCCCGTGCGTGGGTCGGCGACATCGTCCTCGGAGACCAGTTTGAACTGGGCCACCTTGTCACCGATTTTCAGTTGCTGCTGGTTGGCCTCTTCCACGGCAATCTGAATGCCATGCTCGACGTCCTGTCCCTGGTGCGCCGAAGGGCCGGTCAGAGGGCCGGCGAAGCCGATCCTGACAACTTCACTGTCTGCTGCGTTTGCCGTCCCCATGGCCATCAGCAATGTTACCGCGGTCGCGAGGGCTGTACGCCCTCCCTTGTTGTTATTCATGCTCAGCTCCCAGTAGTGATTGGACGAACCTCGACATCGCTTACCGCATGCGAAATGGCCGGAACGCCATCGCACTTGTAAGATAACAGTCAGCAGGCAACTGTCAATGGGTGTATGCTACGCGAGAAGGTAAAAATAATTTTCCCGGCGACGAGATCTGCGTGGTCAAGAAGTGGGGCATCAGACGAGCTAGTAAGATGTTTGATAACATATGCCGACAACATCACCGCTGGTTGGCTACGGATCCCGCCGCAAGGGACATGAGGGCTGCGCGCAACCTGCCGGAGAATCAACCGTGATGAGCCAATCAGTTTCAGGAGCAACCCTTCTATGAATGCGTCGTTAGGCACGCGTCGCGCCAATCTGGCGGAAATCGTGATCCAGGAGCTTTCCAGCCGGATCGACAATGGCACCTACGGCCCGGGCGACAAGCTGCCGTCCGAACAGGCGCTGTGCAAAGAGTTCAACGTCAGCCGTCCGGTCATCCGCGAAGCGGTGGCCTCGCTGCGCCTGGGCGGTCGCCTGATTGCCCGTCAAGGTGTGGGCGTATTCGTGGTCGAGCAGGATGTGAAACGCATCGGCTTTGCCATCGACAGCGTTGTCGATGACGTACGCGCTGCGGCGCAGATCCTTGAATTGCGCCTGGGGATCGAGGCGGAATCGGTGGCCCGCGCCGCCGAGCGCCGCAGCCCGGCCAGCATGGCGGCGATCACCGAGGCGTTCGACCGCTTCAACTCGCTGGACGGTGCCACGCAGGAAGAGGAAGCCAAGGCCGACTTCGAATTCCACCTGGCGATTGCACGTGCCACCAACAACCCGCATTTCACGCAATTGCTGGAAGCGCTGGGGCCGGACATCATCCTTGACCTGAACCTCAAACATGGCCAAGTAACCGGCAAGAACCGCCAGGCACACATCAAGAAAATTGCCCGCGAGCACGGGGCAATCCTGTCAGCGATCAGCATGGGCGATGTGGCCAGCGCACGTACGGCGCTGCGCAAGCACCTGGAAGAAAGCCTGTCGCGCTACCAGCGGCTGCTCGACAGCAAGGCCTGATCGTAACCCTGTGTCGGCCTCTTCGCGGGCAAACCCGCTCCCACATTGACCGCACGGCCTTCAAATCATGCGCCGTACCTGTGGGAAATTTCCACAGGTGCCATGCAGATCTTGAGACCTGTGCAGTGCCTGTGGGAGCGGGTTTGCCCGCGAAGAGGCCGGTACAGGCAACCTCAGGGGCTCAGGAATGCCTTATAGTCCAAGGCACACATACTTGAGCTCCAGGTAATCCTCGATCCCGTAGCGTGACCCTTCCCTGCCCAACCCCGAGGCCTTCACCCCGCCAAACGGCGCCACTTCGGTCGCCACCACGCCGACGTTGACCCCGACCATGCCGTACTCCAGCGCTTCCGTCACCCGCCAGATGCGCCCGACATCCCGGGCATAGAGGTAGCAGGCCAGGCCGAACTCGGTGTCGTTGGCCTGGGCAATCACCTCCTCCTCACTGCCGAAGCGGAAGATCGGAGCCACCGGCCCGAAATTTCCTCGCGCGCCACGCGCATGTCCGGCGCCACATCCGCCAGCAAGGTCGGCTCGAAGAAGGCCTCGCCCATCGCGTGCCGACGCCCTCCCGTCACCACCCGCGCACCGGCCTCCACAGCCTCGCCGACCAGCCGTTCGACACCACTGGCCGCACGCCCGTCGATCATCGGCCCGACCTGTGTACCTGGTGCATCGCCCCGCCCGACGACCAGCTCACCCACGCGCTCGGCAAAGCGCGCCACGAAGCGCTCGTAGATGCCGTCCTGGATATAGAAGCGGTTGGCGCACACGCAGGTCTGCCCGCTGTTGCGGAATTTGGCGATCAGCGCGCCTTCCACCGCCTTTTCCAGGTCGGCATCGTCGAACACGATGAACGGGGCGTTGCCGCCCAGCTCCATGGTCACCTTCTTCACCGTTGCCGCCGACTGCTGCAGCAACTGGATGCCGATGGGTGTCGAGCCGGTGAACGACAACTTGCGCACCACCGGGCTGGCCGTCAGCTCGCCGCCAATGGCCGCCGAATCGCCCGTCACCACGCTGAGCACACCCACCGGGATACCGGCACGCTCAGCCAGCACGCACAGTGCCAGCGCGCTGAACGGGGTTTGCGAAGCGGGCTTGAGCACCAACGTGCAGCCCGCCGCCAAAGCCGGCGCCGCCTTGCGGGTGATCATCGCCGCCGGGAAGTTCCAAGGTGTAATCGCCGCACACACACCAATCGGCTCCTTGGTCACGATCAAGCGCCGATCAGCGTTCGGCGAAGGAATCACATCGCCATAGATGCGTTTGCCTTCCTCGGCATAGAACTCTACATAAGCGGCGGCAAAGGCAATCTCGCCACGGGATTCGGCCAGCGGCTTGCCCTGCTCGGCGGTCATGATGCGCGCCAGGTCTTCCTGATGAGCGAGGATTTCACGGAACCAGGCCTGCAGCCGGGCGGCACGCTCCTTGGCAGTCAGCGCCCGCCACGCTGGCAAGGCGCACTCGGCAGCCGCGATGGCACGGCGGGTTTCTTCTGCCCCCATCCGCGGCACATGGCCCAGCACTTGGCCGGTGGCCGGGTTGGTCACGGCAATGCGCTGGCCGCTGTCAGCCGCCAGCCATTTTCCATCGATATAGCAAACTTCACGCAGCAGATCACGATCGGCAAGTTTCATGTCGATTGGCTCGTTCGAATAATGAAAAAGGTGGGGCCGGACCGCGCCCCACCTGAGGTGAATCAGCGCTTGGCTTGCAGGGCCTTGTCGCGAATCTGGCTGAGGGTCATGCGCGGGGTCAGGGCTTCGGGGTCGACCTGCACTTCGATCAGCGCCGGCTTGCCGGACACTTGGCAACGCTCGAAAGCGGCAGCGAAGTCCTCGGTACGGGTAACGGTTTCACCGTGCAGCCCATAGGCGCGCGCCAGGGCGGCGAAGTCCGGGTTGTGCAGTTCGGTGCCGGACACCCGCCCAGGATAGGTGCGCTCCTGGTGCATGCGGATGGTGCCATACATGCCGTTGTTGACCACCACGGTGATCACCCGTGCGTCGTAGTACGCCGCAGTGGCCAGTTCCTGGCCATTCATCAGGAAACAACCGTCACCGGCAAACGCCACCACCGTGCGCTGCGGGTAGGTCAGCTTGGCCGCCACTGCCGCCGGCACGCCGTAGCCCATCGAGCCGTTGGTAGGCCCGAGCAGCGTGCGGAATACGCGGTGCTGGTAGCCACGGTGCACCCAGCCGGTGTAGTTGCCGGCACCACAGGTGAGGATGCTGTCGGCCGGCAGGGTCTTGTTCAGCCAGGCGATCACTTCGCTCATCTGCACATCACCCGGCGAGCGCGGTGTTTCGAAGTTGCCGCGGTAGCCGCTGTTCAGGCTGGCGACCCAGTCGGCGAATGCCGCCGGGCGCACCGCCTGCAAGGCAGCGGCCTGGGCCAGGAAGCTGCCGGGGCCGGCATTGATGCCCAGGGTCGGCTGGTAAACGCGGCCGATCTCCTCCGCGCTGGCATGTACATGCACCAGCGCCTGCTTTGGCGTTGGAATGTCGACCAGCGCATATCCGCCCGTGGTCATCTCACCCAGGCGGGCACCCACCACAATCAATAGGTCAGACTGCTTTACCGCATCGACCAACACCGGGCCGGCAGCCAGGCCCAGGTCACCGGCATAGTGCGGGTCGGTGTTGTCGAACAGGTCCTGGCAGCGGAACGACGCCGCCAGTGGCAGGTTCTGCGCCTGCACGAAGCGCTTCAGGTCGGCCACCGCCTGGTCGTTCCAGCCACCGCCACCGGCAATCACCAGTGGCCGCTGGGCCTTGGCCAACAGCGCCTGCAATTCGCCCAGTGCCTGGGGCGCCGGAGCAGCCTCGACACGCTGGGCCGGGCGCGCATCGGCGACCTGCACCAGGTCGGTGAGCATGTCTTCTGGCAGCGCGATTACCACCGGACCAGGGCGGCCACTGATGGCGCGCTGGAAAGCCTGGTTGACCAGTTCGGGAATGCGCGCGGCATCGTCGATCTGCACCACCCACTTGGCCATCTGGCCGAACATGCGCCGGTAGTCCACTTCCTGGAAGGCTTCGCGTTCGATCTGGTCACGGGCCACCTGGCCGATGAACAGCAGCATCGGCGTGGAGTCCTGGAACGCGGTGTGCACGCCCACCGAGGCGTTGGTGGCGCCTGGGCCGCGGGTGACGAAGCAAATGCCTGGCTGGCCGGTCAGCTTGCCGTAGGCTTCGGCCATGTAAGCAGCACCGCCCTCCTGGCGGCAGACGATCAGGTCGATCTCATCCTGCACATCGTGTAGCGCATCGAGCACTGCCAGGTAGCTTTCACCTGGCACGCAGAACGCACGCTCGACACCATTCACCCGCAGGGCATCGACCAATACCTGGCCGCCACTGCGCTTCACTTCGGAGTTGCTCATTGTTGTTCTCCCTAATGCGCTGCGGTCAGATGACCGAATCTTCCAGGAACGGCTTGTTGTCGATCACCCGCTGGTAACTCAGCGCGCCCAGGTCGAGCGACCGGTAGCCGCCATAGGTGATCAATTCGGACAGCCCGCGACCAATGGCCGGTGCCTGCTGCAGCCCATGCCCGCTGAAGCCATTGCAGAACAGGAAGTTGTTAACCTCGTTATGCGGGCCGACGATGGCGTTGTGGTCCAGCACGCAGAAGTCGTAGTGCCCGGCCCAGAAGTTGACCACCTTGATGCCTTCGAACGCCGGCACCCGCTCAGCGAGGATCGGCCACACCTCTTCGTCGAACTCCTCGTGCAGCACGTCGAAATCTTCGAAGTCCACTTCCGGGTCGTTTTTCGGGTAGGTACCGCCCAGGTAGAACTTGCCTTCGGGGCGGAAGAACACCCCGGTCGGGTCGATGGTCAGGGGGACGGTGCCTTCCAGCGGGGTACGGCAATCGAACACGAACAGCGAGCGGCGGCGCGGCTCGACCGGGATATCCAGGCCGGCCATGCGCGCCACCTTGGTACCGCGGGTACCGGCACAGTTGACCAGCAGGCCGCAGCCGATGCGCTCTCCGCTGGCCAGTTGCACGCCGGTAATCCGGTCGCCTTCACGCTGGACACTCACCACTTCGTTCTCGATGTACTCGATGCCCATCGAGCGCGCCTTGCGGCGGAAGCCGTTGAGCATGCCCAGGCTGTCGAACCAGCCTTCGCCGCTACGCCCGTAGCTGGCACCGGCGAGGCTGTCGATGTTCACCCAGGGGAATTTGCGCTGCAGCTGCTCGGGGTCGAGCAAGTGCACGTCGGCGCCGTGGGACACCTGGGTATCGTGCAGGCGGCGCAGCACTTCGTAGCCTTTGTCATCACCCAGAAACAGGTAGCCGTTCTCGTGGAAGGCCAGGTCCGGGCGATCGCCATCCACCTCCATCACTTCGGGGAAGCTGCGCACGAACTCGGCACCGAATCTGGAAATTTCGATGTTGATCGGGTTGGAGAACTGCTGGCGGATCGAGCTGCTCGATAGCGCGGTGGCCGACTTGTTGTAGGTCCAGTCACGCTCGATGACCAGTACCGAACCGTTGAAGTCCGGGTTGTTGGCCAGGAAGTAGGCGGTGGCGCTGCCGTTGACCGCGCCACCGACGATCACCACATCGTAATTCTGTTGTTTAGCGGTGGAAGCCATGGAGTTAGCTCTCTCCTGATGTTGTGATATACAAGATTCACACTCGCCACGCGGGCTTCTTTTGCCCGCACCGGCCTCTTCGCGGGTAAACCCGCTCCCACAATGGGCCGCGCTGTCCCTGTGGCAGACGAGGCGATTATTTCGGGTCTTCGAAGTGCCCGGCGCCGGCGAAGTTGCCCCCGTGGTAGCGCGCGGCCGGTTCGTTCGGATCCAGTGGCGGGTGCTCGGCCAGCACCTTGTCACGGTAGTCGTCGGCGCTGTCCTTGGGCACGTAACCGATGGACGAAGCCAGGCGGTTGTCCCACAGGCTTTCGCGGTTGGCCGACATGCCGTAGATGATCATGTGCCCGACCCGCGGCGCCAGCAGCGAGCGCTCGGTGAGCTGGGCGAAGTCGTCGAACGACAGCCAGGTAGCGAGCATCCGCCGGTCCAGTGGCTCGGGGAACGACGAGCCGATGCGCAGGTTGACCGACTCGATGGCGAACTTGTCCCAGTAATAGCGGCCCAGGTCCTCGGCGAAGCACTTGCTGACGCCATACAGGCTGTCGGGGCGGTGCGCGGCGGTTGCGTCGATGGTTTCGGTGCGGTCGTAGAAACCGATGGCGTGGTTGGAGCTGGTGTACACCACACGCTTGACGCCATTGCGCCGTGCCGCTTCGTAGATGTTGTAGGTGCCAACGATATTGCCGTTGAGGATCTTGTCGAAGGTGTCCTCCACGGGTACGCCACCCGCATGCACGATGGCGTCGACACCTTCAGTCAGCGGCAGCACATCGTTGAAATTGGCCAGGTCGCAACGCACCAGCTGTTCATGGGGCGCAGCGTGGCCCATCTCGGCGATGTCGGTCAGGCGGAGCTCGTCGGCGAAGGCGGCCAGGTGCTTGCGCAGCACGCTGCCAAGGCGTCCGGCGGCGCCAGTGATCAGCAGTCGTTTGAAAGGCTTGCTCATGTCTTACCTCGAATGCTTGGTGGGGTCAGGACAGCGCCGCGAACGCATCGCGCAGCTGCCCCAGGGCTTGTTCCAGTTCCTGCCGCGAAGTGGCGAACGACAGACGAATGTAGGGCTCAAGGCCAAACGCCGAACCCGGCACGGTCGCGACCTTGCCAACCCGCAGCAGGTAGGCCGAAAGGTCGGCATCGTTACCAATGACCTGGCCATCGGGGGTGCGCTTGCCAATGAAGGCACTGACCTCAGGGAAGGCATAAAACGCGCCCTGTGGCATCTGCAATTGCAGGCCCGGGATCTGCGCCAACCCCTGTACCACCAGCGCGCCACGCGCCTGGTACTCGCGGTTGGCTTCGCGCACGAAGTCCTGCGGCCCATTCAGCGCCGCCACGGCCGCCAGCTGCGAAATGCTCGACGGGCAGGTGGTGGTCTGCGATTGGGTCTTGTTCATCGCCACCACCAGGTCTTTTGGACCGGCGGCGTAGCCAAGCCGGTAGCCGGTCATGGCATAGGCCTTGGACACACCGTTGATCAGCAAGGTGCGCTCACGCAACTGCGGGCAAGCCGTGACGAAGGACACGAACGGCTGATCGCCCAGCACGATGTGCTCGTAGATCTCGTCAGAGATGATCAGCACGTTCGGGTGCCGCTCCAGCACCGTCCCCAACGCAGCAAACTCTTCCCGGGTGAAAATCGCACCGCTCGGGTTGTTCGGCGAGTTGAGCATCACCCAACGGGTGCGTGGGGTGATGGCAGCTTCCAGCTGTTCGGGCTTGAGCTTGAAGCCCTGCTGCGCGCTGCACGGGATGACCTTTGGCACGCCACCATTGAGCAGGGCCATGTCGGTATAAGACACCCAGTACGGCGCCGGGGTGATTACCTCGTCACCCGGCTCGAGCGTAGCGAGGAAGGCATTGAACAACAGTTGCTTGGCACCATTGCCCACGCAGATTTCGTCCAGGCCATAGACCAGATCGTTTTCCCGGGCAAACTTGTCGACGATGGCCTGGCGCAACACTTCAAGGCCATTGGGCCCGGTGTAGTGGTTGTTGCCCGCGCGCATTGCCTGGTACGCGGCCTCGATCACGTGAGCCGGCACGTTGTAGTCTGGCTCGCCAAGGGCCAGGTTGATGACCGGTTCGCCCTGGGCCAGCATCTGCTTGGCCAGTACCGACACCGCCATGCTTGGCGAGCTTTTTACCGCACGCACGCGGCTGCTTTGCACGTCCATTTTCTAGCGCTCCTGGGCGGCGTCGAAGCCGTAGTCGTTGCGTGCCTGTTCGGCGCTGATGTAGCCCGCACGCACATCGCGTTCAACCTGTCTGGGGTCGCGCTGGCGCGGGTCACCGTAGCCACCCCCACCGGGCAGGCGCAGCACCAGGCGACGCTCGGCAGGCACGAACTGCTGGCCCTTGCCGCGCAGCAGGCTGCCATCGTCCAGGCCGACAAAACCTTCGGCGCCCGCTTTACCACCCTCCAGGCCGCGTGCCGGGTACTGGATACGGTCGAACATGGCACTGAAGCGGAAGCTGTAACCCTCGGCCGCCGACACTTCGATCTCCTGGCCCAGGCCGCCGCGCAACTGGCCGGCGCCACCAGAGCCTTCACGCAGCTCCTTGCGCCACACCACCACCGGGCCAGCATGCTCGGTGGCTTCCACCGGCATGGTGTGCACGCCGCTGGGGAACGCCGTGGCACTGAGGCCATCCATCGCCGAACGGGCACCCATGCCGCCACTGTTGAACATCAGCATCTCGGCATTCCGGCCAGTCGGGTTGCTTTCCAGCGGGCGCACGCTCAGGTGCAGGTTCCACAAGGCACTGGCGCCCTCGGCCGGCACTTTGCCGGGCAGGCACTTGTGCAGTGCGCCGAGCACCAGGTCGGGCACGAAATGGCCCAGCACATGCCGCACCGACACCGGCGCCGGGTGCTTGGCGTTGAGGATGCAGCCTTCCGGCGCAGTGACCTCGAACGGCGCCAACGATGCAGTGTTGTTCGGGATTTCCGGCGCGACGATGCATTTGAGGCCATAGCAGGCATAGGCCTTGGCGTAGCCCAGCGGCACGTTGATGCCGAACTGGCTCATGCCCGAAGTGCCGGTGAAATCGCTCTTGATGCCGTCGGAGCCAACAGTGAGGGTCACCACCAGGGTCACCGGCACGTCGTAGCCATCCAGGGTCATGCTGTTGGTGTAGGTACCGTGGGGCAACGACTTGAAGCATTCAAGGGTAGCGCGGCGGCTGTGCTCCAGGATGAAGCCACCGATGTGTTCCAGGTCATCCAGCTTGAACTCTTCGAGCATGTCCAGCAGGCGTTTGTGACCGGTCTCGTTGCACGCCGACAGCGCATAGAAGTCGCCGACTACGCGGTCGTTCTCGCGCACGTTGTTGCGCAGGATGTTGATCAGGTCGCGGTTGACCTTGCCGCGCTCGAACAGCTTCATGATCGGAATGAACAGCCCTTCCTCGTACACCTCGCGGGCATCGGGGCCAAAACCGCGGCCACCGATGTCCACCACGTGGGCGGTACTGGCGAAGTAGCCGATCAGCCTGCCTTTGTAGAACGACGGCGAAACGATGGTGATGTCGTGCAGGTGGCCGGTACCCTTCCACGGGTCGTTGGTCACGTACACATCGCCTTCGAAGATGTTATCTTCGCCGATGTCGTTGATGAAGTGCACCACCGCCTCGGCCATGGTATTGACGTGGCCCGGGGTACCGGTGACTGCCTGGGCCAGCATATTGCCGGCGCGGTCGAACACCCCCGCAGACAGGTCGCCGGCTTCACGTACGCTGGTGGAAAACGCGGTGCGGATCAGGGTCAGCGCCTGCTCTTCGACCACCGAGACCAGGCGGTTCCACATCACCTGCATTTGAATGTCGATCAAAGTATCGCTCATGGTTCTGGATTCCGAATCAGGCGTTAGCGGCGCACGACCAGCAGGCAGCCGTCTGGCTGGACCGTGGCGGTGAAGTTGGAGGTGACGAAGGTCGAAGTTTCGCGCTCGACGATGATCGCCGGGCCGTCCATACGGGCACCGACCTGCAGGTCTTCGCGTGGGTAGATGCTGGCTTCGACGAAACCGCCAGCGGCCACGTCGAACACCTGGCGCCGCGTGACTTCGTGGGCGCGGTAGGCAGCGCCCACTTCTTCGATGCGTGCCACCGGCGGCAGCGGCGAACTGGCCCGGACCGACCAGCTGACGATCTCGATGTCCGGCCCTTCGATGGGGCGGCCGAAGAAGCGGGTGTAGGCTTCTTCGAAGCGCGCCTTGAACTCCACCGTGTCGGCAGCGCTGAAGGCTTTGAAAGGCAGCGCAACGGGGATTTCCCAGCCCTGGCCGACATAGCGCATGAATGCGGTGCAATCCATTTCCGGCTCGCCTTCCGGCATGCCCTGGCGCAGGAAGCCCAGCGACTCGGCTTTCATCTCGTCGATCAGGCCGTTGACTTGCGCGGCCTCGAACTCGGACAGGCGCACGAAGGCGCTGCGTACGGCCTCATAGCCGAACGGCGCACGCAGGAAGCCAATGGCCGAGCCCACCCCGGCACCGGCCGGGACGATGAAACGCGCCACGCCCATTTTTTCGCACAGCCGCGCAGCGTGTAGCGGGCCTCCACCACCAAAGGTGATCATGGTGTAGTCGGCGATGTCTTTGCCGCTTTCCACCGCGTGCACACGGCCCGCGTTGGCCATATTCTCGTCGACCACTTCGCACACGCCGAACGCTGCTGTGTCGGCCTGCATGCCCAGCGGCTGGCCGATCACCCGGGCCATGGCGTTGGCGGCGTTGTCTCGGGACAGGCGTAGCGCGCCACCGGCGAAGTTGTCGGCATCCAGGCGACCAAGCAGCAGGTTGGCGTCGGTGATGGTCGGTTCCAGGCCGCCACGGTCATAGCAGGCCGGTCCAGGCTCGGAAGCCGCGCTGTGCGGGCCCACGCGAATCTGGCGCATGCTGTCGATGCTGGCGATGGAACCGCCACCCGCGCCGATTTCGACCATTTCCACCACCGGGATGGAAATCGGCATGCCGCTGCCCTTCTTGAAGCGGTAGGTACGTGCAACTTCGAAGGTTTTCGCGGTTTTCGGCTCCTGGTCTTCGATCAGGCAGATTTTTGCGGTGGTGCCGCCCATGTCGAACGACAGCACGTTCTCCAGCTGGTAACGGCGGGCGATGTCGGCAGCAAAGATAGCACCACCGGCCGGGCCGGACTCCACCAGGCGCACCGGGAACTCGGCTGCGCTCTGCACCGAGATGATGCCGCCGCCGGAGTGAATCATGAACACCGGGCAATCGGCGCCCTCTTGCTTGAGGGTAACCACCAGGCGGTCCAGGTAGGATTTGATCAGCGGCTTGACGTAGGCATTGGCGCACACGGTATTGAAGCGCTCGAACTCGCGCATCTGCGGCGAGACTTCACTGGAGATGGAAATCGACAGCTGCGGCAGGCGCGCCTGCAGGGCATCGCGCAGCTGGCGCTCGTGGGCGCCGTTGACGTAGCTGTGAATGAAGCCGATGGCGACGCTCTGGTAGTTGCCTTCGGCGATGCGCTCGACCAGGGCATCGATTTCGGCCTGCGCTGGGGCAATCAGCACTTGGCCTTTGACATTCAGGCGTTCACGCAGGGTGTAGCGGTGTTCGCGGTCGATCAGCGGCGGCGGCAGGACGATGTTGATGTCGTACTGCTCGAAGCGGTTCTCGGTGCGCATTTCCAAGGTGTCGCGCAAGCCTTCGGTGGTGATGAAGGCTGTGCGTGCGCCACGGCGCTCGATCAGGGCGTTGGTGGCCAGGGTGGTACCGTGGATCAACTGATCAATGTCCGACAGCGCCAGGCCTGCCTGCTCCACCACCTGGCGCACGCCGGTGAGGATGGCCCGCTCGGGCAGCTCATAGTCGGTCAGGATCTTGGTCGAATGCAGCACGCCGTTCACGTCCAGCGCGATATCTGTGAAGGTCCCGCCTATGTCCACGCCGACCCGGCATGATGTCGCAGTCATCGTCATATCCCCTGCAGTGCTTTGTAGTTTTCTCGACCGGCTGAAACGGTCTTCATGTAAGTTATATGTTGTCTTACAGGTGGTCAAGCATCTCTTTACTCGAATCTTGCCTTCCTATGCCGGCTTCTGCGGGAGCGGTTCATTGAGGGGTCGAACCGCCGCGAAGAGACCGGCACAGGCAACACAACTGCTAGATCAACCCGCAGTCTTGACCATCCGCCCGCCACCCACCGCCTGCGCCGTGGGGAACACTTCCAGCCGCGACACATCCACCTGCCGGGGCATCTTCAGCGCCGCCAGCAGCAGCTGTGCGATGTCTTCCGGCTGGATCGACTCGTAGCCGTCATACAGCTCGCTACCCGCTGCCTGCATGCCCATCGCTGCCTTGTACAGCTGGGTCTGCACCCTGCCCGGGGCAATTTCGGTCACCCGCACCCCGCTGCCCAGAAGGTCACAGCGCAAGGCATCGCAGAACAGGCTGACGCCGGCCTTGGACGCCCCGTACACCGCCGCACCAGGGTGCGGCGCACGGCCAGCACTGGAACCGATGAAAAACAGATGCCCCCTGCCCCGCCCGACCATGCCCGGCAACACCTGGCGCGCCAGGTGCAGCGGCGCCTTGAGGTTGATGTCGAGCATATTGTCGATTTCGGCTTCGTCGATGTCCTGGAACGCCGCACGGGTAGACAGAATGCCCGCATTGTTGACCAGCACATCCACCGCCTGCCCGTCCAGCGCGGCAGCCAGCGACCGGTAGTCGCGCACATCCGCCTGCAAGGTTGTCACACCTGGCTCGCCAGCAAGCTCCGCCAGCGCCTGCGGGCTGCGCCCCACGGCAATCACCTGCAGGCCGGCGTCACGCAGCGCCAGCACGATGGCCTTGCCGATACCGCTGGTAGCCCCGGTGACCAGCGCGCGCTGGTAGCCCTCGGGGAATGCGACTTCAGGCATAGATGTAACCCCCGCTGACAATCACGTTTTCACCCGTGGCATAGCTGTTGCGGCTACTGCCCATCATCACGATCCACTCGGCGATTTCTGCCGGCTCCGCCGCGCGGCCCAGCGGGTTGGCGGCGGCCAGTTCGCCAAGGAAGCCCAACTGCTTGGCGCGCTCGGTGGCAAAACCGGCCGGCGCCACCGAGTTGACCAGGATCTGGTCCTTGGCACAGGCCTGGGCGAACGATTTGGTCAGGCTTACCACCGCAGCCTTGGTCGCCGCATAGTGGGCGTTTTGCGGGTGGGCCTTGAAGGCATCAACCGAGGTGACGTTGACGATGCGCCCGGTCACCGCCGGGGCTGCCACGTACTGCTGCATGTGGCGCACCGCCGCGACCATCATGTGGTAGGTGCCCTTGATGTTGACGGCGTTTTCCAGGTCCCACTCTTCGTCGGTGATCTCGAAGATGTCCTGGCGCGGGTAGATGGCCGCGCTGTTGACCAGGCAATGCACCCGCCCCAGACCTTCGACGATCTGGACAAAGGCTGCGTGGGCGGTGTCCTTGCGGGCAATGTCACCGACTGCGATTGCCACCTCCACGCCCTGCCCGCGCAGCTCTTCTGCAGCTTGTACCAACAATTGCTCGTTGCGGTCGATCAGGCCGATTTTGCCAGCCCCACGCTTGACCATCAGTCGGGCTGTTTCCAGGCCCAGACCCGAGGCACCACCTACGATCACCACCGTTTGATTATCCACAAAACACCTCCGCGATTGAGTCTTTACGTAAGATGCCTGTTGTCTTACATTTGGTCAAACATCAATTCGCCGACAGGTGCTGCCATGCCCGCTTCCAGCCTTTCGCCCGTACCCACCCCACACGCCCGGGACCGCTTGCTGGACGCGGCTACCGCGCTGTTTGCCAGCCATGGCTACCAAGCCATCGGCCTGCGTGACCTGGCCAGCCACCTGGGCCTGCGCGCCGGCTCGCTGTATCACCATATCGAGAGCAAACAGGGCCTGCTGTTCGAGCTGATCGAGTCGAGCCTGACCGACCTCCTGTACGAAACCCGACAATGCCTCAAAGGCGCCGGAGCGACCAGTGAACGTTTGCCCTGTTTTGTGCAGGCCTTTGTGACTTACAGCCAGGCCAACCCGGACAAGCTGGTGTTGCTGATGCGGGAGGCCATGAACCTGAACGAGGACCAACTGTTGCAAGTTGAACAGTTGAAAGCTGAATACATCGGGCTACTCAGCGACATCGTCGCCGCCGAGTGCGGCCTGACGACACCGCGCGCGCGGTCGATTGCCCATGCAGTGATGGGCTTGCTGTGCGGGCAGGCGCAATGGGGGAAGGTAATGACGGCCAGGGAGCAACTGGTGACCTTCGTGCAGGGCATCGTCGGTACCGGCAAAACAGCAGTACCACAATAAAATGGAATAACAATATAAATTCTTATTCTTTTTTTACTAGAGAATAATCCTCTATAACTTTCCCCACTGCACAGCCGCCAACACTTGGCCAACTGTTGGCAGCGCAACAACCGATCAACACGAAACACCCGTCCGGCAACAGCAGCACGCTCTTTTAGGCTGTTAACTTCTTGATTTATATGTATTTTTCTAATTCGGCACGACGATTGCTCAAGCAAAGTCCCGCTCAACCAGAACCGGAGACCTGCCCATGAGCACCCCACTGAACGTCGTAGCCCTGTCCGGCGGTACTTCCCGCCCTTCGCGCACCTTGGCCCTGACCGAGGCGATCGTCGCCGAACTGGGCGAGCACCTGCACATCAAGCCGCACCTGATCGAACTGGGCGACATCGCCCGCCCGCTCGGCAGTGCCCTGTGGCGTAGCGAACTGCCCGAAACCGTCGAACAGCAGCTGCGCCTGGTGGAAAAGGCCGACCTGCTGGTGGTGACCACCCCCGTGTACCGCGGCAGCTTCACCGGCCACTTCAAGCACCTGTTCGACCTGATCGGCCAGGACGCCCTGGTCGACACCCCGGTACTGCTTGCCGCCACCGGTGGCAGTGAACGCCATGCACTGGTGCTCGACCACCAGCTGCGTCCGCTGTTCAGCTTCCTGCAGGCCCTGACCCTGCCCATCGGCGTGTTCGCCAGTCAGGCGGAACTGGCCGACTACCAGGTGTCCAGCGATGCCCTCGCCGCCCGTATCCGCCTGGCCGCCGAACGAGCCGTGCCGCTGTTCGGCGCCCACCACGCATTGCGTAAAAGCGCCTGAGGAGCGGCCATGAATGCACCGGTAAATGCCCCCCTGCGCCCGGCCCTGGCCATCGCCCGAGAACTGGCCGGGCAGTTTGCCCAGACCGCCGTCGAGCGCGACGAGCGCGGCGGCACGCCAAAAGCCGAGCGCGATGCCCTGCGTGGCAGCGGCCTGCTGTCGCTGGTAATCCCGCAGGCCTTCGGCGGCCAGGGCGCCAACTGGCACGACACCTTCGCGGTGGTGCGCGAGTTCGCCCGGGTCGACAGCTCCATCGCCCATGTATTCGGCTTTCACCACCTGATGCTGGCGACCGTGCGCCTGTTCTCACGCCCGGACCAGTGGCAGCCGTGGTTTGAACAGACCGCCCGCAAACAGTGGTTTTGGGGTAATGCCCTGAACCCGCTGGACACGCGGACGGTGGTCAAGCACTTCGACGGCTGGTGCGAGTTTTCTGGCAAGAAAAGCTTCTGCTCCGGCGCCAGCGACTCGGAAATGCTCATCGCCTCGGCGGTGGACGAACGTGCCGGCGGCAAACTGCTGATCGCCGCCATTCCCAGCGGCCGCACCGGCATCAGCCTGCACCGCGACTGGAACAACATCGGCCAGCGCCAGACCGACAGTGGCAGCGCCACGTTCGAGCGGGTGCGGGTCGAGCACAATGAACTGCTGCTCGACCCGGGCCCCCTGAGCACGCCGTTTGCTGCCCTGCGGCCGCTGATTGCCCAGCTGCACTTCGCCAACCTGTTCCTCGGCATTGCCGAGGGCGCCTTCGACGAAGCCCGCCAGTACACGCTGAAGGAAAGCCGGCCGTGGTTCCGCTCCAGCGCCGCCAGCAGTGCCGAAGACCCTTACGTGCTGCGCCATTACGGCGAGTTCTGGGTCGGCCTGGAAAGCGTGCGCCTGCTGATCGAAAGGGCCGCGCGCCAACTGGACGCCGCCTGGGCCAAGGAACACGCGCTCACCGCCGAGGAGCGCGGCGACCTGGCCCTGGCCATCGGCACCGCCAAGGTCGCCGCCAGCCGCCACGGCCTGGACATCTGCAACCGCCTGTTCGAAGTCACCGGTGCCCGTGCCACCCATGCCTCGCTGCGCTTCGACCGGCACTGGCGCAACCTGCGCACGCAAACCCTGCACGACCCGGTGGACTACCGCATTCACGAACTCGGCGAGTGGGCCCTCAACGACAAACGCCCTGCCCCATCCTTCTACTCCTGAGGACTGCCCATGCAACTGCTGACCCTCCCCCCGTCACCGACACTGGCTACCTCGATCAGGGCGACCGCACAGGTCTTCGAAGACCCCAGGTCGCAGGCGCTGCTCGCCCACTTGCAACAGGTCGCCCCCAGCGAGGCCAGCGTCCTGATCATCGGCGAAACCGGCACGGGCAAGGAGCTGGTCGCACGGCACATCCACAACCTCAGCGGCCGGCGCAACGGGCCGTTCGTTGCGGTCAACTGTGGCGCGTTCTCTGAATCGCTGGTGGAAGCCGAACTGTTCGGCCATGAAAAAGGTGCCTTCACCGGCGCCCTGTCGGCCAAGGCCGGCTGGTTCGAGGAGGCCAACGGCGGCACGCTGTTCCTCGACGAGATCGGCGACCTGCCGCTGCCGATCCAGGTCAAGCTGCTGCGCGTGCTGCAGGAGCGCGAGGTGGTGCGGCTCGGGTCGCGCAAGAGCATCCCGATCAACGTTCGGGTATTGGCCGCGACCAACGTGCAGCTGGAAAAGGCCATCAACGCCGGGCATTTCCGTGAGGACCTGTACTACCGGCTGAACGTGGTGACCTTGCAGTTGCACCCGTTGCGCGACCGCCCGGGTGACATCCTGCCGCTGGCCCGGCACTTCATCCGCAGTTACAGCGACCGGCTGGGCTACGGGCCGGTGGAACTGAGCCCCAAAGCCCAGGCCAAGCTGGTGGAATACAGTTGGCCGGGCAATATCCGCGAGCTGGAAAACGTGATCCACCACAGCTTGCTGACCTGTGGCGAAGGTACGATACAGACACAGGACCTGCGTTTGTCCAACCTGCGCATCGAGCGGCAAGAAGAGGAGCCGACATGCAATGGGGTGGAGGATTTGCTGCAGCGGGCGTTCAGCCGGTTGTACGAGGAGCAGTCGGGCGACCTGTACGAGAAAGTGGAAAACGCCCTGCTGCGCTCGGCCTATCGGTTCTGCCATTACAACCAGGTGCATACCGCGCAGTTGCTGGGGTTGTCACGCAACATCACGCGCACGCGGCTGATTGCGATTGGCGAGCTGGTGGTGAACAAACGGCGCGGGCAGCAGCAGGTGCTGGATAACCGGGTGGTGCGGTTGTCGATCTGAGGCTTGTAGTGCCGGAGCCGGCCCTTTCGCGGCTAAAGCCGCTCCCACAGGGACAGCGCAAGCTTGAAGCTATGCAGTACCTGTGGGAGGGGGCGTGCCCGCGAATGGGTCAGGATGCCGTGCGCGGCATCAGCTCATAAGGGTGCTTCCACCCTGGCAGCCCCTGGATCCGCGTCTTCCACGCCTCTACATGGGTGAAGTCTGCCAACGCAATGCCAGTGTCCTCCGGCATGAACACGTACCCTGCCAACGACAGGTCGGCGATGGTCAGCCGGCCGCCGACCATGAACGGCGTCTTCGCCAGGTGCGCGTCGACAATGCGGTAAGCCGCCGTGGCACGCTCGCGCAGGAACCGGGTCACGTCCGTTTCGCCGGTGTTCTTCAGGCAGAACAGGAAGCGCAACGCGGCGTAATAGCTGGTGAACTTGTGGTTGTCGAACAGCATCCAGCGCCAGATCTCGCGCTTTTCGTCATCGTCACGCGGGCCGAACTGGCCGGTCTGTTCGGCAAGGTATTCCAGGATCAACGCAGACTGGGTGAAGGTCTTGCCCGCGTGCTCCAGCACCGGCACCTCGCCCTGCTCGTTCACCTCGTCACGCCAGGTTTGTTCTCTGGTCTGGCCATGAAAGAAGTCGACGAACACCGGCTGCCAGTCCTGGCCCGTGAGTTCAAGCATCAGCGCAGCCTTGTAGGCGTTGCCGGATTCGGCGAAGCAATGCAGCTTGTAGTCGGGCATGGTGGGACCTTCAATTTCCTTTGAATGATCATGTATCCCGAGCAGATCACGCCCGGCCCGGAACGGTCAATGCCCTCAGCCAAAACATCCCATTCCCCGTCCCTCCCGTCATAGTCCCCGCCCAACCGCCAATGCCATAGTGGAGAAAACAACACGGATAAAAACCATGTACAGAAACACCTCTACCCCCGCGGACGACAACGGTTGCGGCTGGTTCCACCTCAGCCCGCCGCGCCAGCCACGCGCCGCGCACCAGGGGCGGAGCGAGGCGCGCTGGGTGGTGCTTGGCGCGGGCTTCACCGGCCTGGCCGCCGCGCGGCAACTGGCCTTGCATCACCCTGACGACGAAGTGATCCTGGTCGACGCCCAGGAAGTCGGCTTCGGCGCCTCGGGGCGCAACTCCGGGTTTGCCATCGACCTGCCCCACGACATTGGCGCCGCCGACTACATCGGCGACCTGCCCACGGCGCGAATGAACCTCAAGCTCAACCTGCGCGCGCAGGCGATCTTGCGCGAATTGATCAACCAGCACGGCATCGACTGCCAGATCCGCCCGGACGGCAAGTACCAGGCGGCCGTCGAAGACAAAGGCCTGGCGGTGCTCGAAGCCTACCGCAGCGGCCTGGAAAAACTCGGCCAGCCTTACCAGATGATCGATGCCCGCGACCTGCCCGAGCACTTCGGCACCACCTTCTACCGCAAGGCGCTGTACACCCCGGGCACCCAGTTGCTGCAACCCGCCGCCCTGGCCAAAGGCCTGGCCGACAGCCTGCCGGGCAACGTGACCCTGCATGAACGCACCACCATCACCCACATCGAGCAGGGCCGGCGCATCAACCTCAAGCACGCCAACGGTGAGATCGTCGCTGACCAGCTGTTGCTGACCAACAATGCCTTCGCCTCGTACTTCGGCTTCCTGCCTGGCCGCCTGCTGCCGATCTTCACTTACGCCAGCATGACCCGCCCGCTGACCGAGGACGAACAAGCCCGCCTGGGCGGCAAGAACACCTGGGGCATCATCCCGGCAGACCCGTTCGGTAGCACCCTGCGGCGCACCCCGGACCAGCGCCTGCTGGTGCGCAACAGCTTCAGCTTCAATGCCGACGGCCGCGCCAACCCACGCCACATCGCCCGTGCCGGGCGCCAGCACCGCGATTCGTTCGAGCGGCGCTTCCCGATGCTGTCGGGCATGGCGTTCGAATACACCTGGGGTGGCTCGATGTGCCTGTCGCGCAACCACCTGTCGCACTTCGGCACCCTCGCACCCAACGTGCACGCGGCGCTGTGCTGCAACGGCCTTGGCATCACCCGTGGCACCGCTACCGGCACCCTGCTGGCTGACTGGCTGAGCGGCGAACACGACGAGCTGATCGACTTCCTGCTGGGCTCCGCAGGCCCCAACCGCAACCCGCCGGAGCCGCTGCTGACCGCGGGCGTCAACCTCAACCTGCACTGGGGCCAGCGCCGTGCCGGCCTGGAAAGCTGACAAGGAGGCACCATGCATAGCCTTGGCATTCTCGGGGTGGGCGAACTCACCGAAAAAGTGGTCATCGGCCTGCGTCGCAGCGGTTTCGAGGGCCCCATCCTGCTGTCACCCCGCAATGCGCAACGGGCAGCCCTCCTGGCCCAGGAGCATGGCTGCCAGGTGTTGCCGAGCAACCAGGCAGTGGTCGACCAGGCAGATCTGGTGATCCTTGGCGTGCGCCCGCATTCGCTCGCCGAACTGGCAGATGAGCTACACCTGCGCCCCGGCCAGCGCCTGGTTTCGCTCGCCGCCGGGGTCAACCTTGCACAGCTGTCCACTGCGTTCCCTGGCGCCCTCTGTGTGCGTGCGATGCTGTCGTATGCGGCGCAGTACAACCAGTCCACGGTAGTGGTTTGCCCACCCGATGCGCTCACCACCCAGTACCTGGGGCCACTGGGCAAACTGGTGGTGCTGCACGGCGAGCCAGAATTCGAACTGGCCACCGTGGCGGCGTGCATGAATGGCTGGTTCTACTTCCTGCTGCACGACCTGCAGCAGTGGCTGATGGACAAAGGCCTGCCCGCAGCCGAAGCGCGTGCGCTGGTGCTGGGCAACCTGCAAGACTGCGTGGCCAGTGCCGGGCAGCAGCCGGCGTACACGCTGAAGGCCTTGGGCCAAGCCATTGCCACCCCGGGCACCTTTACAGCCGATGGCCTGGCGGTGCTGATGCATCAGCCGGTAAGCGCCACCTGGGGGGCGGCATGCGAGGTGGTGCTGGACGGGTTGTTGACGCGGTCAGGGCTGGCGGGGCACTGAGCGTCACAGGGCCGACGACAGCATCGCCGGCCCCGCCTGCCGCTACACCCGCGCCGCGTCCTTCTCAGCGCCTCAGCCGTATCTGCGCAGCAGCTCCACCGTCCGCACCACCCACAGTCATCCCATCCCATGACTCGTCCGAGCCGTTATAGGGCGCCCGCGCCAGCCGGTGCCATAGTGCCGCCACGTTAGTGCACCACATAACAACAAGAGGTAAGCCGTATGTCCGTTTCCAAACGCTCCGTAGAAGATGCGCCGCTCAACGGGTTCCACCGCAAACTGACGGTCTATTCCGCTGGCGGGCCTTTTCTCGATGGCTACGTACTGAGCATCATCGGCGTCGCCATGCTGCAAATTACCAATGCCTTGCAGCTGTCGGCCCTGTGGGAAGGGCTGATCGCCGCGTCAGCATTGATTGGTGTGTTCCTGGGTGGTTTTCTCGGTGGCTGGTTCACCGACAAGTACGGGCGCAAGGTCCTGTACCTGATCGACCTGGTCGCCATCGTCGGTTTTTCAGTGGCGCAGTTCTGGGTCGAGTCGGCCTGGGCCCTGTTCGCCTGGCGGTTGCTGATCGGTATCGCGGTCGGTGCCGACTACCCGATCGCCACGTCGTTGCTGGCCGAGTTCCTGCCACGCAAGCAACGTGGGCCGTTGCTGGCGGCCATGGTGCTGATGTGGTTTGCCGGTGCCGCCGTGGCCTACATGGTCGGCGAACTGCTGCTGCGTGTGGGCGGTGAAGACGGTTGGCGCTATGTATTGGCCAGCGCCCTGATACCGGGTGCGCTGTTCCTGATTGCCCGCAGTGGCACACCGGAATCGCCACGCTGGCTGCTAAGCAAAGGCCGAACCGCCGAAGCCGACGCCGTGATCAAGAAAGTCTATGGGCCAGACTACTCCATTGCCGACCTGCCGGAGCAGACCACCGATAAGCCGGTGTCGGTGTGGTCGCTGTTCCACTCCGGTTACGGCAAGCGCATGGCCTTTGTCACCCTGTTCTGGACCTGCGCGATCGTGCCACTGTTCGCCATCTACTCGTTCGCCCCCAAAGTGCTGCAGGCACTGCAACTGACAGGCGACTGGGCGGCCTTTGGCTCCATCGCCATCACCTTGCTGTTCACCCTGGGCTGCCTGCTGGCCACCAAGCTGATCAACCGCCTGGGACGGCGCAACATGCTGATCCACAGTTTCCTCTGGTCGGGCATGTCGCTGGTGCTGCTTGGGGTGTTCCCGGATGCCTCGCCAACGACCGTACTGGTGCTGTTCGGCGCCTATGCCGTACTGATCGGCGGCGCCCAGGTGCTTGAATATGTCTACCCCAACGAGTTGTTCCCGACCGAAATCCGTGCGTCGGCGGTGGGCCTGGCCACTTCGTTGTCACGCATCGGCGCGGCCGTGGGCACGTACCTGGTGCCGATATCCCTGGCCTCCTACGGCATTGCCAACACCATGTTCGCTGCCGCCCTGATCTCGCTGTTCGGCGCCCTGATTTCCTGGTGGCTCGCCCCCGAGACCAGCAAGCTCGACCTACAGCAAGCCGCGGCGCTTGGTAACCCCACCCGCACCTCTACCGCTACCAAACCCGCTGTTCGTAAAGCCTGAAGGAGCCTTTTCGTGAACCAAGTACTGACTGTCGTGCGCAATGCCCCCCTCGCGTCGCTGGGTGCCCCTGCCCCGGCCCGCCTGCCGATCGGTGAACCCGTCGCCCAGGCAGCCACCGCCCAGGACCAGACCGACGAAGCCGTCGGCGCCAGCATCGGCGTATGGGAAAGCAGCCCGGGCGTGTTCCGCCGGCACCTGAAAAACCGTGAGTTCAGCCACATTGTCAGCGGCTGGTGCACCTTCACCCCCGACGGTGGCGAGCCGGTAGAACTGCGCGCCGGCGACGCAGTGCTGTTCCCGGAGAACTGCGAGGGTGTCTGGGACATTCGCGAAACCCTGCGCAAGACTTACGTGCTGTTCTAAGGAACAAATAGATGATCGAACGTATCAGCCCCGGCAAACGGACCAGCCGGATGGGGATGCAGGTCATCGGCCAGCTGTGACACCCACGCGGTCCCTGTAGGAGCGGCCTTGTGTCGCGATGGGCCGCAAAGCGGCCGCGGCAATCTGTGCTGAATGTGCGATCCTGGGGCTGCTCTGCAGCCCTTTCGCGACGCAAGGCCGCTCCTACACCCGACCGCGATAGCTTGTTAGGGCTCCGGGTCCAACCCCGCCTTGTCGCCATGCCAGTCAAACCGCTCCACTTCATGCCTGCGCTTGCGGAAGCTGTACGGCGTCTCACCGTACTGCTTGCGAAACCACAAGATAAAGTGCGACGCATCGGAAAACCCGCACGCCAACGCAATGGTGGTGATGTTCTGGCTGGTGTTCACCAGCAACCGCCGGGCATGGTCCAGGCGCAACTTGCGCCAGTAGTTGGCCGGCGGCTCCTGGGTATTAGCCACAAATTCACGGTGCAACTGCCGGGGGTGGGTGCCCACCGCTTCAGCCACGGCCTTGAGCGTCATCGAGGCATCCAGGTTGGCGCGCATGAAGCTGATCGCCCGCTGCACGCGGTCGTTCTGGTACACGCATTCGCTGGCCGTCTTGTCCTGCTCTTCGGCGCGCTCATCCACCAGCAGGTATTCCAGCCCCTTCTGCGCCCGCACTGCGCCGCAATGCCGGCGGATCAGGTTGGCCGCCAGGTCAATGGCCGTGCCGCCCGGGCAAGTGATGATGCCGCGGTCGTCCACGTAGCTCTTGTCGATCACCGCCGTGGCCAGGGGAAAACGCTCCTTGAACTCGTCACGCAAGGTGAAATGCAGCGCACAGCGCCGACCATCGAGCAGCCCGGCTTTGCCAAGCACGAACGACCCCGAGCACAAGGCAATTATCGGGATATTCGCCGCATGCACCTCACGCAGCGCATCCAGCAGCCAGGCCGGCGGGTTGCGGGTTTCGTCCAGCAGGCCACCGGCCAGCACCACATAGTCGTACTGGGCAAACAGGTTAAGCGGCTTGGTCGGCGAAATGGGCATGCCGCAACTGGCGGTGATCGGCTGGTCGTCCAGCGTCATCCAGTCCCACTGGCAGAACACCTGCTGGCTGCGGAATGACTTGTCCGCAGCAAAGCGCAGCGAGTCCACCAAGCCCGCTACCGGCACCAGGGTGAAGTGGTTCATCAGCACGAAGCCTACCCGCAGTTCTGGCTTGACCTGCGCAGTGATGACGGGGGCTTTTACCGGTTCTTCTTGTTGTTCGGCAAACATGGACGCTGGCCTCGTGACATCCGTAATGGCGCCATTCTAAAGCGCGCCCTGCGTCCGTCATATCATATGCATCCCCACAAATAGGAAATGCGTGACAAAAGGCGGCGCCGTTCTATCAATTGTCATGGCTGTAATATCAGCGCACTCGCCCGGCTGAGCATCATGTAGGCACAAGACAAACATGCTCAGAGGCACCCCTCATGTACCGTGGATTCTGGTATGCCCAGGCGCTTGACCTGGACAACGACCTGGCCCCTGCCCTGCAGGACTCGATTCAAGCCGACGTGTGCATCGTCGGCGGTGGCTTCCTTGGCCTGTGGTCAGCTATCCGCCTGAAACAGGCGCACCCGGAAAAAACCATCGTCATCGTCGAGCGCGACCGCTGCGGCTCGGGTGCCAGCGGGCGCAACGGTGGCGTGGCCACCAACTGGTGGGGCAAGTACCTGTCGGTGCGCACCATCTGCGGTGATGTCGAAGCGCGGCGCATCTGCGAAGCCGCCGAGTCGGCCATCGACGAGATCGGCAGCGTCTGCCAAGAGCACGGCATCGACGCCCAGTACCGCAAGGACGGCTGGCTGTGGACGGCCACCAACCAGCGGCAGATGAACTCCTGGCGCGTGCTCACCGACGGCCTGCAGAAACTCGACGTAAACCCGTTCCAGGAACTGGACCGCCAGACCATTCGCGGGCGCGTCGGCTCGCCACTAGTGCTGGGTGGCATCTTCGACCCCAACGCGGCCACTGTGCAGCCCGCCATGCTGGCCCGCGGCCTGCGCCGCGTGGCACTGAAACTGGGCGTGCAGATTTTCGAGAAATCGCCGTTCACTCACCTGCAGCGCGGCAAGCACCCTGTGGTGCACACCGCCAAAGGCCATGTAAAAGCCAACCACGTGGTGCTGGCGCTCAACGCCTGGGGCGCGCAATTCCCCGAGCTGCGCCGGATGATCGCGATCATGTCCAGCGACATGGTCGCCACCGCGCCGGTCAAGGCCAAGCTCGACGCCATCGGTTTCAGCGGCGGCGAATGCATGACCGACTCGCGCACCGTGCTCAACTACTGGCGCAACACCCCTGACGGGCGCGTGGTGTTCGGCAAGCCGCTGGGCCAGTTCGCCTATGCCGGGCGCATTGGCGACCTGTATGAAAAACCCTCGCCGGCCGCCGACAAGGTCGCTGCCGAACTGCGCCGCCTGTACCCGCAGTTGCAGGATGTACCGGTGGTCAGCAGTTGGACCGGGCCGATTGACCGGGCCATGAAGGGCCTGCCCAACTTCGGCTACCTCGACCATCACCAGACCGTCAGCTACGGCATCGGTTTTTCCGGCAACGGCGTGGCCACCACCGTGTTTGCCAGCCGCATCATCAAGTCGTTGGCCACCCATGCCAACGACGAGTGGGCCAACTGTGGCCTGGTCAACCAGAAGATGAAGTTGCTGCCGCCAGAGCCGTTGCGCTTCATTGGTGCGCACCTGGTACGCGATGCGCTAGTGCGCAAGGAGTCGCTGGAAGACCACGACCAGGACGCCGGCTTCATCACCCGCCAGCTTGTGGGCATGGCGCCCGCCGGCTACGTCCCCGCGCAGAAGAAACAAGGACAATAACGTGAGCGAACACATCGTCCTCCTCGACGACGAAGGCCTGGCTCCCTCTACCCGCCTCAAGCGCCCTGACTGCGAGCACACCTGGCAGCAGTTTGCCTACACCCACCCCGACCAGATGCTTGAGCACCTGAAAGACGCGACGGTGGCGCTGACCTGCAGCGTACCCCTGCGAGAAGAGCACCTGCGCCAGCTGCCCAGGCTGAAGATGATCTCGCTGGCCCTGACCGGCCGCGACATCGTCGATGTCGACTACTGCGAAGCCCACGGCATCGAAGTGTCGAGCGTACCGGGCTATGCCGCCAACACCGTGGCCGAGCACAGCCTGGCGATGATCCTTGAGCTGTTCCGCCGCCCGGCCGCGTTCAGCCGCCTGATGCGCCAAGTGCATGCCGGCGACAAGCCGTACCAGAACATCTACTTCAACCACCGCATCCGCGATGTGCGCGACAAGCAGTTGGCAATCATCGGCAGCGGCCCGATTGCCCTGCGCCTGGCACACCTGGCGCGGGCATTCGGCATGCAGGTGCTGTTCGAAGACCGCGGCGGCAAGCGCCAGGGCGCCGATTGCCGGCCGCTGGCCGAGCTGCTGAAAAGCTGCGACGTGCTGTCGATCAATTGCCCGCTCACGCCAGAAACCCACAACCTCATTGATGCGGGGCAACTGGCATTGATGAAGCCCGATGCCATCGTGGTCAACACCGGCCGCGGCGGCGTGGTAAACGAAGCGGCGCTGATTCAGGCGCTGCAACAGGGGCGCCTGGGCGGTGTGGCGCTGGATGTAGTGGAAGTGGAGCCGCTGCACCCCAGCAACCCGTTGTTCGACCTGATCGACCGCGACGACTTCCTGCTCAACCCGCACATCGCCTGGAGCAGCGAAGACGCCATGCAGCAGCTGATGGACAGCGCCGTGGACAACATCAGCGACTTCGTCGCCCGCCAGGTTTCTGAAAAAAGGATTCGCACCGCATGACCCTTGCCACCAAAAGCAGCTACGTCGATGGCGCCTTCGTCCCGCTCGGCAGCAGCGCCGACGTCCTGGAAAACCACAACCCGTCCAACCCGGGTGAAGTGATAGAGCGCTTCGAACGCGCGGATCAGTTGCTGACCGAGCGGGCCATCACCGCTGCCCGCCGCGCGCAACCGGCGTGGGCGCGCAGCAACCCGCAGCAGCGTGCGGACGCGCTGGATTTCATCGGTACGGAAATCCTCGCCCGCCGCGAACAACTGGCAACCCTGCTTGCCCGCGAAGAAGGCAAGGTGCTGCGCGAAGCCCTGGGCGAAGTGGACCGTGCCGGGCGCTCGTTCAAGTTCTACGCCCAGGAAGCGCTGCGTGCCGAAGGCGAGAAGTACCAGTCAGTGCGCCAGGACGTGGGGATCGATGTGTTCACCCAACCACTGGGCGTGGTCGGCATCATCGCCCCGTGGAACTTCCCCATCGCCATCCCGGCGTGGAAGATCGCCCCGGCGCTGTGTTTTGGCAACTGTGTGGTGTTCAAACCGGCCGAACTGGTGCCATCCTCGGCCTGGGCGCTGGCCGACATCATCTCCCGCGCCGGTTTGCCGGCAGGTGTGTTCAACATGCTGATCGGCCCGGGCCGCAGCGTCGGCGATACCATCATCCGTTCGCCGTGGGTCGATGGCATCAGCTTTACCGGCTCTGAGCATACCGGCCGGCAAATTGCCCGGCTGGCCGCCGAAGGCATGAAGAAAGTGCAGCTGGAGATGGGCGGCAAGAACCCGCTGATCGTGCTGGACGATGCCGACCTGGAACAGGCAGTGGAGGTGGCGCTGAACGGCTCGTTCTACAGCACCGGCCAACGTTGCACCGCCAGCTCGCGGGTGATCGTGACCGAAGGCATTCATGATGCCTTCGTCGCACGCCTGGCCGAACGCACCCGCGCACTGGAGGTAGGCGATGCGCTACAGGCCAGCACCGACATCGGCCCGGTGGTCGACAGCCGGCAGCTGGAGCAGAACCTGGCGTACGTGGCCGCCGGCCTTGAACAGGGCGCGAAACTGGTGTGTGGCGGCGAGCGGATCGACAACCTGGCAGGGGCGTACTTTTTCACCCCGGCGCTGTTTACCGAAGTGACGCCGGACATGCGCATCTACCGCGAAGAAATTTTCGGGCCGGTGCTGAGCGTACTCAAGGTGCGTGACCATGACGAAGCGTTCGCTGCCGCCGAGGACACGGCGTTTGGCCTGTCGGCCGGTATCGTCACCACCTCGCTGCGTCATGCCGAGCATTTCAAGCGCAACAGCTCGGCGGGGATGGTGATGGTCAACTTGCCGACTGCCGGGGTGGATTATCACGTGCCGTTCGGGGGGAACGGGGCATCGAGCCTGGGTTCGCGTGAGCAGGGGACGCATGCACGGCAGTTCTTCACCCGGGTGAAGACCACCTACCAGTTGGCCTGAACGGGCCGGGGGGCTGCTGCGCAGCCCAATCGCGACACAAGGCCGCTCCCACACAAGGTCCTGCGTATGCCGATCCATGTGGGAGCGGCCTTGCGTCGCGATTGGGCCGCATGGCGGCCCCGACAATCTCCAGCCCGCAAAGGGAACTACCTGCACTGCTCGGCTCTCTTAAGCACTGAGTGGTTTATTTCCCTGTGCTTCACGCTACTGGAGAACACGTCATGCGCCACCTACTCCTCGCCCCTGCGCTGCTGCTCCTGCTGCCTGCCGGTGCTGCCCTGGCCCGCGTCGATGCGGGCGACGTCGCCACCTCGGCCGGTGTTTCCGCTTCGCTGTATTCGACCTTCAAGGACGACAAACGGATCATCCCGGCCCGTGACGAGCTTTCGGCTTTCGTCGCCAGCGGCGGTGCGATCCGTGGCGCCTATGTAGAGTCGGCGCTGGAACAGGCCCGCAAGGATCATCCGGGGCTGCAGGCCAATGATGAAGAGCTGGCCAGGGCTATTCTTTCCCAGGATGACCGTATAGCCGATCATTGAAGTCAGCCAGTACCGGCCTCTTCCCGGGTAAACCCGCTCCCACAGGGACTGCACAGCCTTCAGATCTAGTGCGTTTCCTGTGGGAGCGGGTTTACCCGCGAAGAGGCCGGCACAGGCGACTTCACCCCCAGCCATCCATGCGCATGGTCGCCCTGACCAAGCGCTGCTCTTCCTGTTCGATCTCCCGCAAACTGTCGCGTATCCCGTTGATATGCTCACGCGCCGCCCGCTGCGCCTGCTCCGGCAGTTGCTCCATCACCGCGTGATACAGCCGCGCATGCTGCCGATCAATCTGGCGTTTCTGCGCTGGGCGGCAATACAGGTTGTTGACCGACGCAAACACGGTGCTCAAGGTCAGGTCACTGAGCGATTGCAGGGTATGTACCAGCACCGGGTTGTGCGACGCCTCGCTGATAGCCCGGTGGAAGGCATGGTCACGGCGGGCGTGCTCACGGGCGTCCAGCGCCTCTGCCGCCTCGTGGGCCGCAAGCATTTCTTCATAACGCCGGCGAATCAGCAAGCGGTCGACCTCGGTGGCGCGTAACGCCGCCAGCCGCGCCGACTCGGCCTCCAGCAACGCCCGCACCTCCAGCAGGTCGAACAGCGTGCGTGGCTGCGAGCTGAACAGGTGCATCAACGGTGTGGTACCCGCCTGCCCCGTGAGGTCGGCGACGAACGAGCCTCGCCCCTGCTCGGTGTCGATGATGCCGCGCCCACGCAAAATGCGTAGCCCTTCACGCAGGGCCGAGCGTGAACAACCCAGCTTATCTACCAACCGCCGCTCCGAAGGCAGAGCCTGGCCCACCTTCAGCACGCCATCGACGATCAGCCGCTCCACCCGCTCGGCCACCTGGTCGGCGACCCTGGCCTTGCCATCAGTAACCACTGCGCACCCTCCTGCTGGTAGGACCAGTTAGACCACTTGCCCCAATCTAGCCGGGTAAACCCATCAATCACCAGTACCCGGAAGAAAAACTGGTAGGACCAGTGCCTGCCATGCTCGACCACTGCTGCTGGCACGCGCAGGCTGCAACGGTGACCGCTTTGCCAACAACAACAAAAACCGTTGCCGAGTGAGCCGATGAATATCCTGTACGACGAACGCGTCGATGGCGCGCTGCCCGCCGTGGACCAGGCAGAGCTGCTGCAGGCACTGCGAAGTGCCCTGCCAGACCTCGATATCCTGCACCGCGAAGAAGACCTCAAACCTTACGAATGCGATGGCCTGTCGGCCTATCGCACGGTACCGCTGCTGGTAGTACTGCCCGAGCGCCTGGAGCAGGTGCAGACGCTGCTCAAGCTGTGCCACCAGCGCGGTGTACCGGTGGTCGCACGTGGCGCCGGTACCGGCCTGTCGGGCGGTGCCCTGCCGCTGGCCAAGGGTATCCTGCTGGTGATGGCACGCTTCAACCGTATCCTGGAGGTCGACCCGCAGGGCCGCTACGCCCGTGTGCAGCCCGGCGTACGTAACCTGGCCATCTCCCAGGCCGCCGCACCCCATGGTATGTACTACGCACCAGACCCCTCCTCGCAAATTGCCTGCTCCATCGGTGGCAACGTCGCCGAGAACGCAGGTGGCGTGCACTGCCTGAAGTACGGCCTGACCGTGCACAACCTGCTCAAGGTGGACATTCTCACGGTCGAAGGGGAACACCTGACCTTGGGCAGCGATGCCCTGGACAGCCCCGGCTTCGACTTGCTGGCGCTGTTCACTGGTTCTGAAGGCATGCTCGGCATCGTCACCGAAGTCACCGTCAAACTGCTGCCCAAGCCTCAGGTGGCAAGGGTGCTGCTGGCCAGCTTCGACAGTGTCGAGGACGCTGGCCGGGCGGTGGCCGAAATCATCGCCGCCGGCATCATCCCAGGCGGCCTGGAAATGATGGACAACCTGGCCATCCGCGCTGCCGAAGACTTCATCCACGCCGGCTACCCAGTGGACGCGGCGGCCATCCTGTTGTGCGAACTGGATGGCGTGGAGGCCGATGTGCACGACGACTGCGAACGGGTGGCCGCCGTGCTGACCCAAGCCGGCGCCCGCGAGGTGCGGCTGGCCTGCGACGAGGCCGAGCGCGTGCGCTTCTGGGCCGGGCGCAAGAACGCCTTCCCGGCGGTGGGGCGCATTTCCCCGGACTACTACTGCATGGACGGCACCATCCCCCGCCGCGAACTGCCGCGGGTGCTCAAGGGCATCAGTGACCTGTCCAGCGAATACGGCCTGCGCGTGGCCAACGTGTTTCACGCCGGCGACGGCAACATGCACCCGCTGATCCTGTTCGATGCCAACCTGCCCGGCGAGCTGGAGCGGGCCGAAGCCATCGGCGGCAAGATCCTCGAACTGTGCGTGGCGGTGGGCGGCAGCATCACCGGCGAGCACGGCGTAGGCCGCGAAAAAATCAACCAGATGTGCGCGCAGTTCAACAGCGATGAAATCACCTTGTTCCACGCGGTCAAGGCCGCCTTCGACCCCCAGGGCCTGCTCAACCCCGGCAAGAACATTCCCACCTTGCACCGCTGCGCCGAGTTCGGCGCCATGCACGTGCACCACGGCCAACTGCCGTTCCCCGACCTGGAGCGCTTCTGATGAGCATGAACCGCGACATCAGCCAGGCCCTGCTGGAGCAGGTCAACCAGGCCTTGAACCTGGGCACGCCACTGCGTATCCAGGGCAGCAACAGTAAGGCCATGCTCGGCAACCCGGTGGCCGGCGAAGTACTCGACACCCGCAGCCACCGTGGCATCGTCAGCTACGACCCGACCGAACTGGTGCTCACCGCCCGGGCAGGCACACCGCTGCGCGACATAGAAGCAGCCCTGCACGAGGCTGGCCAGATGCTGCCCTGCGAACCCCCACATCTGGGCCCCGAGGCCACCTTGGGCGGCATGGTCGCGACGGGCCTGTCCGGCCCCAGGCGGCCGTGGGCCGGGTCGGTACGGGACTACGTGCTCGGCACGCGGGTGATCACCGGTCACGGCAAACTGCTGCGCTTTGGTGGCGAGGTGATGAAGAACGTGGCCGGTTACGATGTATCTCGGCTGATGGCGGGCAGCTTTGGGTGCTTGGGGTTGTTGACGGAGGTGTCCCTGAAAGTGCTGCCTCGGCCGCGCGAATGCCTGAGCCTGCGCCTGCCGATGGGCTGCCACCAGGCATTGGAGGCGCTGGCCGAGTGGGGGCAGCAGCCACTGCCGATCAGCGCCGCCTGCCATGACGGCGACGCGCTGTACCTGCGCCTGGAAGGCGGTGAAGGCTCGGTGCAGTCGGCACGCCAGCGCCTGGGCGGCGATACCCTCGACAGCGGTTTCTGGAGCGACCTGCGCGAACAGCGCCTGGCGTTCTTCAACGACCCTGCGCCGCTCTGGCGCTTGTCACTGCCCAACGCCACCGGCGAGCTGCACCTGCCCGGCCGGCAACTGATCGACTGGGGGGGCGCCCAGCGCTGGCTGAAATCCAGCGCACCGGCGCGGGCAATTCGCGACCACATCGCCAAGGTGGGTGGCCACGCCACCTGCTACGCCCCCGGTGCAGCCAGCAGCGCGCCCCTGCCCGCCGCATTGATGCGTTACCACCGCGCCCTCAAGCAGCAGCTCGACCCCCAGGCGGTATTCAACCCTGGCCGCCTGTACCCGGACCTGTGAGGCCAGACCATGCAAACCAACCTGAGCGAAACATCCCGCCAGCTGGCCCGCGCCGACGAAGCCGAAAGCATCCTGCGGTCCTGCGTGCACTGTGGTTTCTGCACCGCCACGTGCCCCACCTACCAGCTGCTGGGCGATGAACTGGACGGCCCGCGCGGGCGTATCTACCTGATCAAGCAAATGCTCGAAGGCGAGCCGGTAACCGCCAGCACCCAACTGCACCTGGACCGCTGCCTGACCTGCCGCAACTGCGAAACCACCTGCCCATCCGGGGTCAAGTACCACGACCTGCTGGACATCGGCCGCGCCGTGGTCGAACAGCAGGTACCGCGCCCGTTTGGCCAGCGCCTGCTGCGCCAGGGCCTGCGCGCGGTGGTGCCGCGCCCGGCACTGTTCAAGGCCCTGACCCGCGGCGGCCAAGCCCTGCGCCCGCTGTTGCCGGCCACGCTCAAGCGCAAGCTGCCGGCGCGGATGACCCCACCCGGCCAGCGCCCGACACCGCGCCATGTACGCCGGGTGCTGATGCTGGAAGGCTGCGTGCAGCCGGCACTGTCACCCAATACCAATGCCGCCGCCGCACGCCTGCTGGACCGCTTGGGCATCAGCATCGAACCCATCCACCAAGCCGGCTGCTGTGGCGCGGTGGACTACCACCTCAATGCCCAGGAGCAAGGCCTGCAACGTGCACGGCGCAATATCGACGCCTGGTGGCCTGCCATCGAAGCAGGCGCCGAGGCCATCGTGCAAACCGCCAGCGGCTGCGGCGCGTTCGTGCGCGACTATGGCCACCTGCTGGAACACGACCCGCGCTACGCAGCCAAAGCAGCAAGGGTCAGCGCCCTGTCCCGCGATCTGGTAGAAGTATTGCGCGATGAGCCGGTCGAGCAACTGGGCCTGTGCGCCGAACAACGCCTGGCTTTCCATTGCCCCTGTACGCTGCAACACGCCCTGAAGCTGGGGGGCGCGGTAGAGGCGCTGCTGACGCGCCTGGGCTTTACCCTGACCCCGGTGCCGGACGGCCACCTGTGCTGCGGCTCGGCTGGCACCTATTCGCTGACCCAGCCGGCGCTGTCGCTGCAACTGCGTGACAACCGCCTCAACGCACTGGAAAGCGGCAAACCGCAAGTCATCGCCACCGCCAATATCGGCTGCCAGGCCCACCTCGATGGGGCCGGGCGCACGCCAGTACGGCACTGGATCGAAATCGTCGAAGCAGCCTTGAACCCGGAGACCCCTCATGCATAGCAAGTTCGTTATCGGCCAGGCCGAAGTCGCCCGTGTGCTGATCGCCGCCCGCCAGGAAGCCCTGGCCCAACACTGGAACGTGACCATCGCCGTGGTCGACGACGGTGGCCACCCCCTGGCCCTGGAGCGCATGGATGGTTGTGCGCCGGCCAGTGCCTACATTGCCGTGGAAAAGGCCCGGACTTCCGCCCTGGGGCGCAAGGAAACACGTGATTACGAGGAAATGGTCAACGGTGGCCGTACCGCATTCGTCACCGCACCGCTGCTGACCAGCCTGGAAGGTGGCGTGCCATTGCGGGTGGATGGCCAGGTGGTGGGTGCCATTGGCGTGTCCGGGGTCAAGTCCGAACAGGACGCCCAAGTGGCCAAGGCTGGGGCTGCTGCCCTGTAAATTCTGTACCGGCCTCTTCGCGGGCTTGCCCGCTCCCACCGGCATCGCACAGGTCTGAATTCCTGCCCAGTACCTGTGGGAGCGGGCAAGCCCGCGAAGAGGCCCGCACAGGCGACTGAATTTCCGAAGACCGAACATCGAGCGAACACACAATGCCAAACGAACTCCAGATCGCCCCCACCCTCCAGCGTTTCATCGAAGACGAAGTCCTCCCCGGCACCGGCATCGAAGCCAACGCCTTCTGGCAAGGTTTCAGCACCCTGGTCCACGACCTCGCCCCGCAAAACCGCGCCCTGCTCGCCGAACGCCAGCGCCTGCAAACCGAGCTGGACAACTGGCACCGCCAGCACCCCGGCCCGATCCACGACATGGCCGCCTACCAGCACTTCCTGCAAGGCATCGGCTACCTGGTCGACGCCCCCGAACACGTGCAGATCAACACCGCCAAGGTCGACCGCGAAATCGCCGTGCAAGCCGGCCCGCAGCTGGTCGTGCCGCTGAGCAATGCCCGCTACGCCCTCAACGCCGCCAACGCCCGCTGGGGTTCCCTCTACGATGCGCTGTACGGCACCGATGCCATTGCCGAAACCGCTGGCGCCGAACGCGGCCAGGGCTACAACCCGGTACGCGGCGCCAAGGTGATTGCCTATGGCCGGCAGTTCCTCGACGCTAGCGCCCCACTCGACGGTGCGTCACACAGCGACGCCAAGGCCTATGCGATCAACCAGGGTACGCTGCACGTGACGTTGGCCGACGGCCGCCAGGTCGGGTTGCAGAATCCAGAACAACTTCATGGCCACCAGGGTGAGCCGAGCACACCCACGGCGATCCTGTTGCAGCATCACCGGCTGCATTTCGAAATCCGAATCGACCCGACCAGTGCAATCGGCCAACAGGACCTGGCCGGGGTCAAGGACATCGCCCTGGAAGCCGCGCTGACCACCATCATCGACTGCGAAGACTCGGTAGCTGCCGTGGATGCCGACGACAAGGTCAACGTCTACCGCAACTGGCTGGGCCTGATGAAGGGCGACCTCAGCGAGCAGGTCAGCAAAGGCGGCAAGACCTTCAGCCGCACCTTGGCCGCCGACCGCCAGTACCAGGGTGCAAACGGCCACCCCCTGACGCTGCCGGGCCGCTCGCTGCTGTTCATCCGCAACGTCGGCCACCTGATGACCAACCCGGCCATCCATGACCGCGATGGCCGGGAAATCCCCGAAGGCATCCTCGATGCCGTGGTCACCAGCCTGATCGGCCTGCACGATCTCAAGCGCCGCGGCAACTCCCGCGAAGGCAGCCTGTACATCGTCAAGCCGAAGATGCACGGGCCGGCCGAAGTGGCCTTCGCCGACCAGCTGTTCGGCCGTGTCGAGGCCCTGCTGGGCTTGCCTGCGCATACCCTGAAGATGGGCATCATGGACGAGGAGCGGCGCACCAGCGTCAACCTCATGGCCTGCATCGCCAGTGCCGCATCACGGGTGGTGTTCATCAACACCGGCTTCCTGGACCGCACCGGGGACGAGATGCACAGCGCCATGGAAGCCGGCGCCATGCTGCGCAAGGGCGACATGAAAGGCAGCGCCTGGATCCAGGCCTACGAACGCAGCAACGTGCTGGTCGGCCTGGCCTGTGGCCTGCGCGGCAAGGCGCAGATCGGCAAGGGCATGTGGGCCATGCCTGACCTTATGGCGGCCATGCTCGAACAAAAGGTTGCCCAGCCAAAGGCCGGTGCCAACACCGCATGGGTACCGTCGCCCACTGCCGCCACGCTGCATGCACTGCACTACCACCAGGTAGACGTCGCCGCCGTGCAACAGGCGTTTGAACAGGTTGACCTGGGCGCCCAGCGCCAGGCGTTGCTGCATGACCTGCTGAGCATTCCGGTCAGCCCCGAACGGGCGTGGAGTGCCGCAGATATCCAGGCCGAGCTGGACAACAACTGCCAAGGCATCCTCGGTTACGTGGTGCGCTGGGTCGAGCAAGGGGTCGGCTGCTCCAAGGTGCCTGACATTCATGATGTGGGCCTGATGGAGGACCGCGCCACCCTGCGCATTTCGGCGCAGCACATTGCCAACTGGCTGCACCATGGGGTGGTGGATGACGAACAGGTGGAAGCGAGCCTGCAGCGCATGGCCAGGGTGGTCGACCAGCAGAATGCAGGGGACCCGGCGTATCGGCCGATGGCGGCCGGTTTCGAGGCATCGCATGCCTTCCGCGCTGCGCGGGAGCTGGTGTTCAAGGGGCGTGAGCAGCCGAGTGGCTATACCGAACCGTTGTTGCATGGCTGGCGGTTACGCTTCAAGCAGGAGGTTCAACGCTAGATGAGGCTACGCGTCCCCAACACGGGATCGGTGCAGGCCGGCGAAGTTTGCCGCCGGCCTCTACCACCTGCCAGTCAAGGGCGGTAGCTCGGCGCATTCAGAAATTTCCCACAGCCCTCTCGGAAGCGTCCTACTTGCTGCCTCTGCACGCAGAAAACAAGATCGGTGCTGGACAACGCAAGGTCGCGATCCAGAGGAGGTTCCGTATGCACCTGTACGCCCGCTCCATTGCCGAACTGCGCAGCAGCCTGCGCGAAATGCTGACCCATGACATCAGCAACCCCGACGAAGACCCCCACCTGTCGGGGGTGATGTTCTTCTGCGCCACCGACGAGCACTCTCGGCAACTGATCGAACGTATCGAGTTGCTGGCCAGCGAGGTGTTCTTCGACCCGAACGGGCGGGCCATTACCGAACACCTGAAAGCTGCCGCAGTGGATGGCGTGCGTATCAAGCGCAACCGCCAGGCGCCAGCGGACGAGACAGTGATCCGCATCGCGGTGGCGGACAAGGGCTATATCACCGTGAGCACCGCCCGGTTCTGAGCATTATGGGGCTGCTTTGCAGCCCCATGCCCTTCCCTGTCCAATCCGCTATCCTGAGCACTCCCCCGCTCCGGACCACCCCATGGAACTGCACATTCGCCTGGAAGGCCGCAAAGGCCTGGCCGATCAGCTTTACCAGCAACTGCGCGCCGGTATCGACAGCGGCCACCTGGCCGCTGGCACCCAACTGCCGCCCACCCGACTGCTGGCAGAACAACTGGGCGTATCGCGCAAGACCGTGGCCGAGGCCTACTCACGGCTGACCTACGACAACCTGCTCAGCGGCGTGGTCGGCCGTGGCACGTTCATCACCCCGCGCCAACCACTGCGCAACCATGAGTCCGCCAGCATTCCCCTGGCCGGTGCCGCATCCCTCGAACGCTGGCAGCAGCGCGCCACCGTGCTCGCCCAACGCCAGCTGCAAACGCCCTCGCGCTATGACTTTGTCGGCGGGGCATCGAGCAAGTCGCAGTTCCCGTTCGACCAATGGCGCAGCTGCCTGAATTACGCCCTGCGCCGCAGCCAGCGTCACCCCGAACGGCAGTTCCAGGCGCAGGGCCTGCCGGAGCTGCGCGAAGCTATTGCCCACCACATCGCCTACGCCCGCGGCGTGCACTGCAGCGCGGCCGACCTGCTGGTGTGCAACGGCGCCCAGCAAGCGCTGGACCTCATCGCCCGGGTACTGGTCGAGCCAGGCTGCCAGGTGGCTATGGAAGACCCCGGCTACCCGCCGGCACGGCAACTGTTCCTGGTCCTCGGGGCACGCCTGCAATCGGTGCCGGTGGATGATGAAGGCCTGTGCGTGGAGCAGATCGCCGACGGCACCCGGCTGATCTACGTAACACCCTCGCACCAGTTCCCGCTGGGCATGCCCATGAGCGAGCCGCGCCGGCATGCCCTGCTGGCGCGAGCTGCCGAGTTGGGCGCACTGATCATCGAAGATGACTACGACTGCGAGTTCCGCTACCACGGGCCAGCCTCGGATGCCCTGCAGCGCCTCGACCGGCATGGCCTGGTGGCCTACGTGGGGACCTTTTCCAAAACCCTGCTACCCGAGTTGCGGCTGGGTTATGCCGTGCTGCCACCAGCCGTGCTGCAGGCCGCCTGCGTGGCCAAGCACCTCAGTGACTGGCACAGCCCGACTTTGCTGCAGTGGGCGTTGGCGCGCTTTTTGGGCGAAGGCCACCTGAACAAGCACATCCGCCGCTGCCACGAGGTCTACAGCGCTCGCCGCGAGCGCATCCTGGCGCGCCTGGGTGGCGACCTGGCACCATGGTTCAGCCCAATCCCCGCCAGCGCCGGGTTTCACCTCAGCGCCTTGGCTGCGCCCGGGGTGGATGTGGAACTGCTGGCCAACCTCGCACGCAAGGTAGAGGTCGGCCTGTATTCACTGGCGCCATTCTTCAGCGAAGCGCCGGCGCGCCCGGGGCTGTTGCTGGGCTTCGGCGCCATCGAACTGCTGGACATCGACCCGGCACTGGACCGGGTGCGCGATACCCTGCAACGCCTCAGTTGACTGGCACGGGCTTGCCTGTTGGGGCTGGGCGCGCGATGGCTGCGGCATAGCCACGCGGGTTGAAGCAGGTGGTCACCAGCAGCATGGCCAGCACCGTCACGGTGAGCAGCGTCCACGACGCCTGGAAGTCGCCACTCATGTCACGCAGCCAGCCGGTGATATACGGCACGATACCGGTGATGATGAAGCCGATGCCCTGCACGAACGCCGCCAGGCTGCCGGCCTCGGCGGGCGTCTTCAGGTGCTCCAGGGTCAGCGTCAGGCTTTGGCTGAAGCAGGCGCCCAGGCCAAAACCGATCATCGCAACCCACAGCCCCGAAGCCTGCGTAGGTGCCAGCAGCAGGCCGAGGAAGCCGGACAGCTGGATTGCCAGCGCCAACCACAGGCCTGGGCGGCGGTCAGACCAGCGCCGCAGCAACAGCGGCAAGCCCAGTGCACCGGCTACCTGGAAGACCGTCATCAGGCCAACCAGGTCTGCGCCGCCCTGAGCGCTGCCGCCGTGCTCGATGTGGTACGCCGGCAGCCAGGCCACCATGCTGGTGTAGCCGCCATTGATCAGGCCAAAGTACAAAGCCAGCAACCAGGCCCGGCGCGTGCCGAACCAGTGCCCGCCAGCGGCCCCGGCCAGCTTTGGCGGCCCCTGCCGAGGCCGCAGCACGGCCCAGGCCAGCAGCGCCAGCAGTGCCGGGATCGCCCACAGGCCAAGGCCGACCTGCCAGTGGCCGAAGTGGCCGCTGATATGCGGGCCAAGAACGGCGGCCATGCCGCCGCCACTCATCAATGCCGCCGAGTACAAACCCATAGCCCCCGCAAGGCGGCTGGGGAACCAGCGGTTGACCAGCCCCGGCATCATGCCCTGCACCACCGCCACCCCCAGGCCGGCGACCACAGCACTGGCAATCAGCGCCCAGGCGCTGTCTAGTTGCAGGCGCCACAGGCAGGCCAGCGCAATGGCCGCCAGGCCTCCGAGCATGCCGCCGTGCTCGCTGATCCAGCGTCGCAGCCACGGCTGCAGCAACGGCACCAGGCCCATGCACAGCACCGGCAACGCCGTCAGCAGGGCGGCCTGCTGGTAGCCCAGGCCGGTGCTGGCGCGCATGGGTTCGAGTAACGGGCCGATACTGGTCAGGATCGGCCGCAGGTTCAGCGCCAGCAGAATCACCAGCAACAGGTTCAAAGCAGCTCTCATTGTGCATCGGTTCTCTGGTAGCAGGACCGGGCCATTATCCCGGCTTGCCAGCCCTGGCAGAAATGAAGAGATTGGATGCTTGTCAGTGGCCACCTGAATGGACCATTGGCCTCCGGCTTATGTGTGCAATTGGCTATCGGGGAGGCCAAAAGGCAGCGCTACAGTAGAGCCATTCCCACCCCACACCTTTTGGAGACAGCCATGCACAACCGTATCGAATGGGCCAAGCACGCCCCGGAAGCCTACAAAGCCATGGTCGGCCTGGAACAGGCGCTGGCCAAGAGCGGCCTGGAAAGCTCCCTGCTGGAGCTGGTGCGCCTGCGGGCCTCGCAGATCAACGGCTGCGCCTACTGCGTCAACCTGCACGCCAACGATGCGCGCAAGGCCGGTGAGACCGAAGCACGCTTGCAGACCTTGAGCGTGTGGCGCGAAACCGCCTACTTCACCCCGCGTGAACGTGTGGCGCTGGCCTGGGTCGAGAGCCTGACCCGCCTGCCGGAGCGTGGGGCACCGCAGGGGGAATATGAAGCCTTGCAGGAGCACTTCGAACCGACCGAAGTGGCCAACCTGACCCTGGCGATTGCCACC
Organism: Pseudomonas sp. YNh; assembly: GCF_037993085.1. NCBI lineage: Bacteria > Pseudomonadati > Pseudomonadota > Gammaproteobacteria > Pseudomonadales > Pseudomonadaceae > Pseudomonas > Pseudomonas sp. YNh. The sequence goes on along the minus strand of NZ_JBBMRJ010000027.1, from coordinate 21,329 downwards.
ATCAATGCCTGGAACCGCTTCGGGGTCGGGTTTGCCATGGTGCCGGCCTGATCATTCATTGATCGCCGTACCGGCCCTATCGCCGGCAAGCCAGCTCCCACAGATACTCCACAAACCTCGAATATCGTGGGGGACATGTGGGAGCTGGCTTGCCGGCGATAGGGGCCGTACAGGGAACAACTAACGCCCGGCCAACCGCGCCCTATAGCTGCCGGGGCTCTGCCCGGTCCACTTCTTGAACGCCCGGTGAAACGCACTCGGCTCCTGAAACCCGGCCTGCTCGGCTATCTCGGCAATGCTCAACACCCCCTCGCGCAACCGCTCGAAGGCCATCGCCCGGCGCACCTCATCCTTGATCTGCTGGTACGACCGCCCTTCCCGCTCCAGCTGCCGGCGGAACGTACTGGCACTGATCCCCTGCAGCTGCGCCAGCGCCGCCAAGGTCGGCCACTGCCCATAGTGCCGGGTGCGCAAATGCCGGTACACCTGCGCCACCAGTCCGTTCTGGTTGCGAAAACGGATCACCAACCCCTGCGGCGCACTGCGCAGAAAGGTTTTCAGGGTCGCCAGGTCCTGCACCACTGGCAAACGCAGGTAGGCGCTGTCGAACTCCACTTCGGTACGCCCGCTGCCCAGGCGCAGGTCCGGGCCCCACAACAGCAGGTCGTCGTCCTGGGCCGGGCGCGACACGGCCAGCTCGGTGCGGTCGATGGCGATGCGCCGCCCGGCCAGCCAGCACAACATGCCGATCATCAGCACCAGGTAGGTTTCCTCGGCATACACCCGGGTCAGTGGGTCGGCGATGTTCGACTGCACGCTGATCAGCGCGCGCCCAGCGCGCACCGTCAGGCTGCCGCGCAGGTCGCGCAGGAACAGGCCGAAGCCACCCAGGCACTGGCGCAAGGCCTTTTCCAGGTTTGGTTCAAGGATCAGCCCCCGGCAGATCAGGGCGAAACTGCCCAGCGGCATGCCATGGCTGTCGAGGCGGAAGAACTCGTCGTCCAGGCGCTGAATCTGTGCCAACCACAGCTCGGAGAACGCCTTGGCCGGTACGCGTGCCTGGGGCTGTTCGAGCAGTTGCGGGTCGATACCCACGGCACGCAGCTGCGCATCACGCTCGGCTGGGCAGTCGCGCAGGGCGTGGAGCATGGCATTGAGAAAGTACACGGCGACCGAATCGCTATCGCGCATGGTGGTTTTCGCTGTCTATGCTGAGTGGCAAAAAGTGCCAGGTTGTTTGAACAGATCCGGCATAGGCTGCAACAGAGCCTTTGCCTAGACTCGATCCCACTCCGGGACCGCCGGCCATTCTCGCAGAGCCTGGCCCGGTCCCGCCATGCCTAAGCTTACGGAGCCTCTATGAGCAGCCCAGAAATCTACGTCGTCAGTGCCGTGCGTTCCGCCATCGGTGGTTTTGGAGGCTCGCTCAAGGACCTGCCCCTGGCCGACCTGGCCACTGCCATCACCCGCGCCGCCATCGAGCGCTCGGGCGTGGCCGCCGAGCAGATCGGCCATATGGTCATGGGCACGGTGATCCCGACCGAACCGCGCGATGCCTACCTGTCGCGGGTTGCCGCGATGAACGCCGGCATCCCCAAGGAAACACCTGCCTTCAACGTCAACCGCCTGTGCGGCTCGGGCCTGCAGGCCATCGTCTCTGCCACCCAGTGCCTGCTGCTCGGTGATGCCGATGTGGCCGTTGCCGCCGGTGCCGAGTCCATGAGCCGTGGCCCTTACCTGCTGCCGCAGGCACGCTGGGGTGCGCGCATGGGCGACCTGCAAGGCATCGACTATACCGTCGGCGTGCTGCAGGACCCGTTCGAACACTTCCACATGGGCATCACCGCAGAAAACGTCGCCGCCAAACATGGCATTACCCGCGAAATGCAGGATGAACTGGCCCTGACCAGCCAGCGCCGCGCCGCCCGCGCCATTGCCGAAGGCCGTTTCGACAGCCAGATCGTCCCGCTGGAGCTGAAAAGCCGCAAAGGCACCGTACAGTTCGCCGTGGACGAGCACGTGCGTGGCGACGTCACCGCCGAGCAACTGGCCGGCATGAAGACCGTGTTCAAGAAGGACGGCACCGTGACTGCAGGCAACGCCAGCGGCATCAACGATGGCGCGGCCGGCCTGGTGCTGGCCAGCGGTGACGCGGTGCGTCGCCTGGGCCTGAAGCCGCTGGCGCGCCTGGTGGGCTATGCCCACGCCGGTGTCGAGCCCGAACTGATGGGCCTGGGCCCGATCCCGGCCACCCGCAAGGTGCTGGAAAAGACCGGCCTGAAACTGCAGGACCTGGACGTGATCGAGTCCAACGAAGCCTTCGCCGCCCAGGCCTGCGCCGTGGCCCGCGAGCTGGGCTTCGACCCGGAGAAGGTCAACCCCAACGGGTCGGGCATTTCCCTGGGCCACCCGGTGGGCGCCACTGGCGCGATCATCGCGACCAAGGCCATCCATGAACTGCAGCGCATCCAGGGCCGCTACGCCCTGGCCACCATGTGCATCGGTGGCGGCCAAGGCATTGCCGTGGTCTTCGAGCGCGTCTGAGGGAGCCTGACACATGAGTATTGAACAGATCGCCGTGATCGGCGCCGGCACCATGGGCAATGGTATTGCCCAGGTGTGTGCAGTAGCTGGCTACCAGGTGCTGCTGGTGGATGTTTCCGACGCGGCGCTGGAGCGCGGCGTGGCCACCTTGAGCAAGAACCTCGAGCGCCAGGTCAGCAAAGGCACCCTGGGTGCGGACAAGGCGGCGGCGGCAAAAACGCGCATCCGCACCAGCACCGACTACGCCCAGCTCAGCAGCGCGCAGCTGGTGATCGAGGCCGCCACCGAAAGCCTGCAGCTCAAGCAGCGCATCCTGCAGCAAGTGGCCGCCAACGTCGCCAACGACTGCCTGATCGCTACCAATACCTCGTCGCTGTCGGTCACCCAGCTGGCCGCCAGCATCGAGCACCCCGAGCGTTTCATTGGCGTGCACTTCTTCAACCCGGTGCCGATGATGGCGCTGGTCGAGATCATCCGCGGCCTGCAGACCAGCGACAGCACCTACGCCCAAGCACTGGTGGTAACCGAAAAGGTCGGCAAGACGCCGATCACCGCCGGCAACCGCCCAGGCTTCGTGGTCAATCGCATCCTGGTGCCGATGATCAACGAAGCGATCTTCGTGCGCCAGGAAGGCCTGGCCAGCGCCGAGGACATCGACACCGGCATGCGCCTGGGCTGCAACCAGCCCATCGGCCCGCTGGCCCTGGCCGACCTGATCGGCCTGGACACCCTGCTGGCGATCATGGAGGCCTTCCATGAAGGCTTCAGCGACAGCAAGTACCGCCCTGCCCCGCTGCTCAAGGAAATGGTCGCGGCCGGTTGGCTGGGGCGCAAGACCGGCCGCGGTTTCTTCACCTACTGAGGACAAGCCGCCATGCCCCCGGTCAATGCCGCAATGCGCTGTGCCAGCTTTGAGGAGCGACGTGACCGGGCCATGGCGCTGTTTGCCGAAAAGGGCTTTGGCCAGGTCAGCATGCGCGAGCTGGCGGCCCATGTGGGGCTGACGGCAGGCTCGCTGTACCACCACTTTCCTAGCAAGCAGGACCTGTTGTACGACTTGATCGAGGAGTTGTACGAAGAACTGCAGGCCACTTTGGACCAAGGCCGCCGGGCCATGGCACGCGGGGCCTCGGCACTGGGCTGCCTGATTGCAGCACACTGGCAATTGCATGCCGAGCGGCCGATGCAGTTTCGGCTGGCGGAGCGCGACTTGTGCTGCCTGAGCGATGACCAGCAGGCGCGCCTGGCCTTGTTGCGCAAACGTTATGAGGCGGGGTTGCTGAGGCTGATCGCGCCGCAGGCGAAGTTGCAGGGGCAGGCGCTGGTGGCCACGGCGCATGTGGTGGCGACGCTGCTGAACCAGTTGCCGGGGATGTTGAAGGCATTGCCCGAGGAACAGGGGCTGGGGCTGATGGAGAGCATGTTGGCAGGTGGTATAGAGCGGACCCTGCGATAGCCTGTACTGGCCCTATCGCCGGCAAGCCAGCTCCCACAGTTACGCTGCAGATCTCAAGGCCTGTGCAGTACTTGTGGGAGCTGGCTTGCCGGCGATGGGGCCACCCGCTTTAACGCAAAAGTCTCTGGATCTGCTCGTGCAAGGTGTCCAGGTCAAACGGTTTGGCCAGGATCGGTGCCTTGCGGGTGATCGGGCTGCCTGACTCGAGAATCTCTGCCGGGTAGCCACTGATGAAGATTACCTTCAGGTCCGGGCGCAGCTTCACCGCGGGCTCGGCAATCTCCACCCCGGAGATGCCACCCGGCAAGCGGAAGTCCGTCACCATCAGGTCCAGGTGCGGTTTGCTGGCCAGGATGGCAAACGCCTGCTCGCCATCTTCGGCCACCAGCACGTGGTACCCCTCACCTGCCAGGTAATCACGCAAAATCATGCGAATCGCCGGTTCATCCTCGACGACCAACACCACATCTTGTGCATCTTCACTCATGTTAACGCCTTGAAATTCTTACAGTTGGCCATCAGACCCCAGGCTTACGCAGAGGTTGCCCGAGCCTGGTCGTTTTGTTCTTTGAATGTTGCCAGCGGCAATTGCAGGGTGAATGTGGCGCCCTTGCCTTCCTCGCTTTCAACCCGTATCCGGCCACCGTGCGCCTGCACGATCTGCTCGGAGATGTACAACCCCAAGCCCAAGCCCCCGCTGGCTTGCTGGGCAGCGACCCGCTCGAATTGCTGGAAGATCCGCTGCTGGTTGGCGGCGCTGATACCGATGCCGTGATCCTGCACCTGCACCCAGGCCATGCCCTCCTGCTCGAACACCCGCACCTGCACCGGTTTGCGCTCGCCGTAACGCATGGCATTGGACAGCAGGTTGGCCACTACTTGTTCAATCCGGAATTCGTCCCACTCCCCCTTCAATGCTTCACAGCGCTGCAGTTCGATGTGTGTGTCCAGGGCCATGGCCTGGGCGGTGAAGTTTTCCACCAACCCGCGCACCAGCTGGCCGAGGTCGAACAGCCTGGGACGCAGCGACAATTTACCGGTACGGATGCGCGAAACATCCAGCATGTCTTCGACCAACCGGATCAGGCTGTTGATCTGCCGCTCGTCGCGCTCGACCATGGCCTGCAGCTTGTCGGCGCTGAAGGCGTCCAGGTTGCCCCGTGCCAGGTGCATCTTGCGCAACTGGGTTTCCAGGATCAGGCCATTGAGCGGCGTACGCACCTCGTGGGAGACGATCGACATGAAGTCGTCACGCATGCGCACTGCATGCTCCAGCTCACATCGCGCCACCTGCAGCTGGCTGAGCAACAGCTCTTGCTCCTGGCGGCTATGCTCCAGGGCCTCCAGCTGCCGGCCCAGCACCTTGCGCTGGCGGAACAGGTCGACGAACACCGAGACCTTGCTTTTTACCGCCAGGGTATCGAGCGGCTTGTGCAGAAAGTCCACGGCGCCGCTCTCGTAGCCCTTGAAGGCATAGTTCATCTCGCGGCCTGCGGCGCTGACGAAAACGATCGGGATGTTCTTGGTCTTGTCGGTGCCGCGCATCAGCTCGGCAAGTTCGAAACCGTTCATGCCCGGCATCTGCACATCGAGGATGGCCAGCGCGAACTCGTGCTCGAGCAGCAACGACAACGCCGCTTCGGCAGACTGGGCCTGGTGCACCTCGCGGTCGTCGCCCTGGATCAGGGCATCGAGCGCCAGCAGGTTTTCCGGCAGGTCGTCGACAATCAGCAGTTTGGCGGTGGTGTGGCTTAGCATGCGCTGTATTCCAGGGTCGCGAGCAGCTGCCCGATACCACTCAGAGTAAGGATATGGTCGGGCTGGTGCAGGGCCAGGGCGGCCTCCGGCATCAGGGCGACCTGTGCGTCGCGAGGGTCTTGGACTATCGTGCGGCCCCCATTGTTCTTGATATAGGCAAGGCCCCTGGCGCCGTCTTCGTTGGCACCGGTGAGCAGCACACCTAGCAGGCCATCGCCATAGGCATCGGCCGCCGAGATGAACAGAAAATCGATTGCTGGACGCGAGAAATGAACGGGTTCTTCCTGGCTCAGCGACAGCGTCAGGTCGTGTTCCACCGACAGGTGGTAACTCGGACCCGCCACATAGATCTGCCCGCTGCTGATGCGTTCCTTGTCACGTGCCTCGTGCACCGGCCGATGCAGCCGACGCTGCAGCACTTCGGCCAGTTGGCTATGGCGGTCGTCCGGCAGGTGCAGCACGCAGAGCACAGGTAAGGCGAACGCCGGTGGCAGCGCGCCGAGCACTTCAAACAATGCCGCCACGCCGCCAGCCGAGGCGCCGATCACCACTGCGCGTACGCCGTTCATGACTTACGGAAGATCCGTTCGGGCTTGACCAGCGGCTCGAACCGGTCGCTGTAGGCCGAAAAGTCCACCGACTCCTTGCTGCCCAGCACCAGGAAACCCCGGTGGCAGAGCGACTCATGGAATAGCCCGAGGGCGCGGTCCTGCAGCTCCTTGTTGAAGTAGATCAGCACATTGCGGCACGACACCAGCTGGGTCTCGGAGAACACGCTGTCGGTGGCCAGGCTGTGGTCGGCGAAGGTCACGTTGTCGCGCAGGCTGCTGTCCATGATGGCGTTGCCATAGGCCGCTGTGTAGTACTCGGTAAAGTCACGACGGCCACCGGCCAGACGGTAGTTTTCCTCGTACTCGCGCATGCTCTGCATCGAGTAGATACCCTGCTTGGCCCGGTCCAGCGAATGCGGGTTGATGTCGGTGGCGTAGATGATGGTGCGCTCGAGCAGGCCCTCCTCACGCAACAGGATGGCCATCGAATACACCTCCTCGCCTGTGCTGCAGCCCGCGATCCATACCTTGATCGAGGGCCAGGTACGCAGCAGCGGCACCACTTCGTTGCGCACGGCAAGGAAGTGGTCAGGGTCGCGGAACATCTCGCTGACCGGGATCGTCAGGTACTGCAGCAACTGCATGAACATGCCGGGGTCATGCAGCACGCGCTCCTGCAGCGCCGATACCGTCAGGCAGTCGAACTGGCGCAGCGCATGCAGGATCCGGCGCTTGATCGAGGCGCCGGAATAATTGCGAAAATCGTAGCTGTACTTGAGGTAGATGGCCTCGATCAGCAAGCGGATTTCAATGTCGGTGTTACGTTCGCTAGTCAAATTCGCTCCAGTTGCGGCAGCCATACACGAATCAACGAGAACAAACGATCCAGGTCGATCGGTTTGGCCAGGTAATCATTGGCTCCGGCCTGCAGGCAACGCTGCTGGTCATCCTTCATGGCCTTGGCGGTCACGGCGATGATCGGCAGTTTGCGCCAGCGCGGTTGCTGGCGAATCAGCCGGGTGGCCTCGAAGCCGTCCATTTCCGGCATCATCACGTCCATCAGCACCAGGTCGATGTCGTCATGCTGCTCCAGGCGCTCGATGGCCTCGCGGCCGTTACGGCCAATCTCGACGATGGCACCCTTGTGTTCCAGGGCACTGGTCAGGGCGAAGATATTACGCACGTCGTCGTCCACCAGCAGCACCTTGCGCCCCTCGAACACCTTGTCGCGGCTACGCGCAGTCTTGAGCATGCGCTGGCGTTCGTTGGACAGCTGCGATTCTACCTTGTGCAGGAACAGCGTCACTTCGTCGAGCAGGCGCTCCGGCGAACGCGCGCCTTTGATGATGATCGACCGCGAGTACTTGAGCAGGTCGGCTTCTTCTTCGCGGGTCAGGTTGCGCCCGGTGTACACGATTACTGGCGGGAAGGAGCGGATATCCTCGGCGGTCATGCGCTTGAGCAGCTCGTTACCGAGCATGTCGGGCAGCTTGAGGTCGATGATCATGCAGTCGTAGATGTTCTCGCGCAACAGCGCCAAGGCATCCTGGGCCATGGCCACGGCAGTGATCTCGATATCGTCGTCGCCAATCAGCCGGGCGATGCTCTCGCGCTGCAGGTCGTCGTCTTCCACCAGGAGGATATGCTTGAGCTTTTGCGTAAGCTTGGCTTCCAGGCGAGCGAAGACTTCTTTGAGTTCTTCGCGACTGGTCGGTTTCACCGCATACCCTACCGCGCCCATGTGCATGGCCGCCTCGACGCGGTCTTCCACCGAAATGATGTGCACCGGGATATGGCGGGTGCCGGCCTGCTCCTTGAGGCGCTGCAGCACGGTCAGGCCCGAGTGGTCGGGCAGGCGCATGTCCAGCAGGATGGCGTCCGGTATGTACTGGGCCGCCAGCTCGAAGCCTTCGTCGGCACCATGGGCCACCAGGCAGCTGTAGCCCAGTTCGTGCGCAAGGTCGAAGAGGATGCGGGCAAAGTTGGGCTCGTCTTCGATCACCAGAATGCACCGGGTATCGAAAGGTGCCCGCTCGCGATCGTCGGCGAAAGTCGGCGCCGGGCGCAGGGTGGTAGCGGCCACAGGCACTTGCGGCGCAGGTGGCAACGCGTCGACGGCAGGGCGCAGGCTTTGCGGCTCTATGTCCTCCGCCTCGGCGGCATAGCGTTCCGGCAGAATCAGGCTGAACACACTGCCCTGGCCCGGGGTGCTCTCGACATTGATCTGGCCACCGAGCAAATGCGCCAGGTCACGGGAAATCGACAGCCCCAGGCCGGTGCCACCGTAGCGGCGGTTGCTGGTGCCATCGACCTGATGGAAGGCGCCAAAGATCGCCTGCTGCTGATCGGCAGCAATGCCGATGCCGCTGTCACGCACCGCGAATACGATACCATTGCCAGCCTGGAAGCTGACGTTCATGCTGACCTGGCCACGCTCGGTGAACTTGATGGCATTGGACAACAGGTTCTTGAGGATCTGCTCAAGGCGCTGACGGTCCGTGAACAGGGTGGTCGGCACCTGCGGCTCGACCTTGACCTCGAAGGCCAGGCCCTTGTGGCCGGCAAGCGGCTGGAACATGCCGCGCAAGCCTTCTGCCAAGCGCTCGACCTGGGTGGTCTCGGGGCGTACTTCGAGTTTACCGGCCTCGACCTTGGCAATGTCGAGAATGTCGTTGATCAAGTTGAGCAGGTCGTTGCCGGCCGAGTAGATGGATTCGGCGAACTTGACCTGCTCCTCGCTGAGGTTGCCTTCGCCGTTTTCTGCCAACAGCTTGGCCAGGATCAACGAGCTGTTCAGCGGCGTGCGTAGCTCGTGGGACATGTTGGCGAGGAATTCGGACTTGTACTTGCTCGAGCGCTGCAAGTCGTCGGCGCGGGCCTGCAACTCCACCTGCGCCCGGCCCAGCTCATCGTTCTTGCGGTCGAGCGCATCGGTGCGTTCCGACAACTGCTCGTTGGTCTGCTCCAGCTCGGCTTGTTGGGTCTCCAGGTGGGCCTGGGACTCCTTGAGCACTCGTGACTGCTCTTCAAGCTCTTCGTTGGCAGTCTTGAGTTCTTCCTGCTGCACCTGCAGCTCTTCATTCAGTTGCTGGGTTTCGGCCAGCACTTCCTGCAGGCGCTGACGATAACGGGCGCTTTCGATGGACATGCCGAGGTTGCCGCCGACGCGCTCCAGCAGCTCTTCATCGCGTTCTTGCAGAGGGCGCAGGAAACCCAGCTCGATCACCCCGTTGATCTGACCGTCTTCGGTGGCCGGCATCAGCAGCGCACTGCGCGGCAAGCCGCTGCCCAGGCCGGAACTGAGGCGATAGAAGTCTTCTGGCAGGTCGTCCAGGCGCAAAAGGCGGCCTTCGCGCACCGCCTGGGCCAACAGGCCGTCGTGGTCCAGCCTGATCTGCTCGCGGGCCTGCTCTTCGGCGCCCAGGCCATAACAGGCCACCCGCACCAGGCGGCCATGCTCGTCGCGCACATACACGGCGCCCACCACGCTGCCCAGATAAGAAGCGAAGAAGCGCAGGATGTTGTCGCCGAGCATGGGCAAGGACAGTTGACCGAGCACCTGTTGAGCCAGCTGGGTCTGGCCGTTGCGCAACCAGGCCTGGTGCTCCAGACGCTGCGCCGAGCGCTGCTGGGCCTGAAGGTTTTCATCGTAGCTGGTCGACAGGGCCAGCAGGTCTCGACGGCCGAGGTACGCCAGCAAACCACTGAGGCTGACGATGAACAGCACGAAGGCCGAAATCGCCGTCACAGTAACCGAGCTGACCGTTTCGTTCCGGGCCATGCGCAGCTGTTGTTCGGTGCTGATCAGGCCATCGAATTCCTTGCGGATTTCATCGGTGATGCGCTTGCCCCGGCCATTGCCGATTGAGGCCTGGTAATCGCCCTGGGTGCGGCGCAGGGTGATCATCTCGTTGCCGAAGTCGTTCCAGGCGTGCTGCAAGGCAATCAGCCGGTCGATGCGATCAACCTGCTGCGGGTTGTCCTCGACCATCGCGCGCAGGCTTTGCAGGCTGCCGAGAATACGTGGCTTGGCCACCTCGTAGGGGTCAAGGAAACGCTCGTCACCCGTGATCAGGAAGCCGCGCATACCGGTTTCCATGTCGATCGACAGTTTGACCGTCTCGTTGGCATTGCCGATCACCCGGTCGGTGTGCTCGACCCACTGCATGGCCGAAAGCAGGTAATTGATCACCGCGACGAAGGCCACCGCGCCCAGCAGGCCAACCCCCAAGGGTAGGCCGATGTTACGGCTCAACAGTTTGCGGAAGCTTCGCTGGTCCATCGAGGCTGCTTGAATCATGTGAAAACGCCCGAGCAAGAAAAGTCCATTGGAAAAGAGTGGCGGATTGTTGTTATCTGCCACTGCGCCGTCCTGATAAGCGAGTCTAACCAGCTTTACCGGGTCTGGCAGGGCATTTAGCCAGTATTTGAAGGCGCAGTGCGCCAATCGTTCCATCTGATTGCAGGGATCGGTATCCTCGGGAACTTCTGCTGCCAACCGGAGCACAGATTAAAGACATTCATTGCACAGGACCCAAACCATGCACCTTCTGGTAGTCGAAGATGACGACATCGTCCGTATGTTGATGGTCGAAGTGCTCGACGAGTTGGGCTACTCGGTCATCGAAGCCGAAGACGCCGCAGCCGCGCTGCGGGTGCTCGAAGACCCGAACCAGACACTGGCACTGATGATGACCGATGTGGGTTTGCCGGACATGCGCGGTGAGGTACTGGCGGGCAAAGCACGCGAGTTGCGCCCGTTGCTGCCCGTGCTGTTCGCCAGTGGCTATGCCGACAGTATCAATGTGCCCGAGGGCATGCACCTGATCGGCAAGCCGTTCAGCATCGACCAGTTGCGCGACAAGGTGGTGGCCATGCTCGGTCCGGTTTGAGATTGGGACTGCCTGTACCGGCCCCTTCGCGGGTAAACCCGCTCCCACAGGGACCGCACCGTTTCGAACGCTGTGGAGTCCCTGTGGGGGCGGGTTTACCCGCGAAGAGGCCAGTACAGGCAACACAGCTCAGAGCTCCCTGCGCAACAGATAGGTATCCATGATCCACCCCTTGCGCCGCCTCTCCTGCTCCCGCACTTCCAGTATGCGTGCCTTCACCGCCTGCAAGGGCCCGGCAATCAGCACTTCATCCTCGGTCCCCAGGTACGCGCCCCAGTAGATCACCAGCTCCGGGTCATCAAGCTGGGCAAACGCGCACTGCCCGTCGAGCATCACCACCACATTGTCGATAGGCCCCTGCCCGGCCAGGCGCCGCCCTGGCAGCACGGTCAGAGGCTCGCCGATGCGGTTGAGCGGCACCTGGTGCCGCGCCGCCAGCGCCTGCACACTGCTGATGCCAGGGATTATCCGCAGGCGCAGCGCCAGGCCACGTTCGCGGACCAGGTCGAGAATACGCAGGGTGCTGTCGTAAAGGGTTGGCTCGCCCCACAGCAGAAAGGCGCCGGTTTCCCCATCGCCAATCTCCTGCTCGATCAGTTGGGCATACAGCGCAGCTCGCTGTCGATGCCAGTCCTGCACCGCGCCCAGGTAGTCATCCGCCTGGCCATCGCGCAAGGGGTCGGCCACCTGCACCAGGCGATAGCCACCCTCGGGACGGTAGCGTTGCAGAATGGCCTTGCGCAGGCGGACCAGCGCATCCTTTTCGCCGCCCTTGTCGAGCACGAAGAACACGCAGGCGCTACGCAGCGCATCCACTGCTTCGTAAGTGATCTGGCGCGGGTCACCCGCACCGATGCCAATCAACAAGAGGTCTTTCATTGCCCTGCCCTTTGCGGGAACCAGCAGCCATTGTCAGGCGGCCGCCGGTATTTGGCAAAAAGCTCGCCTAGAAGATCGAGAAGTTGTAGCTGACAATGACACGTGTCTCATCCATGTCACGCGCCCACTTCTCATAGTTGCTGCGATAGGTGGAATTACGCAGGCGCACGCTGACATCCTTGAAAGTGCCACTTTGCACCTGGTACTTGAACTCGGTGTCGCGCTCCCATTCCTTGCCTTCGGCGCTGCTGCCCGGCACCTTGATATTGTCGCCGTTGATGTACCGGGTGAAGAAGGTCAGGCCGGGCACGCCCAGCGCCTTGAAGTCATAGTCGTAACGCACCTGCCAGGAACGCTCCTGAGCGGCGGCGAAGTCGTTGACCTGGGCATAGTTGACCAGGTACGGGTTGCTGCCATCCAGGTAGGGCATGGCGCTGTCGCCATACATCCGCTGCCAGCCGGCACTGATCTTGTGGCCGCCCAGGCTATAGCCGAGCATGCCGCTGAAGGCGCGATGGTCGATTGCACCCGCGCGGGCATTGCCAATGTCATCACTCTTGATCAGGCGCAGGTCAGCCGACAGGCTGCCCACCGCCAACGGCTGGCTGGCGACCAGGCCGAGGAAGTGCTGGCGGTAGATGTTTTCCAGCTTGGCCACCTGGTACTGGGCACTGATTCGCTCGTTGAAGCGGTAATCGACACCAGCCAGGTCGAAGTGGTCGGCTTCGATATCGCAGGCATAGCGCTTGTTCTTGCAGTGCACGCGAATGTCCTGGCGGTCGGTCGAATCCCGTGCGGTGTATTTGTCCAGGCGGGCCAGGGTGAACTTCAAGTCGCGCACTTCCTCAGACGTGAGCATGGCGCCATGGAACATGGTAGGCAGCAGGCGGCCATCGTTGTATTTGAGCAAGGGCACATCGGGCATCATCGAGCCGTACTTGAACACGGTATTGGACACCTTGACCTTGGCCGCCAGCCCCATCTTCGCGTACTGGTCAGCCGAGTGCCGAGGATCATGCCCGGAAGAAGGCAGCAAGCCGCTGTTACTGTCGGCCGGGCTGGAGTCGAGTTTGAAACCGAACATGCCCAGCGCATCCACGCCAAAACCTACCGGGCCCTGGGTATAACCCGACTGCACATTAAGGATGAAACCTTGAGCCCATTCTTCCCGCTTGGACGCACCTTGGCTGGAACTGCTATGGCCGTCACGAAAATCCCGGTTGAAATAGACATTGCGTGCTTCAATCTTGGCGCTGCTGTCTTCAAGAAAACCGGCGGCCTGGGCGTTGACGCCGGCACACAACAGGAACAGGCCGGCAACACGGCGCCCAGGGGCGAGGGGGAAAGGGGAAAACATGCGAGGGAACATCCAGAATCAAAGGCGAGTTTACACACTGTGGCACGAACTGGCCACGGCACTGCGACAAGGCCGAACAATCGCCGGCCATCATCTGAAATGATCGCGCAAAGGCTCTGGCACAGGCCATTGGACCATGGTCTAAACGTGCCGAAGGGCAGGCGCAAAAAACCCGGAAAATACCGCACGCAAAACTAGGAAAGTTCCCGCCTTACTTACAAAAGTTAGCAGTTTACCAAGTACCCATGAATGACTACACTCGATATCAGCGAACAGCGGAACCCACCCGCGTGGCTGGCGTTTTTATGCGTATTCAATGTTCGTCACGCCCTGCCACGACCGACGTACAGGAGTGATTACAGTGTCCAGACTTGCAGAGTTTCGTGCTGCCGAAAAAGCGCTCCAGGAGCAGATCGCGCAACTGGAAGCCTTGAAAAAGGATGCCGGCCTCAAACGCGAAATCGAATTCGAGCAGAAACTAGTCGGCCTGATGAAAAGCTATGACAAGAGCCTGCGCGATATCATCGCCATCCTCGACCCCAAAGCGGTAAGCAGGGGTACCAGCACAGCGCCCAAACAACAGCGCCGTCCGCGCGTGGTAAAGGTTTATCAGAACCCGCACACCGGCGAGCGGATCGAGACCAAAGGTGGCAACCACCGGGGCCTCAAGGCCTGGAAAGAACAGTACGGGGGCGCCACGGTAGAAAGCTGGGTACGCCGATGAAACGTCCACACTTGCTTCACACTTTTTTCACAAGGGCTGGCTCAGTATCGAGACAGCTAAAGGACTAGCGACCCCACGCGCCCGCACATGCGGGCCTCTAATTCTAGCGCCCTGCCTTGTGCAGGGCGCTTTCATTTGCGCAATCAGCGCACTGCCGTATCATGGCCAGCCTGTCTGTTTTGCCGGTGCCCTGCGCCCGGCCCCGTCTCAGGAGTTCCCATGAGCCTGCACGATCTGCAAACCCTGCCTGGCGTCACCGCCCAACCGGATGCCGCTACCGCCCAATTCGTCTTCAACCACACCATGCTGCGGGTCAAGGACATCGAGAAGTCGCTGGACTTCTACACCCGCGTGCTGGGCTTCCGCCTGGTGGACAAGCGCGATTTCCCGGAAGCCGCCTTCAGCCTGTACTTCCTGGCCCTGGTCGACCCGGCGCAGATTCCCGCCGATGACGCCGCACGCCACCAGTGGATGAAGTCGATCCCTGGCGTACTGGAGCTGACCCACAACCACGGCACCGAAAACGATGCCGAGTTTGCTTACCACAACGGCAACACCGACCCGCGCGGGTTTGGCCACATCTGCATCTCCGTGCCGGATGTGCGCGCAGCTTGTGCGCGCTTCGAAGCACTGGAAGTACCCTTCCAGAAACGCCTGCAGGACGGGCGCATGAACCACCTGGCCTTCGTCAAGGACCCGGACGGTTACTGGGTCGAAGTGATCCAGCCGACCGAGCTCAAGGGCTAAGCGTTGGTCGTTGTTCGCTCGTCGGGCCGGGAACTCCCGGCCCCTTGCTGTGGTATATGAAGGTAACTGCTTCACATGCCACAGCGAGGTAAGGACGATGCAATCTCTTCACTGTGAATACCGCGAGCACACCATCACCGCCAGCGTGATGCCCCACCCCGACTCCCCCCTGCCCTACGCCGCCGGCTGCATGATCACCGCGCCCGACGGGCATACCAGCAAGCGCCTGTCGATGCCAATGAAGTTTTTTTCCAGCCTTGAGAATGCGCAGCATGTGTCGCTGGCCCATGGCCGGGCCCTGGTCGACCAGCAGCTGGATGACGGGCACAAGGTGTTCTGACCCTTTTATGGTCTGTACTGGCCCTTTCGCGGCTAAAGCCGCTCCCACAGGTGCCCCACAGATTTCGGATGCTCTGCTGTACCTGTGGGAGCGGCTTTAGCCGCGAAGGGGCCAGCACAGGAGTAACTAGCCCTCCCGGGCGTAAGCTACTGCGGCCTCAACCTGCGCCCGCGTCGGCCGGATACCCGTGTACAGCACAAACTGCTCCAGCGCCTGCAGCGCAATCACCTCCAACCCCGTAATCACCGGCTTGCCCAACGCCTGGGCCCGGCGGATCAACGGCGTCTGTGCCGGCATCGCCACCACATCAAACACCCGCTCCGCCGCCGCTATGGCCTGCTCGGAAAACGCCAGCGCCTCTGCCTCCGGCCCGCCTGCCATACCGATCGGCGTCACGTTCACCAGCATCGGCGGGCAGATGTCGCCCAGCTCCGCCACCCATCGATAGCCGCACACATCCGCCAGTTGCCGACCGGCCTGCTCGTTGCGCGCAACGATGATGCCTTCTGCAAAGCCGGCATCACGCAGGGCACTGGCCACGGCCTTGGCCATCCCACCACTGCCACGCAAGGCAAAGGCGGTGCCCGGATCGACCTGATGCTGCGCCAGCAACTGGCGCACGGCCAGGTAATCGGTGTTGTAGGCTTTCAGGTGGCCATCGGTATTGACCAAGGTATTGACCGACTCGATGGCCGCTGCCGACGGGTCGATTTCGTCGACCAGTGCCATGCAGGCCTCCTTGTACGGCATCGACACGCCGCAACCGCGGATACCCAGCGCGCGGATCCCCGCCACCGCCGCAGGCAGGTCATCGGTGCGCATGGCCTTGTAGTAGAAGTCCAGGCCCAACTGCTGGTACAGGTGGTTGTGAAAACGAACGCCGAAGGTGCCGGGGCGGCCGGCCAGGGAGATGCACAGCACGGTATCCCTGCTGGGAGTTGTCGACATAACCTGCTCCTTTGTCATAACTGAAACGTTTGTTCAGCGTAACAGAGCCAACCACTGGTCGTCCCTTACACAACCTTTACCGTTCCCCTGTGCTCAGCTGACAGAGACTGGAGTCATATTAGTAAGGCCCCGAACGTGGGGTTTCTCTGCGAGGTTGCTCTATGAACCGTCACATTCCCGGAATCGCCCTGCTGGTCGGCGCCTTGGCCATCAGCGGGCCCGCTGCTGCCCACGGCGGCCATGGCGGCGGTGGCTGGTATGGGCCGGGCCCGCTCCTGGGTGCGGCGGTGGTCGGCGCTGTGGTCGGCGCGACGGTTTATGGCGGGCGTGACCGTACGGTGTACGTCGAACGCCAGCCGGTCTATTACGGGCCGCCGCCGGTCTACGTGCAACCACCGCCGCAGCCGGTGTATTACCAGCCGTACTACGCGCCGGCACCACCGCCCCCGGGGTATCGCACCTACTACGGCCCGCCCCCGGTGTATTACGGCCCACCGCGCTGGTAAGGGTTGATAGAACTAATGACCACTATCGAGGAAGTTGATTTCAAACCGCCCAGGCTGCTGCGTATGGTAGAGCCATGTTTCACAGGAGGTCCTCATGGCCACTATCCAGATCATGTCCGTTGTCGGCAGCGCCGTCCCCACTTCACTGCGTGAGCAGGGCCTGCTGGCATGCTGGTACCTGGTGCGCAACGGCGAAGCCGTGAGCGGGCCAATGCCATCCCTTGCCTCGGCCCAAGCCCTGGCTGAACAGCTGCAACCAGGCACCTTGGTCGCCTGACCGAATTTGTTGTGCGTTGCTCCCTACGCCCTTATGGCCCGCCAATTTGGCGGGCTTTTTTTTGGTTTTTTGCCGGCCCTGTCACCATAATGTTGGCTCAGCGTTGTGAGCTACGCCGCAGCTGGCTCGTCAGCGCCAGCACTTTGCCTTGCAGCCGCCCTACGGTCAGCACCAGATCGTTGCGCTCCCTGGCGAGCTGATCAGCTTTGGCTTCTGCCTCTCGCCGGGCGTCCCGCTCAATGTCCAGCAACTCGGTCAGGCGGCGGATAACTGCAATATCTGCGTTGTCCATCGCACGCTCGGCTGCATCCCGGGACAGCCACTTGCGCAGCCATAGAAATGCACCTAGCAGCACAGTGCCCGTGCCGCTCAGCCAAGTGACTGTGCCCGGGCCGAGGTCGGTCGGATCCATGTAAACCTCTTTACCGATGATGATGCGACGAGCCCTGGACAAAAATGCCTCAGTGGCTTTTCTTGTTGATGGATTTAATTTAGCCTACAGCTAACATTGCAACAAGAGCTAATTTAGCCATGCGCACATTTAGCAGCAAGCTAAACACTGGCATGCTTCGTCCTATGGACATCTACGACATTCGCAAGCACAACCTGGTCAAGCTTATCGGCAGCCAGAAGAAGGGATCCTGCGCAGAACGCTGGGGGATGGCGCCTGCACACCTGAGCCAGATTCTTTCCGACAAGACCGCGAAAAACCTGGGCGATGATGTGGCCCGCAGAATCGAGGGCATCGAAGGCCTGCCCCGGGGTTGGTTCGACGCACTGTCGGCAGGCGACCCCGTGCAGCCGTCGGTCGAAGCGGGCGAAGGCAAGCTTTCGGCGGCCGACCTGGTCATGCAGATGCTTGCCCGAAGCGGCAAGGGAATCCCTGAAGAAACCCGGCAAAGGCTGCTGGCCGCTGCAGAAGAACCGCAGGATGCCACGCTGATAAAGGCTGACTTTGTTCGCCCGGGCCTGGTCGGTGACGAAGTGTGGATTGCCCACTACGATGTGCGGGCCGCCATGGGCGGTGGCCAGATCCCCCACGACTACCCCGAGATGTTCAAGGACGTTCGCGTCAGCCCCAGCCATCTTCGCGAGCTGGGTGTGGCGTTCACTGAACACCACCACCTCAAGATGATCACCGGCTGGGGCCAGTCGATGGAGCCGACCATCAAGCACCGCGACCCGCTGATCGTCGATGTCAGCATCCGCGAGTTTGTCGGCGATGGCATCTACTTCTTCTCCTGGGGTGATCACATCTATATCAAGCGGTTGCAGATCGCTGACGATGACCACTTCGAGATGATTTCCGACAACTCGCGGCACAAGGACCGCATGATTCGCCGGGAAGAAACCTACATTCAGGCCAGGGTGCTCTTGGTGTGGAATGCGCACCTGGTATGAAGCCGAAGCCCGCCACCCTGGCGGGCTTTGCATAACGCTCAGAAAGGCGCTGCCGCTTCAACCTCCTCCTTGCTGAACTGCTCGACGATAAAGTCGTCACGCTCCTCCACACTGCTACGCTCCCAGCGCACGGTGACGCTTTCGTCGTCGTTGAACGTCAGGTCCAACTCAGGCGTGTCGGACAGCAGGCCCATCACTTCCTCCCACTCCGCATCACCGTCGGTATCCAGGCGATGCACAACGACCCAGCGCTGCGTCTGTGCGAGCGGGTGGTTGATCATCGACGACACCCGCAGGCCAAGCCGCTCTACTCCGGTCATTTCCTGATGCTGCTGGGGTGCTGCATTCATGTGCTTAGACATATTCTCATCCTGATAGCTGTATATTCGTACAGTGCTCGGCGAAAGCTTATCTCACCCCCAAATCCAGGGTAAAGCCCTGTCACAGAAAAATTTCGCCAGCAGGTAATTTGTCTCAGAGCGAATTTATTTAGCTTCCAGCTATTGACCACATTTTAGCTTAAGGCTAATGTTCGATTCGACAGCCAGATGCAAGGCTGCTCGATCGGTTCATCCTTCAAGCCACTTTTTCGTCAGGAGCTCCCATGACCGTAGACATCAGCAACCTCACCATCGCCACCCCGGTGGCCGTCTCCTCAACCAATCCTGTAGCACTCGAACTCAACGGTGCCGAAGCGATCGCGCGGTTGCCGAGTGTGGTAACGGTACTCAGCGATGGCTCGATCCAGCTTTCAGCCCCTACCAAAGGTGCTTCGAGCAAAAGCACCCACAGGACCCGCTGCGAGTGGACAGAAACCGAAGACTGGACATTGTCCAGCGCCCAGGATCACTGGAATCGCCAAACCATGACCCTGACCAAGGTCAACTCGGCGCTGAAGGTGGTGATCGCCCAGATGCACGTGCGTGGGGATGACAGCCCGCCGGTGAAGGTGTTCTGGAACAAAGGCAACATTACCCTGGGGTTTCGGCGGACCTACAACCAGACCGACCCGGTAAACTCGACCGTGCTCAAAGGGGTGCCTCTGGGGGCGCAGTTCAACGTGAGCATCCACACCACGTCTGCAGGCGTGGTGAATGTAACGGCCAAATGCAACGGGGTGTCCGGCGCCTCTGGTGATTTACAGCTCGACAGCACTTGGGCGTCGCGCCTGTTCGAATTCCACGGCGGCATCTACAACCAGGTTGACTACACCGATGCAACGCCGGCCACTGACGGCTCGGTCTGCATCATCAGCGAGCTCTCGCTGATCCATCGCTGAGCGTCGAAAGCCGGCAACGCATCCCGATGCCCCGCCCGTCACAAATGGCATCGGGACGCCGGCTGACCAAAAGCGCGTGGTTGACACGCGTGACACGCCACGCCATTGATTAGTCTCGATGAGTCATATTGTTGCCTCCCCGCTCTCAGACTAATAATTAGCTATCTGCCTGGGGAGGTGCGAAACATGCAACCAAGATTCGTTATCGTTCCTGCTGTGCCAGTGGAAGGCGAGTCCTTCTGCATTGGCAACCGGTTCTATGCCGCTACAACTTCGGGCGGCTTCGATATCTACGACAACCAGGAGAAACAGCGGCTCAAGCGCGGCTTTATCAACAAGTCCGAGGCCGCGACTGCGTGCGCATTGATGAACGCCGAATCACGCAATCCAGCGGCGCAGTTCCCGATCTTGCGCACAGATTGATGTGCGGTATCACGCTGCCTTAACGCTAGCGGCTGCAGCGGATCAGTCCGCCCGGTGAAGCGGCAGGAAACAGGCGCTCGAAAGGGCTTGCAGTGTCATGTCGCCGTGCCGTAGATTTGCCCGATCCTGTCATTCCTGCTGGTGTTGAGGAGTGACGCTGAAGCCCAACACTCAGTTGGGCTTTTTCGTTTTTGCGACAGGGCCATTTTTCAGGGTGTGCCGATTGTTGCGATTCATTAAAAGAAAGTTCTCCAGAATGCTGCGAAAGTGGTTTGTATACCTTGCGGTTGCAGGGCTGGCGGGTAACTACAGCCGCTTGTTCGATCATCTTTCAATCTGGAAACCTTGGCGCTTGGCCAAGGGCATAGCGGCCCACCTCATCGCATCCTGACGCGCTGCCCGCCAGCGCCTTCCTCTACTCAACCAGCCCCCCCCCCCGCCCGGCGAGTTCGAGTCGTCCAAGGGTCAAATTTTTACCCAGCTCATAATCTGGTTTCCATGTAGCCACATTGTGACCTTGGCGCGGTCTTGTCCGGCGACAATCACCGCGCAAGTCGAGTGCAGGCAGTAGCCGTTGAGCGTCGGCGATATTCCGGATCGCACTTCCCCTTGTTTTTGACAGTCCGCTCTGCTGCAGCATGTTTCTCTGGTGATAGGGGCCAATTAATGTAGAGCACATTTGTACTCCAGTCAGCTTTAACCCCTCTCCCTCTATTTCGAGACGGCGAGAAGATCGGCGGCAGGATCGCCCTCGGCAGCGATCCGACGAGCTTGCGCCACTCCCCTGGCAAGGATCCTCGTCATCGACTCGCCTGGCTGAGAGGTGAATGCCTCTTCGTATAAAGCCATCCCTGACCGCGCATAAATCCCCAAGAACATCTGCGTCCCGCCAGGTCGGCAAGGCCTCACCCGAACATCAATACGAGTGCCGTCACTCAGTGTTTCTTCATGACTTTGGTGGTGCAGTGTAGGGTCAGCCCAAGCCCAATACACGTGGCCCCTCATTCGCATAAAGCTCTCCTTCATTGCCGGCTGGTGGTTGGTGGAACCAGGACTGGCAGACCCCTTCATTTGGAATTAGGCCTATCCAACTAGCTTGACCACTGGCCACGAACGAAAGCTCCATTTTTTTACGCCACTGGCCTCTATTCACTGCCGCGATATTGGCGACCAAGGAATACCCGGATCGTGTCCCAGGAAGTGGTGTAACTCATCATGGCTCTGGCCACTGAGTTTGCCGTTTAGTT
>NZ_JBBMRJ010000026.1:0-86346 GCF_037993085.1 Pseudomonas sp. YNh | reverse complement strand
TAGAATACCGGCCTGTCACGCCGGGGGTCGCGGGTTCGAGTCCCGTCCGCTGCGCCATATTCCGCTTCCAGGCCCACTGAACACCTGGAAGTAACAAAGAAAGCGACCTTAGGGTCGCTTTTTTTGTGTCTGCAATTTTTGTATCAGCGCTCTTCTTCTCGCAACGTCAGCACCTCGAACCCGTCATCGGTCACCGCCACGGTATGCTCCCACTGCGCCGACAGGCTGTGGTCGCGGGTAATCACTGTCCAGCCATCCTTCAATGTGCGCGTACCGCGCCCACCCTGGTTGATCATCGGCTCGATGGTGAACACCATCCCCGGCTTCAGCTTCATGCCCATGCCGCGCTGGCCGATGTGCAGTACTTCAGGCCCTTCATGCATCTGCTGGCCAATGCCGTGCCCGCAATACTCGCGCACCACGCTATAGCCTGCCGCCTCGGCATGGGCCTGGACGGCATGGCCGATATCGCCCAACGTGGCCCCGGGGCGCACCTGCTCGATGCCCTTCCACAGCGCGTCGTAGGTGGTGTCGACGAGGCGTCGGGCTTCATCGCTGATGTGCCCGATGCTGTACATCTTCGACGAGTCGGCAATGTAGCCGCCCTGTTCCAGGGTGATGTCGACGTTGATGATCGAGCCTTCCTTCAGTACTTCATCGGCATTGGGCATGCCATGGCACACCACATGGTCCACCGAGGTATTGAGCGAATAAGGAAAGCCGTACTGGCCTTTGCTCGCCGGCCGGGCCTTGAGCGTGTCGACGATGAATGCTTCGGCACGGTCGTTGATCTGCATCGTGGTCACGCCGGGGCGGATGAAACCGTCGAGGTCGGCGAAAACCTGAGCCAGCAGTTGGCCTGCGCGGCGCATCAGGTCAAGTTGGGCGGGGGTCTTGAGAATCACCTGGGACATAGGGGGAGGGCAGTTGCTCATGCTGTTATTTGCCCCAGCATAGCGCCAGCGGGTACCGGGTTGCCACCGCATGGTGCGTAGCCTGTGCCGGCCTCTTCGCGGGCACGCCCGCTCCCACAGGCACGGCACGCCCCTCAGGCCTTGCGATAGCCCTGTGGGAGCGGGCGTGCCCGCGAAAGGGCCGGTATAGCTGGCCCATAAATTGCTGATCTACCTTCATCCCGGGCTATCAACGTCGACAGCCCACAAAACTTCACGACAAAGGCGCCGTGTTGCCCCGCTTGCTTCAGCAAGTCGGGGCAGCCGGCGCCTTTTTGCGTTTCCCACAGGAGCCCGCCCATGGCCAACAGCGAAGTACGCAGCGTCTGCCCCTACTGCGGCGTTGGCTGCGGCATCGTCATGAGCGTTGCCGATGGCAAGCTCGTCAAGGTCAGCGGCGACAAGCAGCACCCCAGCAACTTCGGCCGGCTGTGCACCAAAGGCCTCACTGCGCACGTGCCGCTGACCGCCGCCGGCCGCCTGGAAGACGCCTATGTGCGCCAGCAGCGCAACCAGCAACCGACGCGCACCGGCATGGACCAGGCCATCGCCGACGCCGGCAAACGCCTGCGCGGCATCATCGACCAGCACGGCCCCGACGCCGTGGCGCTGTACGTGTCGGGGCAGATGTCGCTGGAGGCGCAGTACCTGGCCAACAAGCTGGCCAAAGGCTTTATCCGCACCCGCCACATCGAGTCCAACTCGCGCCTGTGCATGGCCAGCGCCGGCAGCGGCTACAAGCTGTCGCTCGGCGCTGACGGCCCGCCTGGCAGCTACCAGGATTTCGAGCACGCCGACGTGTTCCTGGTGATCGGCGCCAACATGGCTGACTGCCACCCCATCCTGTTCCTGCGCCTGCTCGATCGGGTCAAGGCCGGCGCGAAGCTGATCGTCGTCGACCCACGGCGCAGTGCCACCGCCGACAAGGCCGACCTGTTTCTGCAAGTACGCCCCGGCAGTGACATGGCCTTGCTCAACGGCTTGTTGTATCTGCTACACCGCAATGGCCACACCAACCCCGACTTCATCGCCCGCCACACCGAAGGCTGGGACGAATTACCCGCCTTCCTCGATGACTACACCCCCGAGCGCGTAGCCGCCATCACCGGGCTTGCCGAGGCCGACATCCTCAAGGCCGCCGAATGGATCGGCACCGCCAACGACTGGATGAGCTGCTGGACCATGGGCCTGAACCAGAGCATTCACGGTACCTGGCACAGCAACGCCATCTGCAACCTGCACCTGGCCACGGGCGCCATCTGCCGCCCCGGTAGCGGGCCGTTTTCGCTGACCGGCCAGCCCAATGCCATGGGCGGCCGTGAGATGGGCTACATGGGCCCCGGCCTGCCAGGCCAGCGCTCGGCGTTGGTGGAAGGCGATCGCGCATTTGTCGAGCAGCAGTGGCAACTGCCACCCGGCAGCCTGCGCAGCGAAGGCGGCGAGGGTACGGTGGCACTGTTCGAGCAGATGAACGCGGGTGAAGTAAAAGCGTGCTGGATCATTTGCAGCAACCCGGTAGCCAGCGTTGCCAACCGCCAGCAGGTGATCGATGGACTGTGCCAGGCCGAATTGGTGATTACCCAGGATGCCTTCCTCGACACCGAAACCAACCGCTACGCCGACATCCTGCTGCCGGCCGCGCTGTGGGCCGAAGGCGAGGGCGTGATGATCAACAGCGAACGCAACCTCACCCTGATGCCGCGCGCCGTAGAGCCGCCAGGGCAGAGTCTGCCCGACTGGCAGATCATCGCCCGGGTGGCCTGCGCCATGGGCTACGCCGAAGCCTTCGACTACCCCGATGCCGAAGCGGTATATGAAGAAATCCGCCGCTTCCATAACCCCGCCACCGGCTACGACCTGCGCGGCATCGGTTACGCCGAGCTGCGTCAGCAACCACGCCAGTGGCCTTGTGCGCCAGGCCATGGCAGCGATCGCAGCCCATTACGCTACCTGAACGACGGCAGCAGCCAGGCGCTGCTGCACGATGCCCAGGGCGATTGCCCGGCGCTGGCGTTCCCCACCTCCAGCGGCAAGGCCCGCTTCTTCGGCCGGCCCTGGTTGCCGGCACCGGAGTTGCCGGATGACGACTACCCCATGGTGCTGAACACCGGCCGCGTGCAGCATCAGTGGCACACCCTGACCAAGACCGGCAAGGTGCCGGCGCTGAACAAGCTGGAGCCTGGCCCCTTCGTCGAGGTTCACCCAGACGACGCCGTACGGCTTGGCATCGCTGAAAAGGATCAGGTGGCCGTCCGCTCACGGCGCGGTCAAGCCGTACTGCCGGCGCGAATCAGCGACCGGGTCATGCCAGGCAACTGCTTTGCGCCGTTCCACTGGAACGACCTGGTCGGCGAGCAACTGGCAATCAATGCCGTCACCTGCGATGCCGTCGATCCGCTGTCGCTGCAACCCGCTTTCAAACACTGCGCCGTGGCTCTGCAACGGGTCGCAGGCGAGCGTATCCACGCCCTTGACCTGAACGCTGCCATTTCGGAGCCAGCCCGCATGCCCACTGCCACCCTGTCCCGTCTGCTTGGCCTGGACACCTTGCCAGCCCCGGTGCTGGCAGAAGAAGAGCGCCATTACCTGCAAGGTTTCCTGCTGGGCCTGAACCAGGCCCGCGCCGAGCGCGTGCCCAGCCTGCCGGCCAGTGCGCCACTGGCGGCCAACCACCGGCTGTTTATCGACGGCTTGCTGGCCGGGCTGTTCGCCCAGCCTGCGGCACTGCCCGTTGCGGCGTTGGCGGCGCCACGGCATCAGGTGCTGTGGGCCTCGCAGACCGGCAACGGCGAGCAGCTGGCCGAGCGCTGTGCCGAACGCCTGCGCGGTGCCGGCCTGGATGTGCAGCTCAGTTGCATGGAGGCGGTCAGGCCGAGCCAGCTGCAGGGCGCCGCCAGCGTGGTATTGATCGCCAGCACCTTTGGCGATGGCGATGCGCCCGACAGCGCAGCGGCGTTCTGGCACGCCTTGCAGGGCGAGGAGGGCGCCTGCTGCGCCGAACTGCCCTATGCAGTGCTGGCCTTGGGCGACTCCAGTTACGATCAGTTCTGCGGCTTTGGCCGCAAGCTGGACCAGCGTCTGACCGAACTGGGTGGCCGGCGCCTGTTGCAACGGGTGGACTGCGAGCCAGACTTTGACGAAGCGTTCGCAGGCTGGCTTGACGTGTTGCTGCCCTTGCTGGGCAGGGCCGCTGCGCCACCACCGGCGAATGAACCTGCACCCATGGCGGGCTGGAGCAAACAACAACCCTGGCCCGCCACCTTGCTGGAAAACCACCTGCTCAACGGCCCCGGTGCCAGTAAGGAAACACGGCAACTGGTGTTCGACCTGAGCGGTAGCGGCTTCAGCTATGCCGCCGGTGATGCCTTGGGCGTGTGGCCGCGCAATTGCCCGGCGCTGGTCGACGAACTGCTGGCGCTGATGCAGCTTGATGGCCAGGCCATGGTCGAGCTGAAGGGCCAACCTGCCATGCCACTGGCCGAAGCCCTGCACGCGCACCTGGAAATCGCCAAGGTCACCACGCAGCAACTGCAAGCCTTCGCGGGCAGCGCCCCGGGCCTGCAACGTCTACTGCAGCCCGAGTGCAAGGCCGAACTGCAGGACTGGCTGTGGGGCCGGCAACTGGTCGATGTGCTGCGGGCCTTTCCCCAGCAGCTACCGCTGGCCAGCTGGCTTGAACTGCTCAAGCCTTTGCAGCCGCGTCTGTACTCGATCAGCTCCAGCCCGTTAGCGCATCCCGGCCAGGTACACCTGACCGTCTCCACCGTGCGTTATGGCGAGCGCAAGGGCGTATGCTCGGCCTTCCTCGCCGACCGCGCCCAAGCGTTGAAGGTGGCAATTTTCCCGCAGGCGTCCAGGCACTTCCGGTTGCCCGCGGACGACAGCGTGCCGGTGATCATGGTCGGCCCCGGTACCGGCATTGCGCCGTTCCGGGCGTTCCTCGAAGAGCGGGAGGCGCGGGGGGCGAAAGGGGGCAACTGGCTGTTCTTTGGCGAACAGTGCGCCGCTACCGACTTCTATTACCGGGAGCAGCTACAGGCCTGGCAGGCAAGCGGCCACCTGCGTCTGAATACAGCGTTTTCCCGCGACCAGGCCGAGAAGATCTATGTGCAGCAGCGCATGCTGGAGCAGGGCGCGCAGCTGTGGCAGTGGCTGGAAGCGGGGGCGTATTTCTATGTGTGTGGGGATGCGCAGCGCATGGCCAAGGATGTGGATGCGGCGTTGCGGGCGGTCGTGGCTGAGCATGGCGGGATGGATGCGGCGCAGGCGGCTGCCTATGTGGAAGGTTTGAGCAAGGGCAAACGTTATCTGCGGGATGTGTACTGAAGTGCACCGGGATGGGGAGTGATGCACTTGGAATGTGCAATTGCTGTGCTGGCCCTATCGCCGGCAAGCCAGCTCCCACAGGTATCTTACAAACCTCGAAACCTGTGGCGGCCCTTGTGGGAGCTGGCTTGCCGGCGATAGGGCCAGCACAGGAAAAAGGATTGGCACAGTCCCTGCTTTACCTCCAATACAACAAGCCCCACTGATCAACGGCGATCAACCCGGGGGTACACCGTGATGAATACAGGCAAAGGCGCCTGGAGCTTCGGCTCCAGGCGCTTTTTTTTTGATCGAGGATCGGCTTATGAAGGCAACAGCGAGCAGCGGGCAACGAGAGCGACTGGTCATCGTCGGCAACGGCATGGTCGGCCACCATTGCGTCGAACAACTGGTCAGCCGCGGCGCCCTGCAGCGCTTCGAGGTGCAGGTGTTCGGCGAAGAGCGCCAACGCGCCTACGACCGCGTGCACCTGTCCGAATACTTCGGCGGCAGCTGTGCCGAGACCCTGGCCCTGTGCGAGCACGATTTCTACAACGCCAACGGCGTGCACCTGCACCTCGGTGAGGCCGTGCTGGAAATCGACCGTGAGCGCTGCGAAGTAGTCACGGCCGAGGGGCGCTACGGCTACGACCAGCTGGTCCTGGCCACGGGCTCCTACCCCTTCGTGCCGCCGATCGAAGGTTCCAGCGGCAATGCCCGCCTGGTCTACCGCACCCTCGACGACCTCGATGCCATTCGCGCTGCCGCAGCCGGTGCCCGCCGTGGCGTGGTGGTCGGTGGTGGCCTGCTCGGCCTGGAGGCAGCCAACGCCCTCAAGTCGCTGGGCCTGGAAGCCCACGTGGTGGAGTTCGCCCCACGGCTGATGCCGGTTCAGCTGGACAGCGAGGGCGGTGCCGCGCTCAAGGCACAGATTGAAGCGCTCGGTGTGGGCGTGCACCTGTCGCGCGCCACCCAGTCGATCAGCGCCGGTGAAGCCTACCGCTACCGCATGAACTTCGACGGTGGCGAGCATCTGGAAACCGACCTGATCGTGTTCTCCGCCGGTATCCGCCCGCAGGATGCCTTGGGCCGTGGCTGCGGCCTGGACATCGCCGCCCGCGGTGGCGTGGTGATCGACAACCATTGCCGTAGCAGCGACCCGCGCATCTTTGCCATCGGCGAGTGCGCCTCGTGGAACGGTTGCGTGTTCGGCCTGGTCGCCCCAGGCTACAGCATGGCGCGCAACCTGGCGGCTTTGCTGATGGGGGAAGCGGCGGTAGCGTTTACCGGCGCCGACATGTCGACCAAGCTCAAGCTGCTGGGCGTGGATGTCGGCTCGATTGGTGATGCCCATGGCGCCACCCCCGGTTCGCGCAGCTACCGCTTCATCGACGAAGCCAACAGCGCCTACCGCCGGCTGGTGGTGGACGCCAGCGGCAAGCACGTGCTCGGCGCAGTGCTGGTCGGCGACAACAGCTACTACGACACCCTGCTGCAATACGCCCAGAACGGCATCGCCCTGCCAGCCGACCCGGCAGCGCTGATCCTGCCGCAAGGCGGTGGTGCACCGGCCTTGGGCGCCGACGCGCTGCCCGACAGCGCGACCATCTGCTCGTGTCACAACGTCAGCAAGGGCGCGGTGTGCGACGCCATCGACAGCGGTTGCAGCGACCTTGCTGCGGTCAAGGGCTGCACCAAGGCCGGCAGCGGCTGCGGCGGTTGTGCGGCCTTGCTCAAGCAGGTGTTCGAGCACGAACTGACCGCACGTGGCGTAGCGGTGGACAAGAGCCTGTGCGAGCACTTCGCCTACACCCGCCAGGAGCTCTACGGGCTGGTGCGGGTGGAGGGCATCCGCACCTACAGCGAGCTGCTCGCACGCCACGGCAAGGGCCACGTTGGCTGTGACATCTGCAAGCCGGCGGTAGGCAACATCCTCGCCTCCTGCTGGAACCAGCCGATCATGGACCCGGCGCTGGTGCCGCTGCAGGACACCAACGACACCTTCATGGCCAACATGCAGAAGAACGGCACCTACTCGGTGGTGCCGCGTATTCCGGGTGGTGAAATCACCCCCGACAAGCTCATCGTCATCGGCCAGGTGGCCAAGAAGTACGACCTGTACACCAAGATCACCGGCGGCCAGCGCATCGACCTGTTCGGTGCCCAGTTGCACGAGCTGCCGCTGATCTGGGGCGAGCTGATCAAGGCCGGCTTCGAAACCGGCCACGCCTACGGCAAGTCGACCCGCACGGTGAAATCGTGCGTGGGCAGCACCTGGTGCCGTTACGGCGTGCAGGACAGCGTCGCCATGGCCCTGCGCCTGGAAGACCGCTACAAGGGTCTGCGCAGCCCGCACAAGCTCAAGTTCGCGGTGTCTGGCTGCACCCGCGAGTGTGCCGAGGCGCAGAGCAAGGACATCGGCGTGATCGCCACCGACAAGGGCTGGAACCTCTACGTGTGCGGTAACGGCGGTATGCGCCCACGGCATGCCGAGCTGTTCGCCACCGACCTGGACGACGAAACCCTGGTACGCCTGATCGACCGCGTATTGATGTTCTACATCCGTACGGCCGACAAGTTGCAGCGCACCTCGGTGTGGCGCGAGAACCTGGAAGGCGGCCTGGACTACCTGAAGCAGGTCGTGATCGACGATAGCCTAGGGCTCGCCAGCGAGCTGGAAAGCCAGATGCAGCATGTGGTCGACCAGTATGAATGCGAATGGGCCAACGCCCTCAACGACCCCGAGAAGCTCAAGCGCTTCCGTACCTTTGTCAACGATCGCCGCGCTGACCCGGACGTGCACTTCGTGCGTGAACGCGAACAACGCCGGCCAGCGGCGCCGCTGCACCTGATCCCTACTGTCGAGGAGGCTGTCTGATGAACCTGTCCAATGCTGCTGTGAAAACCTGTGAGAACTGGCAGGCGGTGTGCCAGGCGCAAGACCTGGTGGCCGATTCCGGGGTCGTGGTATGGCTCGACGGGGCTCAGGTGGCGCTGTTCTACCTGCCAGGGCAGCCGCAGCCGCTGTATGCGGTGGACAACCGCGACCCGCGTTCCGGCGCCAACATCATCGGTCGCGGGCTGGTGGGCAGTGTGCAAGGTGAGTTGGTGGTGGCAGCGCCGCTCTACAAACAGCACTTCAGCCTGCTGAGTGGGGAGTGCCTGGAGGATGCCGGGCAGAGGTTGCGAGTGTGGCCGGTGCGGTTGAAGGGGGAGGCAGTAGAGCTGGCTGTGGCCTGATAACCATTTGCTGCCTACCCAAGCCTCTTCGCTGTGGGAGCGGCTTCAGCCGCGATCAACGCCGGCTCATCCACCAGCTTGCCGCGTGCGATGTTGATCAGGTATCCCTCTGCACCTAACGCACGCAGCAATGCTTCAAGCCTGCCCGCTTCAGTCGTGACGCACTACAGAAGCGGTTTTCAGAGAGAGGGCGAGCAGGCAGGGAAGTCGGTAGCCCTGCTGCACGTCTTCTCCGCTCACCACCATGCGCTGATTCACGGTATCGACTACTACCGAATTCTCGGCGGTATAGAAACCATCCTCCTGCGAAAACGCGCCAAACTGACCGTAGCCGTGCGGGGAGACGAAGCGGGTATCGAGTTGGCCGTCTGATTGGTAGCGCACTGCCATGTTGAAGGTAAAGAAGCCACCGTACCCCATTAGCCCCCCCTCGGTTTCTTCAATATGGGCCCACCCGCCGTCGACGAGGAAACGCACTACCTGCCCTTGGTTGAACTCGCGGGCAGGTTCGCCAGCATAGTCCAGCCGGTAGATGGTCGGTTGGCTGCGATCGTCGTCGACCGAGTAGTGTTGGCCGTACAATGTGATGCGTTGGCTGCTGTCTTCTACCGTGAAGCCGCTATTGATGATCCCCTCGTCTGACCAGTGGTGGCCCACCTCGCCGAATTTGTCATCGAGACGCCCCGTCAGCGACAAGCCACTCGTTACTGAATACCAGCCCGAATCGCTTTCCACGTAAGTGCAGATCACGATGCGCTGCATCCCCGCAGTTGGGGAGATGACGGCAATGCCTTCAAGGCTGTGCTGTGAACCTTCGGGAATCAGATCGCTCAACGCCAGCAGCCCATTTTCACCGAATTGGGGGTCCCTTCTACCATTGCTGTCCAGGGCGACAACCACCGCGTTGGAATCCCCTGCTTCGTATCGAGCCGCGGTCGCCACCAGCCCTTCCTGGTGGCAGGCCACTTTGTCCAGCATAAGATCTGCACCGAACAAGGCACGTGTGTCGATATAACCCTTTCCTTGACCAAAGCCCGGATCGGGTTCGCCTTTCGCAATCAGCTTCCACAAATGAGAAGTGGTTTCCCCAAAAAGCTCCACAGTCACCAGCAGATTGCCCGTCACGTCCTCTACTACTCCAGTGGCGTTCAGGTAGCGGTCCGTGGTCTCTGTGGTGAACTTGAACATGCCGCTACCATTGAACGTGGTGTCAAGCTTTCCACTTGCGTCCAGGCAGGCGATGAAAACACTGTTTAGCCCATCGGGATCGGTTTGATACCCAGTCACATAGAACCGGGCCGGACGCACTTTGCTCCTCAGTACGCTGGTCGTACCCCCCAGGTTGCCGCGGCCGCTTTGGGTGAAGTGGGCATGGCCTTTGTCACCATAACTGAGATCGATGGGGGCTACGGGTTGCTGCTGAAGAGCCTGGAGAGAGGGCGGCACTGCTTGGGTAGAAGGGAAGTGCTTCTTGGGTCGGATCATGGCGTTGGGCTCCATTCACAATTAAACCGCTGAACGCCTATTGAGCGATGCTTGGCCTGGATCGGCTACTGGCAGAAGTGACAGGTGCGTCACCGGCCTGGGTATGCAAGGGCAGGGGTGAGTACGGTGCGGCAGACCTGGATACGCCGCAGGTAGCGATGCGGTAAGCTTGCTGCCATGAACCTCGACACCCGCATCAAATACCGCCACCTGCTGTGCTTCCTGGAGATTGCCCGGCAGGGCAGCCTGGCCAGGGCTGCCGACGTGCTCGCGATCAGCCAGCCGGCAATTTCCAAGACCCTCAAGGAACTCGAAGGCCTGCTGGAAGCGCGCCTGTTCGCGCGCAGCCGCCAGGGCGTCGAGCTGACCCCGGCCGGAGCGCGTTTCATGCGGTATGCCGGGCCCAGCGTGCAGGCCCTGCGCGATGGCGTCAGTAGCTTGCGTGGCGAAGCGCGGGCGCCGTCGCAGGTGCGCGTTGGCGTGCTGTCGACGGTCGAGGGCCTGCTCATGCCCGAGGTGCTGTGCCGCCTGCACCAGCGCCATGAAGCGCTGGTCATCAGTGTGGCCACGGGGGTCAGCGCGCAGCTGCTCGGCCAACTGCGTCTGGGTGAGCTGGAACTGGTGGTCGGGCGCATGACCGACAGCCCGCAGATCCAGGGCCTTTCGTTCGAGCACCTGTACAGCGAGTCGATGAGCCTGGTGGTACGCCCGGGCCACCCGCTGCTGGCCGCCACGCCGGTCGAGCGCGCCAAGGTCGGGCGTTACCCGTTGGTGTTGCCGCCGGCGGGCACCACCATCCGCCAGCATGCCGACAGCCTGTTTGTGCAATGCGGCATCCAGATGCCGGCGCAGCGCCTGGAAACCCTGTCGTTGGCCCTGAGCCGGCGCTACCTGCTGGGCAGCGATGCGTTGTGGGTAGCGCCGCGCGACGCGGTGCTGCTCGACCTGCGCCGTGGTGAGCTGGTCGAGCTCGACCTGGGCGTGCGCGAGCCGGGCGGCTCGGTGGGGATCTGCCGCAATGCCGCCTTGCCGCAGAGCCTGCCTGGGCAGTGGGTGTGCGAGGTGTTGCGCGAGGTGGCAGGGGAGTACCGGGACGGCAACTACCCCTGAGTGCAGGCCTTTCAGAGTCCAGCGAAATAAATCCCCTGTAGAACCGGGCAAAAATGGCACAACCGGTCAATACTGGCCAGTGGCTGCAAGCCCAGCATGAATTACCGTTTAACTACTGAACTTCCTTACCAAAACCCGCTCCTATGCCGGTAGCCATTGGTCATGGCCGCCTGCTAAGCTCGCGGCTTTACCCTGATTGCCCTTATGGCGCATGAACAAGGAAATAGCATGAAACAGCATCGTTTGGCGGCTGCGGTTGCCCTGGTAGGCCTGGTACTGGCTGGCTGTGATCAACAGGCCAGCAGCCCCGAGCTGAAGACTCCGGCGCAGAAAGCCTCCTACGGTATCGGCCTGAACATGGGCAAGAGCCTGGCTCAGGAAGGCATGGAAGACCTTGATTCGAAATCGGTCGCCCTCGGTATCGAAGACGCCGTTGGCAAGAAAGAACAACGCATCAAGGACGAAGAGCTGGTAGAGGCGTTCACCGCCCTGCAGAAACGCGCCGAGGAGCGCCTGGCCAAGGCCAGCGAAGAAGCCGCCTCCGCCGGCAAGAAGTTCCTCGAAGAAAACGCCAAGAAGCCAGGCGTGGTCACCACTGCCTCGGGCCTGCAGTACGAAGTGGTCAAGAAGGCTGATGGCCCGCAGCCAAAGCCGACCGACGTGGTCACTGTCCACTACGAAGGCAAGCTGATCGATGGCAAGGTGTTCGACAGCTCTGTCGAGCGTGGCAGCCCGATCGACCTGCCGGTCAGCGGTGTGATCCCGGGTTGGGTCGAAGGCCTGCAGCTGATGCACGTTGGCGAGAAATACAAGCTGTTCATCCCGGCTGAACTGGCCTACGGCGCACAAAGCCCAAGCCCGCTGATCCCGGCGAACTCGGTACTG
This sequence comes from Pseudomonas sp. YNh, assembly GCF_037993085.1. Taxonomy (NCBI): domain Bacteria; kingdom Pseudomonadati; phylum Pseudomonadota; class Gammaproteobacteria; order Pseudomonadales; family Pseudomonadaceae; genus Pseudomonas; species Pseudomonas sp. YNh. The sequence continues at coordinate 74,368 of NZ_JBBMRJ010000026.1, read as the reverse complement.
GTGTTCGATCTGGAACTGATCGCCATCAAGGATCCGGCCCAGCTGCAGGGCGGCGAGCCGGAAGCCGAGGCTCCAGCTGAAGCACCTGCTGAAGCACCTGCCAAGTAACGCTGGTTGGTTCTTGCAAAACGCCCCGTCCTGACGGGGCGTTTTCGTTTGTGGCGATTGGACGAACCAGCAACAACTGATACTGTCCGAGGAAATGCAGCTAGTAGATGTAGGATGTTTCTGGCGCAAATCGTTTGCGGCCAGGTACCCACGGCTTGAAACGGTTGTGTAAAAAACGCCCGATCTGACCGTGGGCCTTGCCTGGCAGGCACCTGGGCTCAGAAACGCGACCCTGTTCACAAGGTTATCCACAATAAATGTGGATAACCTGTTCCGCCTGGAGGCTCCATGAGCGCACCCTGGAATTTTGCCCGTTTCCTGCCCTTGGCCGAGCGCCTGCTCAGCCGTGGTCGGCTACCGGCCCTGCTGTTTGCAGTGGCCCGCAAAGGCCCACGCATCGGCCGGTTGCGTGAGGACGTGAAACTGCTGCAGTCGCTGTGCCTGGCGTGGTGGCGTGGCGAATACCGCGCCATCAGCCCCAAGGCCCTGGTCACCATCGTGGCCGGCCTGCTGTATTTCGTCAGCCCCATCGATGCCATACCCGACTGGTTGCTGGGCGTGGGTTTTCTCGATGACATCGCGGTGCTGGGCTGGGTGCTGAAGACCGTGGCCGACGAACTGGCGCGCTTCAAGGCTTGGCGCGACAGCCAGGCACCCGAGCGGCTGCGCGTGGTCGAGCGCCTGCCGGCTACCCCACAAGCGCTGGGGCTGGAGCGCAACACGCATTGAAAACAGCCTGAACTGCACTCAACCGGACAGACCCCGGAGTTGGTAATATAATTGGCATAAGGGTTATGCCTACGGATTACATGCTGTAATCCTTTTTTAAGGGGTTTGTAATGGGTATTCAGGTCATTAGCCGGGACGGTCAACCCGAGTACGCCGTCGTTCCCTGGGAGCAGTACCAGGCACTGCTCAAGGCGGCGGGGCAGGCGCCTGCCGAGGCGGTCGTCAGCGAAGAGCCTGGCTCAGCTGCCGTGGCGCCATTGCCGGCGTTCAGCGAAGTGGCGCAGATTCGCCAGGCCAAAGGGATTGCCCCTGAGCAACTGGCGCGCAATGTCGGGGTGAGCCCGGCGTATCTGGCCATGATCGAGTCGGGCGAACGCCAGCCGGATGCTGCCATCCGCCGCGCCTTGGCCTGGCATCTGGGGGTGGCTGGCTGGAGCGAGCCATCATGAGCCAGGTCAGGATCAGCCGTCAGCACTGGGATAACCTGCTGGGCGAGCTTGACCTGGCCCGTCGTCAACGTCACTTGCTGACCTACCGAGCGCTGATCGAGCGTTTGCAACTGCCTAGCCCTGCCATGCAGACGCTGACCGCTGCGCTGGAGTACCTGGCGGTACTGGATGCCCGTGCCGAGCAGCCGTTGCGCAGCTCCTTGGTGATCAGCCAGGGTGCCAGCCGTTTGCCGCGTACCGGCTTCTTTGAATGTGTCGAACGGCTGGGGCGCTTTGCCGGGCCGGTCGATGGCATGGAGGCGGCGTCGTGGCATGCTTCCGAGGTGGTTCGGGTGTTCGAGTACAGCTACCCGGAAACAGCCTGATTGTCAGCATCAGCGCGCTCCCTCCTACAGATACAGCGCGAGGCTCAAGGCCTGTGGTGAACCTGTGGGAGCTGGCTTGCCTGCGATAGGGCCAGGGCAGGCAAACCATGCCGGTGGATCAATCCACAACCGTTGCCATCAGCATCCACCAGCTCCAATGCCTCCAGGTGCTGATGCCGCTCGAACAGCTCCAGCAACTGCCCAAGCGTCGCATTGAGCCGCACCGTCGGCTGTCCAGCCAGAGGCGCGCTCATCGGCGTCGGTAAAGGCCAGCTTTCCCGCACCCCCAACTCCTGCGGCCGCCCCAGCAGGTAGCCCTGCACCAGGTCCACACCCATCTCCGTCAGCACCGCCAGCTCCTCCGCCAGCTCGATGCCTTCGGCAATCACCTGTGCCTTCGATGCCCTGGCAATCTGCAAGATCGAGCCAACGAACTCGCGCTTGAGCGGGTCGCGGTGGATGCCGTCGATGAAGTGGCGGTCGATCTTCACGTATTCGGGGCGCAGCTCCGACCACAGGCGTAAGCTCGAGTAACCCGCGCCCAGATCGTCGAGGGCAATCGAAAAGCCCATGTCGCGGTAGTGATGCAGGGCATTGGACAGCAGCTGGAAATCGTCGGTCGGGGTGTGCTCGGTCAGCTCGATCACCACCCGGCTGGGCGGCAGGCCGACCTGCTCCAGCAGCTTCAGGGTAAGGCCGGACGGGTAGTGTGGCTCCAGCAACGATTCGGGCGAGATGTTGAGAAACAGCTTGCCCTGCAGCTGTTGCTCGCTGAAGCGCCGGCAGGCGCTTTCCCGGCAGGCGGCTTCCAGCTCGGTCAGGCGGCCGGCCTGGCGGGCGATACTGAACAGGTTCAGCGGTGCATGCAGCGGGCTGTTGGACGGCCCGCGGCTCAGCGCTTCATGGGCGAAAACCCGTTGTTCGCTCAGGCACATGATCGGCTGGAACAGACTGTGAATGCTGCGTTGAGCCAGGATGGCACTCAAGGCACTGAGCTGTTCGGCGACGGTCATGACGTATTCCTGAAAATGAAAGGGCCGGGCATCTGCATGCCCGGCCCCCGTATTTCACGACAGCGCGATGACTGTTTGATGACAGATCACATTATTCTGCCATCACCGCCGCTGCGCCTTACTTCTTGGCCACCTTGGTGCTGGCGCTGAGGTAGTCGATCAGGATACGACCGGTTTCGGACAGGTAGGCGTCGTCCTCCGGCTTGGTGTTTTCATCTTCGACCGGCAACGCGTCTTCGTCCTCTTTCTTCAGCTCTTTGAGCGGCTCTTCACCCTTGGCCTTGCGGCGGATGTTTTCCAGCGCCAGCTGCTTGGCTTCGATTTCGTCGTGGCGTGCACGGCGATCCTGCTCGTTGAGGCTGACGGTTTTTTCGGTCATCAGCTTCTGCGTCAGGGCCAGGCGGTCGCGAATGTAGGTGAACTCGGCATCCTTGTCGCTACGCGCTTCATGTTGCGCCTTGAGCATGGCCAGGTAAGGCTTGAACGGGTCGGCCGCCGGCTTGACGACCGGGCGAATGGTGTCCCATGGCATGGCCTCGGGCAGGGCGCTCTCGCCAATTTCCTTGGTGTCGATGATCGACGGGTAGTCGATGTCCGGCAGCACGCCCTGATGTTGGGTGCTCTGCCCGGAAACCCTGTAGAACTTGGCCAGGGTCAGCTTCAGCTCGCCATGGTTGAGCGGCTGGATGGTCTGCACGGTGCCTTTGCCGAAGGTCTGGCCACCGATGATCAGCGCGCGGTGGTAGTCCTGCATGGCGCCGGCGAAGATCTCCGACGCCGAGGCCGACAGGCGGTTGACCAGCAGCGCCAGTGGGCCCTTGTAGAAGGCCCCCGGGTTTTCGTCTTCCAGCACGTCGACGCGGCCGTCGCTGTTGCGCACCAGTACGGTCGGGCCTTTCTCGATGAACAGGCTGGTCAGTTCGGTGGCTTCCTGCAGCGAGCCGCCGCCGTTGTTGCGCAGGTCGATGACCACGCCGTCGACTTTCTCCTTCTGCAGTTCGGTGAGCAGTTTCTTCACGTCACGCGTGGTGCTCTTGTACTCCGGGTCACCGGCGCGGTAGGCCTTGAAGTCGAGGTAGAAGGCCGGGATCTCGATGATGCCCAGCTTGTAGTCACGCCCGTCCTGCTTGAGCTTGAGCACCGACTTTTTCGCCGCCTGCTCTTCAAGTTTCACCGCTTCACGGGTGATCGACACGACCTTGCTGGTCTGGTCGCTCGGCGCATTGCTGGCCGGGATGACTTCCAGGCGTACCACCGAGCCTTTCGGGCCACGGATCAGCTTGACCACTTCGTCCAGGCGCCAGCCGACCACGTCGACCATTTCCTTGTTGCCCTGGGCCACGCCGATGATCTTGTCGGCCGGGGCTACCTGCTTGGTCTTGGCTGCCGGGCCTGCCGGCACCAGGCGCACGATCTTGACCTGGTCGTTGTCGCTTTGCAGCACAGCGCCGATGCCTTCGAGCGACAGGCTCATGTTGATGTCGAAGTTCTCGGCGTTGTCCGGTGACAGGTAGTTGGTGTGCGGGTCGTAGGACTGGGCGAAGGTATTGATGTAGGCCTGGAAGATATCCTCGGCACGGGTCTGGTCCAGGCGCGCCAGCTGGTTCTTGTAGCGCTTGGTCAGGGTTTCCTGGATCTGCTTGGGTTCCTTGCCGGCGATCTTCTGGCGCAGCACCTCGTCCTTGACGCGTTTGCGCCACAGGTCGTCGAGCTCGGCCTGGTCCTTCATCCACGGGGCGTCCTTGCGGTCGATCAGCAAGGTTTCCTTGGCGGTGAAGTCGATCTTGTCCACGCCTTTGTTCAGCTCGGCCAGGGCGAAGTCCAGGCGCTGCTTGACGCGGTCCAGGTAGCGTTTGTAGATGGTGAAGCCCGGGTCCAGGTTACCGCTCTTGAGGAAATCGTCGAATTGCGTTTTCCACTTGTCGAATTCGGCAATGTCGGCAGCGGTGAAGTAGCTGCGCGCCGGGTCCAGCAGCTTGATGTAGCTGTCGTAGATGATGACCGAACGGGCATCGTCCAGGGGCGGCTTGCTGTAGTGGTGGCGCTTGAGCAATTCCACCACGTTGAGGCTGGCGACGATCTCGTCGCGGTCCGGCTGCAGGCCGTCCCACTTGTTGGCGGCCGCTGCATTGCCGCCGAGCGCGAGGCTGCCCAGGCCGATCATTACAGCGAGGGCGGTGCTTGGGAGGAAATGCTTCATGCTGATTCGACGTGGAGGCAATTGATCACGCATAGTAGGCCGTCTTTTCCGTTGCCGGTTCCATGGAACCGGGCAAATACTGCAAAAAGCCTGGGGTGTGCGTTCCCCAGGCCCAGTCATGATTCAACTATGGAGGCACTGTGAAGGCATTGCAAGGCGTTGACGGACATGTGGAGTGGGTCGAGGCCGAACGCCCGGCCTGTGACGCGGGCCAAGTGCGCATTCGCGTGGCTGCTGCGGGCCTGAACCGCGCCGATCTGCTGCAGATGAAAGGTTTGTACCCGCCACCGCCAGGCGCCAGCCCGTACATGGGCCTGGAATGCGCCGGTGTGGTCGAGGAAGTGGGCGCCGGCGCCGACTGGCGCGTGGGCGACCGTGTGTGCGCACTGCTGGCCAGCGGTGCCATGGCCGAGGAAGTGGTGGTCGATGCCCGTCATGTACTGCCGGTGCCCGAAGGGCTCAGCCTGCATGAAGCGGCAGCGTTACCGGAGGTGTATGCCACCGCCTGGCTGAACATCTTCCAGCTAGGGGGTGTGAAGGCCGGTGAGAAGGTGCTGGTGCATGCTGGCGCCAGTGGCGTTGGTTCGGCTGCCATCCAGCTGTGCAAGGCATTCGGCAGCCCGGTGTGGGTCAGCGTCGGCTCGCCGGATCGCCTGGCCTATTGCGAAGCGCTGGGCGCTGCGGGGGGTGTGGTACGAAACGAGAACCTGGATGCACTGGAAGGTTTCGGGCCGTTCGACGTCATTCTCGACCCGGTGGGCGCCAGCTACGGTGAGCTCAACCTCAAGCTGCTGGCCCGTGACGGCCGTTGGGTGATCATCGGCCTGATGGGTGGGCGCAAGTTTGAGCTGGACCTGGCCCAGGTGCTGGGCAAGCGCCTGGAGATTACCGGCTCTACGCTGCGCAACCGTGACGACGGCTTCAAGGCCGAGTTGCTGCGCGAGCTGCAACAGCAGGTGTGGCCGCTGTTCGCCGAAGGGCGTTTGTCGCCGCAGCTGGTCGATACTTATCCTGTGGAGTTCGCCCAGGCGGCGTATGCCGAGCTTGAGACCAACCAGGTCTCGGGCAAGCTGGTAATGGTGATCGACCCAAGCCTTTCATAAGCAGGCCCGGCCCTATCGCCGGCAAGCCAGCTCCCACAGGTTCACCACAGGATCGAAGGCCTGTTACGGACCTGTGGGAGCTGGCTTGCCGGCGATAGGGCCAGAACAGGCGCTACAAAGTCAGGTCCAGCTCAGGATCGGCCAGCCCTTGGTCTGGGCATGCTCGCGCAACACCGCATCCGGGTTCACCACATGCGGGTGATCCACCTTCAGCAACAGCGGCAGGTCATTGCGTGAATCGGAATAGAAACTCGCCCCCTCAAGGTTCTCCTGCTCCTGATCCAGCCATTCCAGCAGCCGGGTGATCTTGCCTTCGCGGTAGGTCAGTACCCCGTGAGTCTTGCCCGTATACACCCCGTTCACCGCCTCCAGCTCGATCGCCAGGTATTCATCCACCCCCAGGCGCGCCGCAATGGGCCCGACCAGGTGCGTCCCCGAAGCGGAAATGATCAGAATGCGGTCCCCACGCTGGCGGTGCTCGGCAATGCAGCGGCAGGCGTCGCCGAAGATGATGGGCTCGATCACGTCCTCGACCCACGGCTCAACCAGATGCTCGACCTCCTCCAGGGTACGCCCGGCGATCGGCTCCAGGCTGAAGGCCATGTAGTCCTCCATCTGCAGGTGGCCCTTGCCGTAGGCCTCCATCAGCTCACGGTCGCGGCGCAGGAAGTCCTTGCCGTCGACCCAGCCCAGCCGGGCCATCTGCTCGCTCCACAGCGACGCACAGTCCCCGTGGATCAGGGTTTCGTCCAGATCGAAAATTGCCAGTGCCATTGTGTTGAATCTCCTTAAGCCACTTCCCGCAGCGCTGTCGGGTCGATGGACAAGCTAACGCGTTTTCCGTCCGCGTGCAGGTCGGCTGGCGAGCGGTTGAGCACGTCGACCACCAGTTCCACCTCGCGCACGTTCACGCGGTAGCGAATTACATTGCCCAGCAGGCTGTGGCTGCGTACTTCTGCGTCCAGTTCGCCATTCACGCCCAGGGTGATCGACTCCGGGCGGATCGCCAGGCGGCTGGCCACCGGGCGTTGCAGCAGGCGGCTGGCGCTGTCGGCGTCGAGCAGGTTGTAGTTGCCGATAAAGCCGGCGGCAAACAGGTCCACAGGCGCTGTGTAGAGGGTTTCGGCATCGCCGCTCTGCACGATACGCCCCTGGTTCATCAGGAAGATGCGGTCGGACAGGGTCAGCGCTTCTTCCTGGTCGTGGGTGACGAAGATGGTGGTCAGCCCAAGTTCACGCTGGATGGCACGAATCTGCTCGCGCAGGTGTTTGCGAATACGCGCATCCAGTGCCGACAATGGCTCGTCGAGCAGCAGCAGGCGCGGACGGGTAACCAGCGAGCGGGCCAGGGCCACGCGCTGGCACTGGCCGCCAGACAGCTGGTGCGGGTAGCGCCCGGCGAAGTTCCCCAGCTCCACCAGCGCCAGCACCTCGCGCACCCGGGCCTGGCTTTCGTCGGCCTTGACCTTCTGCATGCGCAGGCCAAAGGCTACGTTCTGTTCCACGGTCATGTTGGGGAACAGCGCGTAGCTCTGGAACACCATGCCTATGCCACGCTTTTGCGGGCTCAGCGGCACGATGTCGTGGCCGTCGAGGAGTATCTGCCCGCTGTCCACCGGGGTCAGCCCGGCGATGCAGCGCAGCAGGGTGGACTTGCCGCAGCCGGACGGGCCTAGCAGGGTAACGAACTCGCCGCGTTCGATGTGGCAGTCGATGTTCTCGAATACCGGGCTGCCGGCGTAGCTTTTCTGCAGTTTCTGTACGCTGACGAAGCTCATGTCAGGTCTTGTCCTTGTTCAGGCGGTTGGCGACCCAGGTCAGTACCAGCACAAAGGCGAAGTACGAGATCACCAGTGCGCTGTTGAAGTGGCCGCTGCTGTTGCGCATGTTGTTCAGGTACACCTGCAGGGTCTCGTAGCGGGTGCCGACCAGCAGGTTGGCGAACACGAACTCGCCGAACAGGAACGAGAACGACAGCAGCAGCGCCACCATCAGGCCCTTGCGCAGGTTTGGCAGCACCACCAGCAGCGCGGCCTGCCAGGTGCTGGCGCCGAGCAACTGGGCGGCGTCCATCAGGTCGCGCAGGTTGATCGCCTGCAGGTTGTTGGTAATGGCCCGGTACATGAACGGCAGGGCGATGGTGAAGTAGCAGCCGATCAGGATCCAGGGCGTGCCGACCATGGCCATAGGCCCGCTGCCATACAGCTGCAGCAGCCCCACCGACGACACCACCGGCGGTACCGCGAACGGCAGCAGGATGAGGATGTTCATCAGCGCGTCGAGCCGCGGGAAGTGGTAGTGCACCACGAACAGCAGCGGCAGTATCAGCACCACCGACAGCAGCAGCGCCCCCATGCACACCAGCAGCGACTGGCCGAAGGCGGCCAGGAAGCGCGGCTCGCTCCATAGCGCCACGTACCATTTCAGGGTCAGGCCGCTGGGCAGCAGGCTGGCCGACCAGCTGGTGGCCAGCGAGTAGAGCAGAGTGCCGGCCAGTGGCAACAGCAGGATCAGGAACAGCAGGTAGACCACGATGCGGTGGTACCAGCCGCCGGAACGGGTGTCAGCGCGCATGGTAGCTCCGTTTCAGTAGCCATTGATGCACCACCGTGACCAGCGTCATCAGCCCCACCAGCACCATCGCCAGGGCGCTGGCCAGGTTGGGGTCGAGGCTGATGTCGCCGGCCACCAGGCCAGCGATGCGGATCGGCAGTACGTTGAAATTGCCGGTGGTCAACGCATACACGGTGGCGTAGGCGCCCAGGGCATTGGCCAGCAGGATGACGAACGTGCCCAGCAGTGCCGGGGTCAGCACCGGCAAGCCGATATGCCGCCAGTATTGCCAGTGATTGGCACCGAGCAGCGCGGCCGACTCGCGCCAGTCTTCACGCAGGGCGTCGAAGGCGGGGTAGAGCAGCAACACGCCCAGCGGGATCTGAAAGTAGGTATACACCAGGATCAGCCCGCTTTTGGAGTAGATGCTGAAGTCTTCCAGCAGGCCGATCTGCTTCAGCAGCAGCGTCAGCGCGCCGTTGAAACCGAGCAGGATGATGAAGGCGAAGGCCAGCGGCACCCCGGCAAAGTTGCTGGTCATGTTGGCGAAGGCGCTGACGAAGTCGCGCAGTTTCGAGTCCACCTGGCGCAGCGAATAAGCGCCAAGGGTGGCGATGACGATGCCGAACAGGCTCGACCAGAAGCTGATTTCCAGGCTGCGTTGCAGGGCCTGCAGGTAGAACTTCGAGCTAAATACCTTGCTGAAATTTTCGACGCCCCAGCCCGCTTCCGATTGCACGCTGTTGATCGCTACCCAGGCCAGCGGGGCAATCTGGAAGACGACAAAGAACACGGCAAACGGCAGCAGGCAGAGCAGGGCCAGGTAGCGGCCACGGGCGCCGCTGCGCTTGGGTGCAGTCACTTCAGCAGCTCCCGGCACACGGTCTTGTCGTGGGCAGCGCCCAGCAGCTCGCACATGGTGCCGCACAGCTCGGTCTGCAACGGCTTGGCCGCCGGGTCCAGGCTGAACGCGTCGCCGAAGACGAATAATGGCACTTCGCGCTCCTCGGCCAGCAAACCGTTGTGCGAGCGGTCGTTGTTCATGCCGTGGTCGGCGGTGACCAGCACCTGATAGCCCTCTTCGAGCCAACCGGGCAGGTAGTCGGCCAGCAGGATGTCGACGCTGCGGGCGGCGTTGCGGTACTGGCTGCTATCCAGGCCGTGGCGGTGGCCGATATCGTCGATGCTCATCGGGTGAACCAGCAGGAAGTTGGGGGCATGGCGGCGGCGCAGGTATTCGCCATCGGCCAGCAGGTGCGAATCGGGGTAACGGTCGTCCCAGTAGAACAGCCCGTGCTGGATCGGCAACTTCGGCGCGTGGGTGTGGCGGTCGCGCTGCGGGTCGAAAGGCGAGCGGTTGTACAGCTCGCTCATCCAGTGATAGGCCGCCGCTGCGGTGCCCAGGTTGGCTTCGCGGGCGTAGTGAAACACGCTGCGCTGGTTGGACAGGCGGTTGATGTTGTTGTGCACAATGCCGCTGTCGATCGGCGGCACGCCGGTGAGGATGCATTCGTACAGCGGCCGTGACAGCGACGGCAGCTCGCATTCCACGCGGTACAGCGCGGCGCGGTCAGCCTCGACATAGGCATGCAGGTGGCCCATGGCGTGGTGGGCGACCTGATAGTTCAGGCCGTCTAGCAGGACCAGGATGACGTTGTGTTGCATGGTGGCTCCAGTCATAAACCGCGTTGGCTTCTTCGCGGGCATGCCCGCTCCCACAGGGTTTTGCACGGTGGTTGTGGGAGCGGGCGTGCCCGCGAAGGGGCCGTGTCAGGCACTAGGCAAGCTAGCCCTTTACTCCATCTCGATGATCACCTGCTCCTGCCACATCTGCGGCAGTTTCTTCGAGGTGGCTTCCCAGGCTTCGGCATTCTTGATCGGCTGGGCGGCACCGTACTGCTCGTTAGGCAGCAACTTGGCCTGCACATCTGCCGGCAGCTTCAGGTGCTCGGCACGGATCGGCCGGGCATGCCCCTTGGCCAGGTTGATCTGTCCGGCATCGCTGAAGATATATTCACGGGTCAGTTTGGCCGCGTTGGGGTGCTTGGCGTACTTGTTGATGACCGTGGTATAGCCGGAGATCACCGAGCCATCCGACGGGATCAGTACTTCAAAGCGCTTGGGGTCGATCTGTTCACGGTAGCTCAGGCCGTTGAAATCCCACACCACGCCGACTTCCACCTCGCCTTTCTCCAGGGTCTGGATGGTCGGGTTGGCCAGCGACAGGCGCTTATCCTTGGCCAGTTTGGTGAACAATTGCAGGCCCGGCGCCACGTTGCTTTCGTCGCCTTTGTAGGCGATGGCGGCGGCGAGCACCCCGTTGGCGGCCTGGGCGGCAGTGCCTACGTCACCGATGGCGACTTTGTACTTGCCTTTTTCCAGGTCATGCCAGGTTTTCGGCCGTTCCTCTTCCTTCACCAGGTCCTTGTTGATGATGAAGGCGATGGTACCGGTATAGGCCAGCGCCCAGTGGCCGTCCTTGTCCTTGGCCCACTCCGGCACCTGGTCCCAGGTGCTTGGTTTGTACGGCTGGCTCACGCCCTTGGTCACGGCGATGGGGCCGAAGGCGGCACCCACGTCACCGATGTCGGCGCTGGCGTTGTCCTTCTCGGCTTCGAACTTGGCGATTTCCTGGGCCGAGCTCATGTCGGTGTCGCTGTGCTTGAGGCCGTACTTGCTGGCCAGGTCTTCCCAGGTGCCTTTCCAGTTGGCCCAGGCATCGGGCATGCCCACGCTGTTGACGGTGCCTTCCTTGCGGGCGGCATCTTCCAGGGCCTTGAGGTCCTCGGCCATGGCCGAGGTACAGAACGCGATGGCCGAACCGAGCAGTGACGCCATGAACAACTTTTTCATCCGTAGCTCCTTGGGTGGGTGCCTTTAACCGATCGTTGTTATGAGTGAAGCCGTTGCCTGGAACCTTTGGTCTAGGTCAGCAAACCTTGAGCCAAGGTAGGCCGCTTGCGTGACAATTTGATGTAGGGAGGGGCCCGTCCAGGTGGCTATGGGCCCCTGGCAATACAGCGTAGACCATGGTTAACCCCCGGTTTTGCGGGGCTGGCCCGATTCTGGCAGTGCCTTCTCGGCAGCCTTGTCACAGGATGTTCATCAGCCCTGCCTAGGCTTGCACTAATCTCCAAGTGCCCTGTTCTGGGGCTGGACTAGTCCAGATAGGTAACCTTTGATGCCACCGCGTGCGGTAACAGCCATCTGCCATGCCTTGCAGGAGCAGATTGAGCACGGCCTGCTGGCGCCGGGCGGCAAGCTGCCGGCCGAGCGCAAGCTTAGCGAGGTGTTCGACACCACGCGCATCACCCTGCGCGAGGCGCTGGCGCAGCTGGAGGCCCGAGGCCTGATCTACCGCGAAGAGCGCCGCGGCTGGTTCGTCGCGCCCCAGCGGCTGACCTACGACCTGATCGAGCGCAGTCACTTCCATGCCATGGTGCGTGACCAGGGGCGTGTGGCCACTACCGAACTGCTCTCGGCACGGCTGCAACCGGCCTCGGCGGCCATCTGTGCGCGCTTGCAGTTACCGGCGTTGTCCAGTGTGGTGCGTATCTGCCGGTTACGGCGGATTGACGGGCGGGCGGTGCTGTATGCCGAGCATTACCTCAACCCCCGGTACTTTCCGGACATACTCGAACACGACCTGGCGCAGTCGCTGACCGAGATTTATGGACGGGTGTATGGCATCCGGTATGGGCAGGTGTGCTTCGAAATCCTGCCGACGGCGTTGCCGGTGGAGGCCGCGGCGGCATTGAAGGTGTCGGTGGGCAGCCCGGGGTTGCACATCACCCGGGTCAACAGCGACCAGCATGGGCACCTGATCGACTGCGACCTGGAGTATTGGCGGCACGATGCCATCCGCATCCGTGCACAGGCCGGTTGATCCTGGATTCCGGGGCTGCTTTGCAGCCCATCGCCGGCAAGCCAGTTACCACCTTGATTGCATTGGCTTCAGGCCCTGTGCAGTACCTGCGGGAGCTGGCTTGCTGTCGACAGGGACCTAACTGGAGGAACCGGATTCCGCTATACCACCTCCACCAGCAGTCACCACCTGTACCGACAACCGCGGCGTTGCCAGGTCCAGGCCTGCTTCATCAAGTTGCCGCTTCAATGCCAGGTTGAACGCCCGCGACACTTCCCACTGCTTGATCGGCGCGGTCTTGAACCGGGCCCGCAAGATCGCCGACCCCGACTCGAAACTCTCCACCCCCTGCAGCTCCAGCGGTGACCAGATGTTGCGGCGCATCAATGGGTCATTACGCAGCTTCTGCCCCACCTCGCGAACCAGAGTGATCGCCTGGTCGATGTTCATGTTGTGCGGGACGGCCACACGGAAGATGGCGTAGCCGAACTCCCGCGAGTAGTTCTTGATGCTCTTGATCTCGCTGAACGGGATGGTGTGCACGATGCCGTCGATGTCCCGCAGGCGTACGGTACGGATGGTCAGCCCCTCCACCGTGCCCAGGTGCCCGCCCACATCCACGTAGTCGTCGATGGCCAGCGAGTCTTCGATGATGATGAACAACCCGGTGATCAGGTCGGCCACCAGCGATTGCGCGCCAAAGCCGATGGCCAGGCCGATCACACCGGCACCGGCCAGCAGCGGGGTGACGTTCATGCCCATGTTGGCCAGGGCGACGATCACCGCAATGATGAAGATCACCACGAACAGCACGTTGCGGATCAACGGCATCATGGTTTGTGCGCGGGCGTTGGCCAGGCCCCGGCGCGAGCGCACCAGGGCGTGGTGCACGGCGGTGTCGGCAAGGATCCACACCAGCCAGGCGACGATCAGGGTGCCGGCCAGGCCCATCAGGCGCAGGCTGACTTCGTGGCCGTCGCCCTCGGCGAAGCTGATCATCGACAGGCCCCACACCCGCAGGCCCAGTTCGATGAACACCAGCCAGATGAACAGGTGCACCAGCAGGTAGCCGAAGTTGCGCAGGCGTTCGGCGTACACGGCCTGCCGCTTGTTGGCGCGTTTGGGGTTGGCGGCGTGGCGGCGTACCAGCCCGTTGAGCACCATGCACACCACCACCAGCACGGTACACATCAGCGACTGACGCAGGGCGGTGCTGGTGTCGCCGGCCGAGACGAAGGTGGCGAACAGCGAAATGGCCACCAGGATCAACGCCGGGATGAACCAGAAGCTGCCGAGGATCTCGATGGTGTCGCTGAGGGTGCGGCGGGTCAGGCGTCGCGCCAGCGGCTGGTTGCGGATCAGGTGGGCGATCGGGCGGCGGAAGCGCAGAATGAACAGCCCGGTGCACAGCGCGGCGATGACGTTGGCCAGGGTCGCCAAGGCATGGGCCAGGTGGGTCCCCAGTGCGACCAGCATGCGCGGGTCGCTCATGGCCTCGCCAAACGCTGCGAAGCTGCCGATCAGCCACAGCGGGCGGAATGCCTGGTGCCGCAAAATGTGCAGGGCGCGGTGGCGGTGCGGGCCGTCGAGCAGCGAGAAGGCGATTACGCAGATGGCCGAGAAGCAGGTGCCGACGACCAGCGCGTAGGCCAGCACCATGGCCAGCGACTTACCCAGCGACGGCGGCAGCACAAAGCTCAGGTACACGGTGAACACCAGCGCCACCAACCACGGGCCGAGCTTGCGCAGGGCAAAGCGCACCAGGTCCCAGGTACGCGGGTGTTGGGGCAGTTCTTCGCTCAGGCCAAAGCGCAGGCGTATCCGGTGGCCGACCCAGTTGAAGGCGTAGGCCAGCACGCTCCACACGGCAATGACGGCGGCAAAGCCGAACAGGATCGCCGGCCACTGGTGCACCGGCACCACCAGTTCGGTCAGTTCGGCCTGGGCTTGTTCGATTTCCGTAGACCAGCGGTGGAAAGGGCTGGCCTCGCCGCTGAACTGTTTTTCGAAGTCGTGCAGGGCGCCGCCGATCAGGCCGAGCACACCCTGTTCCACGCTGGGTTGTGATTGCTTGGTGGCGTCGCGCAGCTTTTTCAGGTCGGCCAGCAGCTTGGCCCGCTGCTGGTCGTTTTCCAGGTTCTTGATCACTTCGTCCAGCGACTTGCCCAGTGGCTCGGTGGCCTCCGGTTGCGCGGGCGCACTGCCGCCCAGCAGGCCGGGCAGGCCCGCTGCCTGTACCGGAGTGATGAACAACAGCAAGAGAAGGAACAGGTAACGCAGGAGGGCAGGCACGGGTAAATCTACCTCAGGTCAAACGATTGACCGAGTGTAGAGGTTTATGTCGGCAGTTTCTCGAGGATCTTCCAGCAGGTGAGGCCGAAGATGCCCAAGGTGCCGATCCACATCATCAGCACACCGATATTGCGCTCGCGCATGCTGAAGCCGATGGTCAGCAGCATCAGGAACAGGAACACCGGCACGAACAGTGACAAAAACGGGGACATGGACAGCAATCCTTTTGCAGTGGGGCCATGTAACAAGCATAGCGCTTGGCAAGCGAAGCGGGATTGACCTTGAGCAGGCCCGGCCTCTTCGCGGGCTTGCCCGCTCCCACAGGGTCAGCGCAGTTCCCCAAGGTTGTGCGATCCCTGTGGGAGCGGGCGAGCCCGCGAAGAGGCCGGGCCTGCTTACATCAAGGCAGTTCGCGGCTACGGTAGAAGGCAGTCAGCACCTTCACCAGGTGCGCCAGGTCGTGGCTGCCGCACAGCTCGCGAATGGAGTGCATGGCAAAGGTCGGCAAGCCGATATCCACCGTGCGCACCCCCAGGTGGCTGGCGGTAATCGGGCCGATGGTCGAGCCACAGCCCATGTCGCTGCGTACCACAAAGCTTTGCACCGGCACTTCCTCGGCCATGCACAGGTGGCGGAAGAAACCGGCGGTTTCGCTGTTGGTGGCGTAGCGCTGGTTGTTGTTCACCTTGATCACCGGCCCGGCGTTAAGCTTGGGCCCGTGGTTGCCGTCGTGCTTGTCGGCGTAGTTGGGGTGCACACCGTGGGCATTGTCGGCCGACACCATCAGCGAGCGCTGGATGGTGCGCACGTAAGCGTCGCCATTGGGCAGCAGGCGCTGCAGGGTTTGCTCCAGCATTGGGCCGTCGGCGCCGCAGGCGGAGCTGCTGCCGACTTCCTCGTGGTCGTTGCACACCAGCACGCTGGTTTCGTCGCTGTCGGCGGCCAGCAGGGCTTGTAGGCCGGCGTAGCACGACAGCAGGTTGTCCAGACGGGCCCCGGCGATGAAGTCGCCGTTCAGGCCGACCAGCGCGGCGCCTTGGGTATCGTAGAAGCTCAGTTCGTAATCCAGCACCACGTCGGCGATCAGCTCATGCTCGCGGGCCAGCTGCTCGGTAAGCAGGGCGCGGAAGTCGATGCGATCGTCACCCGCGACTTGGGCCAGGATGGGCGGCAGCTCGTTCTGCGGGTTGATCGCCCAGCCTTCATTGGCGGTGCGGTTCAGGTGGATGGCCAGGTTTGGAATGATCGCGATCGGCAGTTTGAAGTCGATCAGCTGGCTTTCTACCTTGCCGTCACGGCGATAGGTAACGCGGCCGGCCAGGGACAGGTCGCGGTCGAACCAGGGCGCCAGCAGGGCGCCGCCATACACTTCCACACCCAGCTGCAGGAAGCCGTGGCGCTGCAGCTCGGGCTGCGGCTTGACCCGCAGGCACGGGCTGTCGGTATGGGCACCGACCATGCGGATACCGTTCAGCAACGGTTCCTGCTTGCCCAGTTTGATGGCGATGATCGACGAGTCGTTGCGGGTGACGTAGTAGCGGCCGCCCAGCGCAGTGGTCCAGCTGTCACGCTCGTCCAGGCGCTGGTAGCCGGCAGCCTCCAGGCGCTGGGCCAGGCTGGCGGTGGCATGGAAGGGCGTGGGGGAGGCCTTGAGGAAATCGATAAGGCCGGAATTCAGTTCGTCGCGCATAGCTCACTCCAGACAGCAGTGGCGCGAGTTTAACGCACAATGTCTACAATTTGTGTCTGCCTCTTCGCGGGCTTGCCCGCTCCAACAGGTACCGCACACATTTCCAGTGCAGTGTCATCCCTGTGGGAGCGGGCGAGCCCGCGAAGAGGCCGGGGCAGCCAGCCGAAAATCAGAAGGGCGCAGGGCACTCGAACTTCAACCGCTCCCCGGACACCGGGTGGGTAAAGCTCAGCATGGATGCATGCAGGCAAAGCCGCTCGTGCGCCGCCAGCGCTTCGGGGTTGGCATACAGCCGGTCACCCAGCAGCGGGTGGCCGATCGACAGCATGTGCACGCGCAACTGGTGCGAGCGCCCGGTGATGGGCGTCAGTTCTACCCGGCAGTGGTCGCCGCAGCGCTCGACGATGCGCCAGAACGTCAGCGCATGCTTGCCCTGCTCGTGGTCCACCACATGGCGTGGCTTGGTTGGCGGGTCGTAGCGCAGCGGCAGGTCGATGCTGCCGCTGTCCAGTGCCGGCTGGCCCCAGCACAGTGCTGTGTAGGCCTTTTCGGTTTCGCGGTCGTGGAACTGGCGCGACAGCTCGCGGTGGCTGTCGGCATCGCGGGCCAGCAGGATGATGCCGGAGGTTTCCCAGTCCAGACGGTGCACGATCAGCGCGTCAGGGTAGCCGTTTTCCTGCAGGCGGGTGATCAGGCAGTCCTTGTTGTCCTCGGCGCGGCCAGGCACCGAGAGCAGCAGGGTCGGTTTGTTGATCACCAGGATGGCGGCGTCTTCGTGCAGGATCTGGATTTTGGACAGCGGCATTGCGTGTTCTCTGTTAAATCGGGAGAAAAAAGCGGGGCCGCTCTACGGCCCATTCGCGGCACAAGGCCGCTCCTACAGGGGAACGCGATCCCTTGCAGGAGCGGCCTTGTGCCGCGAATGGGCTGCAAAGCAGCCCCGGCTTTCAGCCAGATCAGCGATCCGGCAGGGTAATGTTCAGCTCCAGAATCGAGCAGCTGCCCTGGTTTTCAAGCTCGATATGCACGTCATCGTTGCCGATGTTCACATACTTGCGGATCACTTCGAGCAGTTCTTTCTGCAGCGCCGGCAGGTAGTCCGGCTCGCTGCGTTGGCCGCGCTCGTGCGCCACGATGATCTGTAGACGCTCTTTCGCTACCGACGCGCTGGTCTGTTTCTGTCTGCCACGAAAGAAGTCAAAAAGGTTCATGGTTTACTTGCCTCCAAACAGGCGCGCGAAGAATCCTTGCTTCGGCACTTCAACAAAACGCAGGGGTTTGTCTTTCCCCAGCAGGCGGTCGACGGTGTCGCTGTACGCCTGGCCAGCATCGCTCTGGTCGTCGAGGATGACCGGGATACCTTGGTTGGAGGCCTTGAGCACAGCCTGGGACTCAGGGATTACGCCCTTGAGCTTGATCGCCAGGATGTCGGTGACGTCGTCGATGCTCAGCATCTCGCCGTTGACGACGCGCTCTGGGTTGTAGCGAGTGATCAGCAGGTGTTCCTTGATCGGCTCCTCGCCGTTTTCGGAGCGGCGCGATTTGCTCGACAGAATGCCCAGCATGCGGTCCGAGTCACGTACCGAAGAAACCTCAGGGTTGGTTACCACGATGGCTTCGTCGGCGAAGTACATCGCCAGGTGCGCACCTTTCTCGATACCGGCCGGGGAGTCGCAGATGACGTATTCGAAATCTTCTTTCAACGCCATCAGCACCTTCTCGACGCCTTCCAGGGTCAGCGCGTCTTTGTCGCGGGTCTGGCTGGCGGCAAGTACGTACAGGTTCTCGAGGCGCTTGTCCTTGATCAGGGCCTGCTGCAGGTTGGCTTCTTCGTTGACCACGTTGACGAAGTCGTACACCACGCGGCGCTCGCAGCCCATGATCAGGTCGAGGTTACGCAGGCCCACGTCGAAGTCGACGATGACGGTCTTGTGGCCACGCAGTGCGAGGCCGGTACCAATGGCGGCGCTGGTGGTGGTCTTGCCCACACCCCCCTTGCCGGAAGTAACCACGAGAATCTTGGCCAAGGTGTTTCACCCCTAAAATAAGTCGGGACACGTGTCCCGGCAAAAAGCAAATAAACGGCAACAGTTAAAAAAGTTGCTCTGAAAATGACGGCAAGTATCCGTTAAAGACGGGTGATGTTCAACACATCACCGGACAGGCTGACTTGCACACCTGTGCCCCACAGGGGGTCGCGGCGCAGGTCTTCGCAAACCTTGTACTGGCCGGCGATGGAGACCATTTCGGCGGTCATCTGCTGGCAGAAGATCCGCGCCTTGGTATTGCCTTTGATGCCGGCCAGGGCCCGGCCGCGCATGGCGCCGTACACATGGATGTTGCCATCGGCCAGAAGTTCCGCACCCGGGCTGACCGAGGCGGTAACGATCAGATCGCCACCCTGAGCATAGATCTGCTGGCCGCCGCGCACCGGCGCAGTAATGATCCGGGTCGGCCGCACCTCGGGCTCGGGGGCCGGTGGTGGGGCGGGCGCCGGCTCGGGCTTTCTGACTACCTCGGGCTCGGGCTCCAGCGGCCGCTCGCGGGCGCCGGACGGCGGTAGCACCGGCAGGTCGATGGCGATGGCGGCGGCGATGTCCTCGATGCGGTTGGCGCGGATGGCCAGGGTACGCAGGCCATGGTGGCGGCAGATGCGCATCAAGCCTGGCAGGTCGATTGCCCCTTCGCCGGCCGGCAGTTTGTCCAGCGCCAGCACCAGTGGCGTATTGCTGAAGAAGTTCGGTGCCTGGGCAACTTTGGCCGCCAGCTGGCGGTCGAGGGCTTCAAGGTCATTGCGCGCCAGCTCCAGCACTGTGATGGCGAGCATGCTGCCCTTGAGCTGGAACACGGAGGCGGTGTCGGATGTGTGGTTTGGGCTCATGGTCTGCATAGACGGCTTGTTGCGAAAAAAGTGCCCTGATTTATAACGAGAACACCGGTTGCCCGCAACATACGCTGATCCGTTGTAGAATGCGCAGCCTTTGTCTTTCCGGAAGCTTCAATGGAACGCCCGCGTTTTCGTCCCTATTTCCTTCACCCAAAGTTCTGGGGCCTGTGGCTGGGCCTGGGCCTGCTGTGGCTGGTGGTCCAGTTGCCGTACCGGGCCCTGTTGAAAGCCGGTGCCGCGCTGGGGGCCGTGATGTATTGCTTTGCCGGCGAACGTCGGCGCATTGCCGCGCGCAACCTTGAGCTGTGCTTCCCGGAGCTGTCGGTCGACGAACGGCGGCGTTTGCTCAAGGCCAACTTCGCCTCCACCGGTATCGCCTTCTTCGAAATGGCCATGAGCTGGTGGTGGCCCAAGGCCAGGTTGGCGCGCCTGGCCCATATCGAGGGGCTGGAGCACCTGCAGGCCGCCCAGCAGGCGGGGCAGGGCGCCATCCTCATGGCTGTGCACTTTACCACCCTGGAAATCGGCGCCGCCCTGCTGGGCCAGCAGCACACCATCGACGGCATGTACCGCGAGCACGGCAACGCGCTGTTCGACTTCATCCAGCGCAGCGGCCGCGAGCGGCATAACCTCGACTCGCTGGCGGTGGAGCGCGAGGATGTGCGTGGCATGCTCAAGCTGCTGCGTTCGGGCCGGGCGATCTGGTATGCACCGGACCAGGACTACGGCGCCAAGCAGAGCATTTTCGTGCCGCTGTTTGGCATCCCGGCCGCGACGGTAACCGCCACCACCAAGTTCGCCCGGCTGGGCAAGGCACAGGTGATTCCGTTCACCCAGAAGCGCCTGGAGGATGGCAGCGGCTATCGTCTGGTCATCCACCCGCCGTTGGCGGACTTCCCCGGCGAAAGCGAAGAGGCCGACTGCCTGCGCATCAACCAGTGGGTCGAGAGTGTGTTGCGCGAGTGCCCCGAGCAGTACCTGTGGGCGCACCGCCGGTTCAAGTCGCGGCCCGAGGGTGCGCCGCGGCTGTACGACAAGAAAAAGCGCTGAACTGACTTTACCTGTGCCGGCCCTTTCGCGGGCTTGCCCGCGCCCACAGGCTCGCTACAGGCCTTGGCAGAGTGCGGACCTGTGGGACCGGGCAAGCCCGCGAAGAGGCCGGGCCTGAAAACAGCTGATCCAGGAAGGAAGCGATGGCCCCACTCCCGGTAACCGGTCTTATCCTTTCTGGCGGCGGCGCCCGCGCCGCCTATCAGGTCGGCGTATTGGCCGGCATCGCCGAGCTGCTGCCCGCCGGCGCACACAATCCGTTCCCGGTCATCGTCGGCACCTCTGCCGGTGCCATCAACGCCGTCACCCTCGCCAGCGGCGCCACCCACTTCAACGATGCCGTTCAGCGGCTGACCGCCTTCTGGCAGAACTTTCGCAGCCACCTGGTCATCCGCAGTGACTGGCCCGGCGTCGTCCGCCAGGCCAGCCGTTTCGTCGGCCACAGCCTGTTGGGATTAGGCGGCCAGGCGCCGGTGGCGCTGCTGGACAGCAGCCCGTTGCGCAGCCTGCTGGAGGCACACCTGAACCTGGATGGCATCGGACATTCCCTGGCCGCCGAGCAGTTGCGCGCGGTGGCAGTCACCGCCTTTGGCTACGAGTCCGGCCAGGCGGTCACCTTTTACCAGGGGCGCGGCACCATCGAAGCCTGGCTGCGCCACCGCCGCATCGGCGTGCCCACTCCGTTGACCATCGACCATCTGCTGGCCAGCGCGGCCATCCCGCTGCTGTTTGCCCCGGTGCAGCTGGGCGACGAATTCTACGGGGATGGCGCGGTGCGCCAGTCGGCGCCGATCAGTCCTGCGTTGCACCTGGGTGCCAGCCGGGTGCTGGTGGTCGGGGTCAGCGGCAACCCGCAGCGGCCAGCGCCGCCGTTGCCCACTCAGCGTGTGTTCAGCGGGCAGCAGCCCAGCCTGGCGCAGATCGGTGGGCACATGCTCAACAGCACGTTCATTGATAGCCTGGAAGACGACATCGAACTGCTGCAGCGGCTCAACCACTTGAGCCGGCTGTTGCCGGCGCACCTGGATGCCCGCCGCCTGGGGTTGGCGCCGATCGAGGTACTGGTGGTAGCGCCCAGCCAGCCGTTGGACGAGATCGCCGCCCGGCACCGGCGCGAGCTGCCGGCGGCGTTGCGCCTGTTCCTGCGCGGGCCGGGGGCGACGCGCACCAGCGGGGCGGGGGTATTGAGCTATCTGCTGTTCGAGGCCAGTTATTGCAGTGAACTGATCGAACTGGGGCGCAAGGATGCCCTGGCCAAGAAGCGGGAGCTGTGCCAGTTCCTGGGAATTTGATGTTGCCTGTACCGGCCTCATCGCCGGCAAGCCAGCTCCCACAGGATTACCACAGCCTTGGGCATTGTGCGGACCTGTGGGAGCCGGCTTGCCGGCGATTGGGCCGAAGCAGGTTTACTCAGCTATCTGCAGCTTGCGCGCCTGGGTATACACGTACCGCACCTTCTCGTACTCGAACGGTGAGTTCAGCTGGCCATAGCGGAAGTTGGTGGTATAGCGCTTGTCCACCACGCGCAGGGCGAAGATTTCCGGGTGGTCGGTGCTGGTTTCGGCCACGTTCAGGTAATTGATTGCCTGCTCGCCCGCATAGTCCACCACCAGCCCGGTGGTGTCGCGCAGGTTCGAAGGCCCCAACACCGGCAGCATCAGGTACGGCCCCTCCGGTACGCCATAGAAGCCCAGGGTCTGGCCAAAGTCTTCGCTCTGGCGCGGCAGGCCCATGCTGGTCGCCGGGTCCCATAGCCCACCCACCCCGATGAGGGTGTTGAACATCAGACGCGCCGTGATCTCGGCCGAACGCTTGGCCTTGAGCTGCAGCACGCTGTTGAACAGGTTTGGCACATCGCCCAGGTTGTTGAAGAAGTTGCTTACCCCCGTGCGCACGAAGCGCGGGGTTACATACTGGTAACCACTCACCAGCGGCAGCAGCACCCATTGGTCCAGCCGGTAGTTGAAGTGATAGACGCGCCGGTTTATCGACTCCAGCGGGTCGTACACGTTCAGCGCTTCCAGGGTTGAGCGCTCGAACTCGCGCTGGTCCAGCCCCGGGTTGAATTTCAGCTCGCGCAGCGGGTCGATGAAGCCATCGGATTCAGGCACCAGCGGCGCGGTACCGATCACTTGCGGGTCGGCCTCGATCACGCTGGCCCGGGGGGCGGTTTCGGCGGCCATGGTGTGGCCGGCGGCAAGCAGGGCAGTGGCGAAGAGGAGTTTGTTAACCACGGAAGAACTCCAGCATGGCGTCACTGTTGACGCGGTAGTTGAGGTTGCCGCAATGGCCGCCATGGGGGTAGAGGGTCAGCCGGTCACCAAATACCTTGCGCAGGAAGCCGATGTCGCCCGGGCCGAGAATGACGTCGTCGGCGTTGTGCATCACCGCGATCTTGTCACTGCCGCGCAGGTAGTCTTCCAGGGCGTACAGGCTCACCTGGTTGACCAGCTGCAGGATGCTGTTGCCGTCGGTGCGGGCGCGCCACATCGGGATTACCTGTTCGGTCATGTAGCAGTCGAAATCACACTGCAGGGCACGCTTGAAGAACGGCGTGAGGCTGCTGCCCTCGGTAATCGGAAACTTCGGCGGAATGATCAGGCCGCGGCGGTTGATCAGGTCGGAAGTGAAGGCAATGTCGGCTGCCGAGAAACGGAACGAAGTGCCGATCAGCATGGCCATCTGTTCGTTGGACAGGTGCTGTTTAGACTGCTGGAAGTCATACAGAAGGGCGTCGTTGAGGTCGATGTAGCCCTTGTCCTGGAAGTAGCGGGTCAGCTTGGTCAGCATCAGCTCGTAGAACGTAGTGCTGCGGTCGATGCCCTTGACCTGGGTTTGCACCAGTTTGTCCAGGTTGTTGATCGAGGTGTACAGGTTGACCGGTGGGTTCAACAGCAGCACACGCTTGAAGTTGAAGCTGCGGCGGGTTTCGTCCAGATGGCTGACGAAAGCAGCGTCCAGCGCACCCAGGCTGTAGCCGGTGAGGTAGAACTCACTGACTGGCAGGCGAGGGTGCTGGGCACGCACGGCCTGCATCACCCGGTACATGTCTTCGGCGTCTTCCTGGCTGACGCCGGGGGTGGCAAAGCGCGAGGCGGCACTCATGAAGTCGTAGCTGGTGGGCGATGACAGTTGCACCACGTGGAAGCCGCCCTGGTAGAACAGTTTCTTCAGGTATTCATTGATGCTGCTGCTGTACGGTGCACCGGTGCCGGCGATGATGAAGATCAGCGGCGCTTCGTGATCCTGGCGGGCCAGGCGGTACTTGAGCTTTTTCACCGCCCAGAAATTGTCGGGCAAGGTGAACTCACGCTCCGGGCGCAGGTTGAGGCTGTAGTCCGATTGGTCGATGTCATCGTCGCTGGGCAGGGTCGGGCGCTGGTCCGGCGGCGTGGTGGCGATGGTCGCCTCGAACGGGTTGGTCAAGGGGTAGCCGTAGCTGGCAGCGTCGATATCCCGCGCTGAAGCGGCCACCGCCATGAGCAGGCTACCGAGCACGGCAGCGAGGCGCAAAGATCGAAGCATGTAATCCCCCAAAAGAACGCAAGGTCGAGCAGTGTGCAGGCTAGGACCACAGCCAACCGGGCAAAGTTGCCAGTCGCGGTGGCCTTTGGTGTGCTTGTTATCTGCAACATAGCTGCAGGGTTGGGATTTTGCCTTACAACCGGGCATAAGCGATCATGGATGCTTTCGATTACCGCTATTGGAGAACAGGATGTCTCGTTCGCTGCCGGCTGCGCTGCTGGTGCTGTTTCTGGGGCTGTGGCTCGCTGCCAGCTATGGCGTGCGCTATGGGCTGATGGAGGATGGCCAGTGGGTTGGACTGTGCACGGTGCCTGCGGCGTATTGGCAGTGTGAGGTGCGGTCATTGCTGGGGTTGGGCATTCACCACCAGGTGCTGGCCTGGAGCGGGCTGGGCCTGGCGCTGCTGGCGCAGTTCGTCCCCGCGCGCGCGGGCTGGTGGCTGGGGGTGTTGGCATTGGTGTTCGCTGTGCCGGCGCTGGTGTTGTATACCGCCAGCATTGCCGTGTTTGCGCTGGTGCTGGCGGGGTTGCGCCTGGTCAGGAGACAGCGGCAAGGCTGACAGGGGCCGCTTCGCGCCCCATCGCCGGCAAGCCAGCTCCCACAGGGACCGCGCAGGTTCCGAAGGGTGCACAACACTTGTGGGAGCTGGCTTGCCGGCGATGGGGCGCGAAGCGGCCCCCGGGCATCAAGCCTGGCGCACCCGCAAGCTGCGCCACAATGCGGCTGTCATGAGCACACTCACCACCGCCCAACCCCAGGCCTGCTGGTTTTCCAGCCCTTCAACGAACAACTGCGGCGCCACCCCGGCCCCGACAATGAACGCCAGCAGCGCCACCTCCGCCCGCCGGGCCCGCACCGGCCACAGCACATACACCAGCGCCGGCAAGGCCAGCGCGGCGCTGGGGAAGCTGCGGTAGCGCGGGTCGAACACCATCGCCAGCATGCTCACCGCCGCGGCAAAGCCCGCCGCCAGCAACAGCCAGCCCGCCCGCGCTTGCAGCCAGGCGAACAAGCGCTCGCGCCAGCCGGCCCGCTGCGCCAACGCCAGCAGCGCATGGGCCAGCACCAGCAGGTTCAGCCCGGCCAGCGCAACGGCCCACAGCCACTCCCCGGCAAAGCGTGCATGAGTGCGCATCAGTTCGCCCCACAACCCCAGGCAACCTGCGCCAAACGCCGCCAGCAATGGCAACAGCAAGGCCGCCATCGGCGTAGCAGGGCGCCCGGCCAGCAACAACATGGCCGCCATCAGCAGTGCACTGGCCAGCAGCCATTGCGGCCAGTCATGCAGGTTGCTCACCGGCCCTTCCAGCACGCCCTTGTCCTGCCGGTCGGCATCGTAAAGCCCCCAGTAACCGCCTACTGCCCCTTCATTGGCGCGCTTCCACGGCTGGTCGAACGCTTCGATCAGGTTGTAGTGCCAGCCGTTGCTTTCGGCCATGGCCACGAAGCCGCGAATAAAGCGTGCCTCGTTGACCCGGCTGGGTATTGCGGTTTCGCGTTGGCGGCCTTCGCTGGGCCAGCCGGTTTCGCCAATCAGGATGTCCTTGGGCGCAAAGCGTGTGCCGAACACCCGGCGTACATCGGCCACGTGGGCCAGCGCATCGTCGATGCCGCGCGGATCGTCTTCCCAGTAGGGCAGCAGGTGGATGGTCAAAAAGTCCACCGCGGGTGCTACCTGCGGGTGCTGCAGCCAGAACTCCCACACATCCGCGTAGGTCACCGGCACCTTCACCTGGCTTTTCACCCGGGCGATCAGCTTGGCCAGCTGCGCGCCTGTGACTTCCTTGCGCAGCAACGTTTCGTTGCCCACGATCACCGCGCTGACCACATCGGGGTTGGCGTTGGCGGTGGCGATCAGCAGGTCGATTTCCTTGTCGGTGTCGGCCGCGTGAGCGTTGACCCAGGCGCCCAGCATCACTTTTAGCCCATGCTTGCGCGCCAGTGCCGGGATTGCCTCAAGGCCGGTCACGGAATAGGTGCGGATGCACTGGAAACGCTCAGCCAGCAAGGCCAGGTCGGCGTCCATGCGTGCCGGGCGCAGGCGAAATGGTTGGTCGTAGGGCGACTGGTCCTTGTCGAACGGCGTGTAGGACGCGCATTGCAATTTGTGCGTCGGGCTGGCCGCATCGGGCAGGTGCACCGGCTTGCCAAGCCCGTACCAGAGCCCGGCGAGCCCGAGCAGGGCCAGCAGGCAGGCAAGCAGGTACAGCGGCAGCAACAGGCGGGCAGAACTGGGCATCGGGCGGTCCATCGTCAGGTGCAAAAGGGTAGATAGTAGCCCGGCGCCAAAGCTTTGGCATGCAAGGATCGCGCAGGCGGGTGTAGGCCGATGACGCTAATGGCACAGTGCTGTCGCATATGGGGCGGGTGCAGGTCGCAGCTGGATCAGGTCGACCTGTGTTGCAGGAAGATGATGCAATCTCCAAGACCTGACGAGGGGATGCTTTGATGGCAACTTTGAAAAAAATGCGACGTTTACTGGGTGTGGGTACCGCCCTGGTAATGGCCATGAGCGCTGCACAGGCAATGGCCAAAGAAGTAAGCATAGGTTACGTGGATGGTTGGGCCGACAGTGTTGCCACCACCAACGTGGCCGCCGAAGTGATCAAGCAAAAGCTCGGCTATGACGTGAAGTTGCAGGCTGTGGCCACGGGGATCATGTGGCAGGGTGTGGCAACCGGCAAGCTCGATGCCATGTTGTCGGCCTGGTTGCCGGTGACCCATGGTGAGTACTGGGCCAAGAACAAGGACAACGTGGTCGACTACGGTGCCAACTTCAAGGACGCCAAGATCGGCCTGATCGTCCCCGAGTACGTCAAGGCGGCGAGCATCGCCGACCTCAAGACCGATAGTAGCTTCAAGCAGAAGATTGTCGGCATCGACGCAGGCTCCGGCGTGATGCTCAAGACCGACCAGGCGATCAAGGACTACGACCTGACCGGTTACAAGCTGCAGGCGAGCTCGGGCGCGGCGATGACGGCGGAACTGGGCCGTGCCTATGCCAAGCAACAGTCGATTGCAGTGACTGGCTGGGTACCGCACTGGATGTTCGCCAAGTGGAAGCTGAAGTTCCTCGAAGACCCGAAAGGCGTGTATGGCGCGGCGGAAACCGTGAACAGCATCGGCAGCAAGGAGCTGGCCACCAAGGCACCGGAAGTGGCGGAGTTCCTGAAGAAATTCAGCTGGCAGTCCAAGGACGAGATTGGCGAGGTGATGCTGGCGATCCAGGAAGGGGCCAAGCCTGAAGCGGCGGCCAAGGATTGGGTAGCCAAGCACCCTGATCGCGTGAAGGAGTGGACTGGCAAGTAATCACTCTCAAGGGCCAGTTCAGCTTGTTCGCGGGCTCGCCCGCTCCCACACGGATATCACTGCCCTCAGGCCTTGTGATGCCCCTGTGGGAGCGGGCGAGCCCGCGAATGGGCCCTAACTTTGTTACGCAATCGGTAAAACACCGTTGCATCTAAGACTAAGGTCGTCTGGTTGCCGTCCAACAGCCGCATAAAGTAAGGGCGTGGGTTTCACCCCTACCTGTGCTGCTAGGACAAAAACAATGAACGACAGCATTTACCTCTCGATACAAAACAGCCCCCGCTTCAAGGAGCTGGTCACCAAACGCGAACGGTTCGCCTGGATTCTCTCGGCGATCATGCTCGGCCTGTACTGCGCTTTCATCCTCCTGATCGCCTACGGTCCTCATCTGCTGGGCGCCAAGCTAAGCCCTGAGTCGTCGATTACCTGGGGCATTCCCCTGGGCGTCGGCCTGATCGTTTCGGCATTCGTCCTGACCGCCATCTACGTACGCCGCGCCAACGGCGAATTCGATGAGCTGAACAAGGCCATCCTCAAGGAGGCGCAACAATGATTCGCCACGCCAAAGCCCTGGCTGTACTGGCCTGCGGAGCCTTCGCACCCGCCGTGTGGGCAGCCGATGCCCTGACCGGCGAGGTGCAGAAACAGCCGCTGAACGTTGCCGCGATCGCTATGTTCGTGGCTTTTGTCGCCTTCACCCTCGGTATCACCTACTGGGCCTCCAAACGCAACAAGTCGGCGGCGGACTACTACGCTGCCGGTGGCAAGATCACCGGCTTCCAGAATGGCCTGGCGATCGCCGGCGACTACATGTCGGCTGCCTCCTTCCTGGGTATTTCCGCACTGGTTTTCACCTCTGGCTACGACGGCCTGATCTACTCGATCGGCTTTTTGGTAGGCTGGCCGATCATCCTCTTCCTGATCGCCGAACGCCTGCGTAACCTGGGCAAGTACACCTTTGCCGACGTGGCCTCGTATCGCCTCGGGCAGAAGGAAATCCGTACCCTGTCGGCCTCCGGTTCGCTGGTGGTGGTGGCGTTCTACCTGATCGCGCAGATGGTCGGTGCCGGCAAGCTGATCGAACTGCTGTTCGGCCTGGACTACCACGTTGCGGTGATCCTGGTGGGTATCCTGATGTGCCTGTATGTGCTGTTCGGCGGCATGCTGGCCACCACCTGGGTACAGATCATCAAGGCCGTGCTGCTGCTGTCCGGTGCCAGCTTCATGGCGCTGATGGTGATGAAGCACGTAGGCTTCGATTTCAACACCCTGTTCTCCGAAGCGATCAAGGTGCACAGCAAGGGCGAGGCGATCATGAGCCCGGGCGGCCTGGTCAAGGACCCGATCTCGGCCTTCTCGCTGGGCCTGGCACTGATGTTCGGTACCGCCGGCCTGCCACACATCCTGATGCGCTTCTTCACCGTCAGTGATGCCAAGGAAGCGCGCAAGAGCGTGCTCTACGCCACCGGCTTCATCGGCTACTTCTACATCCTGACCTTCATCATCGGCTTCGGCGCGATCCTGCTGGTCAGCACCAACCCGGACTTCAAGGACGCCGCCGGCGCCCTGTTGGGCGGCAACAACATGGCAGCGGTGCACCTGGCCGATGCCGTGGGTGGCAGCATCTTCCTCGGCTTCATTTCGGCAGTGGCATTCGCCACCATCCTGGCAGTGGTTGCCGGCCTGACTCTGGCCGGTGCCTCGGCGGTGTCCCACGACCTGTACGCCAGCGTATGGCGCAAGGGCAAGGCCAACGACAAGGACGAGATCCGCGTGTCGAAGATCACCACCATCGCCCTGGGCGTGCTGGCGATCGGCCTGGGTATCCTGTTCGAGAAGCAGAACATCGCCTTCATGGTCGGCCTGGCGTTCTCCATCGCTGCCAGCTGCAACTTCCCGGTGCTGCTGCTTTCCATGTACTGGAAGAAACTGACCACCCGGGGCGCCATGATTGGCGGCTGGCTGGGCCTGGTAAGTGCGGTAACGCTGATGATCCTCGGCCCGACCATCTGGGTGCAGATCCTCGGCCACGAGAAGCCGATCTACCCGTACGAGTACCCGGCGCTGTTCTCCATGGCCATCGCCTTCGTCAGCATCTGGTTCTTCTCGGTCACCGACAAGTCCAAGGCTGCCGACGACGAGCGTGCACTGTTCTACCCGCAGTTCGTGCGTTCGCAGACTGGCCTGGGTGCCAGCGGGGCGGTTTCCCACTGATGCAGTAGCAATAACGCGCTGAAATGCATAACGCCCCGCTAGCCGGGGCGTTATGCATTCTGGGGTTGCTCCCGGCAATACTGGCAAACTGCATCCCTTGGGAAATTTCCTAAATCCGCTCGGAACGGTCCTAACTTCCAATCGCCAGCGTTCACGAATAATCGCCACCACTGATCGGGCAGTCGCCCGTCAGCCAGTGATTCCCTCAAGGAGATTTGATCGTGAAACGTATGCTGCTTGCCCTCCCTCTGGCCATGCTGTTTGCCGGTGCCGCCCACGCCTTGGACCCGATCGAAAAGCAAGTGCAAGTCACTGCCCAAGTGCCGACCGATGCGTTCTTCGTCGAGCCGGTCGGCGGCAATTGGATGAACGACCCGCAAGAACTGGGCTGGAACCCCAATCAGGCCAAGCTCGACCCGGTCCGCAAGGAGCTGCAGGTCAAGAGCACCGTTGGCGCTATCAACGCTTACCTGGTTTCGCCCGCAGTCATTGCCAGCGGTTCCCACAACATTGGCCTGGATGTGAAGGTTGGCGGCACCGTGTTGCAGACCACCCCAGCCGAAGTGGTCAGCGCCACCCAAGCCGCACCGGGGGCGATCATTGGCTTCGAAATTGCAGCCCACCCAGCCCCCGCGGCGGGTTATGAGCCAGGCAACTACCAAGGCCTGGTGAGCATGATCTTCGAAACTGGCACGCCTTGATTCACCCCCCCCCATCGTTCATCCGCTGTTGCCTGTTCCTGCCCTCGGCGCTTGCCGCGGGGCGGGCAGGTATTGCCCGCAAGCGACGCCCATGACCCTACAATTTCCCCTTTCCGCGCTGTACCTGAGCTTGCCGTTGGCAGCCTGCCTGGCCGCAGTGCCAGTTACGGGCCACGCTGCGACCGCGGCGCTGGGTGGCATCGAAGGCCTGCCCAGTGAGTTCGAAGCGCACTTCTATGAAGTGCCGTTGGCCGTGAGGGTAGACCTGGACGGCCGCTATCTGGGTGATGCCATGGTCGTGCTCAGCCGGGATCAGCGCGTGCAACTGCTGGAATTCACCGAAACCGTCGACAGCCGTGAGCCAGAAAGCCTTAGGCGGCGCTGGCGCGAACGCCTGGTCGAAGGGCGCCCGCTGGGTGATTGCCAGGCTGACTGCCCAGATGGCCTGCGCGCAGTGCACTACAGCCTGGCCAATTCGCAGTTGTCACTGCTTACCGACCAGGTCGAAGCGTCAACGGCAGACGAGCGTTATCACCGGCTTCCCGAACAGGGCAGCTATGGCCTGCTGGTGCGTAACCAACTCAACCTGGTCAATGATGGCCGGGTCACCAGCGGCCGCTATGCATTGCAAGGGCAGGGCAGCCTGGGTAACTGGACGACCCTGGCCGATGGCCAGCTTGACCGTGGCAGCGACAGCCAACAGGGCACGCGCTACCGGGTTGATCAGTTGTACGGTGAGCGACTGGTGCAGGACCACTTTTATCGCCTGGGCTATTTCACCCCCAGTGCCCAAGGCCTGACCCGCCAACCACGGCTGATGGGTGCCAGCCCCGATACCACCCTGGGCCTGATGTTCGGCAGCAGCGACAGCCTGGCCACCGACAATGGCGCGCCCAGCGCGACGCCCATCTATGTCACGCCCAACCGCCCGGCCGTGGCAGAAATCTACCGCAACGGCGTACTGATCAATAGCCAGCCGGTGCAGCCCGGCCTGCAGACGCTGGACAGCAAAGTGTTGCCCGGTGGCATCTACGAAGTGGAAATCCGCCTGGTCGAGGACGGCCAGGTGACCTCGCGCAGCCAGGCATTCATCTACAAACCCGGCAACTGGCGCAGCACCGATGCCCCCTGGCGCTACAACCTGTACCTGGGGCGGCAGAGCAGCCTGTTGAGCAACTGGCAGCGTGACGCAGATGACAGCCTGGCGGCAGGCGTGCTGGCCAATTACCTGGTGCACCCACGGGCTATCCTTGGCGTCTCGGCGCAGCGCATCGACCAGACCCTGCAATACGGCACGTCGCTGGACTGGGATGTGCGCGACCGTTTCAAACTGTACGGCAACCTGTTCCAGGCCCAGGGCTACGGCAACGGCTACGACCTGCAAATGATCCACGCCGGTGAAAACAGCTCATTGGTGGCCAGCCAGAGCAGCACCTGGCTGACCCGCCCCGAGTCACTGCGTGATGACCGTCAGCCGAGCCGCTGGCAGGCGCGGCAAACCCAGACGTCGGTGTCTTACAACCATCGCCTCGACCCGCGCAATACCGCCAGCGTGCGTGTGTCCCACAGCAGTGGGGCCAGCGCCGGTACGGGGGTGGATTTGGGCTGGTCGTACTTCGGCCAGTTACTGGGGTCGCAGACCAACTGGCGCCTGTCGCTGTTCGACCGACCAGGCAACGCGGGTACCGGTGAGGCCCGCAGCCGCGGGGTCAACCTGAGCCTGAGCATGAGCCTGGGTGGCACGAGTGGGCGGCGCCTGTCGGCCAGCGTCGGCAGCCGTACAGCGCGCGATGGCGGGCGTGACCTCAATGCCGCGGTGGCCTATCAGCAGGACGTCGACCTGGGCCCGTTGCGTAGCGTTGGCCTGACCGCCAGCGCCGACCGCTATGGCGCCGGCCTGGGTGGCGACACGCAGTTCGAGAGCCAGCAGCTGCACGGTGATGCCTATTTCCAGCGGTCTTCCTACAACGGTGAGTTCAGCGGCGGCCTCAACCTGGAAAGCATGCTGGCTGTCGGGGCTGGCAAGGCGGCCGTGAGTGGCCAGTACCTGCCGCACCAGGCTGGGCTTATCGTCGATGTCGAAACCGATATCCAAGGTTTGAAACTACGCGCTGACGACCGCCATGGCGGTGCTGCCAATCTGCGGCCTGGGCGCAACCTGGTCCCGGTGGCCGCCTACAAGGCCGGCAATGTGCAATTCGACCTTGAAGGCGCGCAAGCCACCGCCGCGGTGATTCAGCCTTCCAGTGTGGACTACCACCTGAACCGTGGCGGCATTGGCTACCGGCAGCTGCGGGTATTGCGCACGCTGACTGTCATCGGCCGCCTGCTCGACAGCCAGGGTCGTCCGCTGCGGGGCGCGCAGGTGATCAACCACGCCAGTCGCAGTGTCAGTGAGGCCGATGGGTTCTTTGCGGTGGAAATGAGCGAGTCCACACCCAGCCTGGAAGTGCGTCAGCAAGGGCAGGTCGTATGCCTGCTGACGCTGAATCTTACGCAGCTGGTACGTGAAGACGATGTGCTGTTGGCCGGCGACCAGCGTTGCACGCCGGCAAGCCTGGCCAAAGCTGCTGATAACGGGGGTGAGCCTGTTGAGAGCTAGCTCAGGGTCAGTAACAGAGCCG
Source organism: Pseudomonas sp. YNh (assembly GCF_037993085.1). Classification (NCBI taxonomy): domain Bacteria; kingdom Pseudomonadati; phylum Pseudomonadota; class Gammaproteobacteria; order Pseudomonadales; family Pseudomonadaceae; genus Pseudomonas; species Pseudomonas sp. YNh. The sequence continues at coordinate 41,691 of NZ_JBBMRJ010000026.1, read as the reverse complement.
CCTTACCGTCGTTGCAGACGGCTCCTACATATCCTGCGATTGCTCCCGGTTTACGGTATGCCAATCGCTGCACTTATCCAAGGAATCTTCAAACGTGAATATCCATCGTCTGCTTGCCCTGGCCTTTCTGGTTACCCCGCTGGCAGCCATTGGGGCGCCCGAGCTTAACGTCGGCGCGTTGTACGATTACCTGGATTCCGGCAAAAGCACCTTGCTCAAGCGGGTGCGCAATAGCGGTGATACCACGGCGTTCGTCAAGGTGAGTGTCGCTGAGCTGGTGTACGACAGCGATGGCAATGCCCGCGAGGTCGACACTGAAGGCCTGCCGCTGGAGCAGCGCGGCCTGGTGGCCAGCCCGGCGCGGCTGATCGTGCCGGCGCAGGGCATGCAGGCGGTGCGCCTGGTGTACCGGGGGCAGCGCGATACAGAGCGCTATTTCCGCTTGCGCTTCGTCCCGGTCCTGCCCGAACTGGGTGATGGGTTTGCCGTGGACGAGGGAGAGGCCGAGCGGTACCGCGATAGCCTGAAGGTTGGGGTCAACTTACTGGCCGGCTACGGCACGTTGCTGTTCGTTCGGCCTGGCGAAACCCGGTTCCAGACGCCAGTGCAGCGCAAGGGCGGTAGCCTTACGGTCAGCAACGAGGGCAATGCCACTGTCGTGCTGGATCAGTTCCGGCAGTGCCAGGCGGCTGGCGTGGCCTGCGAGACTGCCACCAAACATCATGTGTTGCCGGGGCGGACACGGCAATTCGAAGGGCAGGCGGCCAAGGTTCATCAGTTTGAGTTGCATGAAGGCGAAGCGCGCAAGCGCATGGTGGTGGAAGGATGAGCAGCAGCACAGGGCGCTTGGCCCGCATCCGTCACTTGCGCGCCGGGCTGGTCGCAGGTTTGCTGGCATTCGCTCCCTTGGCCAGCGCGCTGGAGGTGACGCTTTCGGCGCAATACCGTGGCGGTGGGTCGGGGCGCTTCGAAAACACCACGCCGCCTGCTGATTTTTGCAGGGTCTGGGCTGGCCTGTGCGCCAGTGCCGGCACCGTGAGCCTGCCAATCACCTACCAGAAGACAAGCATCAACCGTGCCCCCGACCTGCGTGATCGATATTTCGTGAAACTGCCGGGGCGTCGTGAAGTAGAGGTACGCCACCAACAGACGGGCGAGCCCAGGCAGATGACCTTCGAGGTGCGCTCCATCAGCCAGGAAGCTGTGTTGGGTAGCCCTCACAACCCGCTTAACGGCGGCTTCACAGAGGGTTGTCGCGGCATGAACTCCGTCGGCAACCAAAGCCGCTTCAGATACCACACCTCGTTGGTCAACCCGCAGAGCCCGACCCCTTGCGTGATCAGCTACTCATGGGTGCCGGATGATCTTGTAGATACCACGACGGTACTGGACACGGGCATTTCCTTCGAGCTGGACATTCCCCCGCCTTATCGCCTGCGCGCCGGTATGTACCGCGGCAGCCTCACTTACACCATAGGCCCTGGGGGCGACTTTGATTTCGGCAACAATGTCACCGGCCTGAGCGGCGATACGTTGGTGATCAACTTCGAACTGGATGTGCAGCACGCTTTCATCTTCGAGTTCCCGCCTGGCTCGGAGCGCGCCGTGCTTGAGCCCAAGGGTGGCTGGCAGGCCTGGCTGGGCGGTGGCCAGCCCCCCGGGCTCATCTACCGTGACCTGCCGTTCCGGCTATGGTCAACCGGCCCATTCAAAGCCTACAAGTTGTGCCAGCACTACACGGCAGGTACGTGCGGTATCCGTAACGACGCCAGCCATGAAGTGCCTGTGAACGTGGCCATTACCTTGCCCGGAGGTATCGAGCACCAGGGCCGGCCGGTTCAGCAACTGGCGTTGCCGAGCGGGCAGGCGGCTGCGTTAGCGTTCGAATCGGCGATGCCCACGCTCAATCGCCCTGGCCAGTTGCGTTTCCAGGTGGAGCGCAACGACGTGCAGGCCATGCTCCGATACCCTGGCGCCACCTATGCCGGCCAGGTCACCGTCGTTTTCGACGCTGAGCTTTAGCCCACCGCCATGATGCGCGAGGTTAACCTATGTACAAAGTCGTGGTGGTTGACGACCATCCGTTCATCCGGGCCACCGTGTGCATGCTGCTGCGCAAGGAGCGGCTCGATGTCGTCGGCCAGGCAGACAATGGTATTGACGCGGTGCGGCTGGCGCGTGAGTTGGCGCCGGACCTGGTCATCCTCGATATCGCCATGCCCGGGCTCGATGGCCTTGAGGTAATCGCCCGCATCAAGGCCATGACGCAGCCGCCCAAGGTTCTGGTGCTGACGTCGCAATTGCCCGAGGCCTATTCGCTACGCTGCATGCAGGCCGGTGCAATGGGCTTCGTGGCCAAGACCGATGAGCTGGACGAACTTGGCAAGGCGGTGCGCGCAACGTTGTCGGGTTATACCTACTTCCCTGAAGTGGTGCTGAGTTCGGTGCACAAGCAGGACCTCAAGTTCACAGACGCGCAATGCATCGCCTCACTGACCGACCGTGAGCTGATGATTTTGCAGCAGCTCGCCCGCGGGCTGAGCAACAAGGCAATCGGCGAAGCCATGCTGCTGAGCAACAAGACCATCAGCACCTACAAAACCCGGCTGATGGAAAAACTGCGGGTCAACTCTCTGATCGACCTGGCGGACTTCGCCCGTCGCAATGCGCTCATCTAGTCGCTACCCGTGCCAATCCGCGTCCTGCTGCTGTGGCTGCTGTATTGCCTGAACCCGCTACCCGCTTTCTGCGCACCGCAGCTCTACACTCGGGGCGTGGAAACGGGCCCTGCGCTGGCGCTGGCCCCCGCCGACCTGCGCTGGTTGTGGGAGAAGCGCCATCTGAACCTGGGGGTAGTCGGCCGCGACAACCCGCCCTTCGACATGCTCGGCACCGGCCACGCCTACGAAGGCATCAGCGCCGAGTACGCCAGTGTGCTGGCCGAGAAGCTAGGCCTGGAGGTCCGTCTGCGGCTGTTCGAGACCTACGACGCTGCCTTCTCGGCCCTGCGCAAGGGTAGTGTCGACCTGGTCAGCTCGGTAACAGCACAGCAGGCGCAGGAAGCCAAGCTGCGGCTGTCCAGCCCCTACATCGTTGACCAGCCATTGCTGCTGGCCAGTGAGCGGTTCGTCAGTGGTAACAGCGCAAGCCCGCGGCTGCTGGCGGTTGAGGGGTATCGACCGTTGGCCCTGCTTCAGCACACCTATCCCAACGCACGGATCCAGCTGCACCCCACCCCCTACAGCGCCTTGGCGGCGTTACAGCTTGGCGAAGCCGAGTTGTTTCTAGGCAATGCCCTGAGCAGCCGCTATCTGTTGGCCCGAGGGCAACTGCCAGGCCTGGAATGGGTCGATCAGCCCGATTTTCCAGCCCAGCCCTTGGGATTTGCCATGCTCGGGGACCGCGGCACATTACCCAGGTTGGTCGATGCCGTGCTGCAAGGCCTGACCGAACAGCAACATGCCCGCATTCGCGGACACTGGAGCCCACAGCCTGCCAGCCCGGTCAAACCCGGCCTGGTTGAACTGAGCGAAGCCCAGCAGCGCTGGATAGCGGAAAACCCCGTGGTCAAGGTGTTGCTCGGTGAGCACCAACTACCGTTGAGCTACCGCGATGAGCATGGCCAGTTGCGCGGCTTGAGCATGGACTTGCTGCAACGCATCAGCCGCCTCACTGGCTTGCACTTCGAAGTGCACGGGGGTACAGGCACACAGCACATGATCGAGCAAGTGCGCCAGGGCCAGGCCGAACTGATTGCCGGGCTTGGGTACAGCCCGGCACACGCCAGGCAACTGCGTTTCAGCCGCAGTTTTCTGAGCTTGCCGCTGGTGCTGGTAACGCGTAACGAGACGGTGGCCCCCAGCAGCCTGGCGCAGCTCGGCAGGCGGTCGCTGGCGCTGGTACGTGGCAGCGCCCAGGCGCAGACGCTGGCCAAGTCATACCCGGGTATCCGTCAGCGGCTCGTGCCTCATCCATTGGCTGCGCTGCAGGCGCTGGAGCAAGGCAAGGCAGGCGCCGCCGTGCTGCCACTGGACCAGGCATGCTCGCTGGTTGCACGTCACTTCCCCGGCAGGCTGCGTATCGCTGCCAGCCTGGCGTTGCCACCGGTGCACTTCGCCTTTGCCAGTAGCCATGGCGACGAAGAGCTGCTGGGTATTCTCGACAAAGCCTTGCTCGCGCTGCCCCCGGCAGAAATGGAGAGCATGCTGCGACGCTGGCGTAACCCGATGATCGTTGGCGACGGGCTATGGCGCCGTTATGGCGGGCGCATGCTGGCGGGCATCGCCTTGGCATGCAGCCTTCTGTTGCTGGCCCTGCTGTGGGTTCGCTACCTGCGGCGGATGCAGGTGCAATTGCATCGTGCAAAGCGCGAGGCCGAGGCGGCCAACCAGGCCAAGACGCAGTTTCTCGCGGCCATGAGCCATGAAATCCGCACGCCTCTGCATGCCGTGCTGGGCATGCTGGAGCTTGCCCGACGCAAGGCAGGGCAGGGCGAACTGGACCATCTGGCCATCGAAGTAGCGGCGGATGCCGCTATCGGGCTGCAGGAGTTGATCGGCGATGTACTCGACATCACACGCATCGAAACCGGCCAGTTGCAGCTGGCACTGGTGCCGGTGAGCCTGCGCGAGCAAGTCGCCCGGGTGGTTCAGTTGTTCGAGCAACAGGCACGCGGCAAGGGGCTGGCCCTGGACATGGTGTGCAAGGGGGCAGTGGAAAACTGGGTGATGCTGGACCCGGTGCGTTTCAAGCAGGTCCTGGCCAACCTGGTCAGCAATGCAATCAAGTTCACCGCGCAGGGCAAGGTCCTGGTCAGCCTGAATATGCAGGCTGCAGCCGGGCGGGCAAGTGTATTGCTCGAAGTCGCAGACACTGGCATAGGCATTGCCCAGGCCGAGCTGGAAAGCCTCGGGCAGCCTTTTCGCCAGGCCAGCAATCAGCGCCAGTCGCCACGCAGCAGTGCCGGGCTGGGGCTGGGGATCAGCCGCAGCTTGTGTGAAATGCTTGGCGGGCAATTACGCTTGCACAGCGTGCTGGGCCAAGGGACGCGGATTGAAATCCGCCTGGACCTGGCGCTGGCAGCGCGGCCGGTGCAGGCCAGGCCGGCAACGCCGCAGGGCAACCCTGCCAGGCTGGCTGCCCTGCGCGTGCTGGTGGTCGATGACTACCCGGCCAACCGCTTGCTACTCGCGCACCAGTTGGCGTTTCTCGGTCACCAGGTACAGGTTGCCGAAGATGGCGATCAAGCCTTGCGCCTCTGGTTGCAGCAAACGTTCGACGTCGTCATCAGCGATTGCAACATGCCCAGGCTTGGCGGTTTTGCCCTGGCCCGGGCAATCCGCGAACACGAACGCCGCCGGGCCAGGCCGCGCTGTCGGGTGGTGGGGCTCACCGCCAGTGCCCTGCAAGAGGAGCGCCGTCGCGCGGGGCTTGCGGGTATGGACCACTGCCTGTTCAAGCCGCTGAACCTGGATACCCTCATGCAAACGTTGCAAGCTTTCCAGTACGTCACCTGCGAGCCAGACGAACATTTGCCTGCCGTTGATCTTGCCCATTTGCGTAAGCTGGTATGCGATGACCGGGCTGTGCTGGTGGCACTGCTAGCCGATCTGGCCAGCAGTAACCTGGCGGATCTGGCGCAGCTCAGATACTCGAGCGACAACCCCTCGGCGCTCGTTGAAGTGGCGCACAGGGTGAAAGGCGGCGCACGCATTGTGCGGGCACAAGCGTTGGTCGCGTCATGTGAGCGGCTTGAAGCCCAGTGTATGCGACGGCCGGCGGATGCGTCACAGGTTCGCCAGGCAGCCAGAGCGCTGGAGGAGACCATGCTGCGCCTGGACCGCTGGCTTGCCAGCTACCTCGCGGAGCATGCCCCGCAGCGCGAAGGGGTACCGACCACACAGTCATGTCTGCCCATTCACTACCCTGATGAACCCTGCCAGCCCCCCAGGCCTTGATTAGACTCGCTGCACTACCTGCCAGAACAAGGCCAGCCACCATGCATAACCGCATCATGATCACCGGCGCCGGGTCCGGCCTCGGTCGCGAGATCGCCCTGCGCTGGGCGCGCGAGGGCTGGCGCCTGGCGCTGGCCGATGTCAACGAAAACGGCCTGCGCGAAACCCTGGAACTGGCCCGTGCCGCCGGCGGCGAAGGCTTCATCCAGCGCTGCGATGTGCGTGATTACAGCCAGCTCACTGCCCTGGCCCAGGCATGCACCGAGCAGTTCGGGGGCATCGACGTGATCGTCAACAACGCTGGCGTTGCGTCTGGCGGATTTTTTGCTGAACTGTCCCTGGAAGACTGGGACTGGCAGATCGCGGTCAACCTGATGGGCGTGGTCAAGGGCTGCAAGGCCTTTTTGCCGCTGCTGGAGCGCAGCAAGGGCCGGATCATCAATGTTGCATCGATGGCCGCACTGATGCAGGGCCCTGGCATGAGCAACTACAACGTCGCCAAGGCTGGCGTGCTGGCGCTTTCGGAAAGCCTGCTGGTGGAGTTACGCCAGCTGGAGGTGTCGGTGCACGTGGTGTGCCCGTCGTTCTTCCAGACCAACCTGCTGGACTCGTTTCGCGGACCGAACCCGGCGATGAAGGCGCAGGTGGGCAAGCTGCTGGAGGGTTCGCCGATCAGCGCCGCCGACATTGCCGGGTACATTCACCAGCAGGTCGCCGCGGGCGAGTTCCTGATTCTGCCCCACGAGGCCGGGCGCCAGGCTTGGCAGCTGAAATGCCAGGCGCCTGAGCGGCTGTATGACGAGATGGCCGATATGGCGGTGAAAATGCGCGCAAAGGCCCCTTCGCGATGAAGGGGCTGTAGAAGCACTGACCGGGGCAGGGTGGTGCAAGCCTGCGCCCGACAAGACCTAGGTCGCTGATGCGCTAAACCGCAGCACTCAAGAACGCCCCGACTGGCGGGGCGTTCTCATTTCAGCGGTCGCCTGAAGTGGCTGTCCGCATCGGTCATATCATCCCGAGCAACAGTAAGACCAGCAGAATCACCAATACCACGCCGATAATGCCGGACGGGCCATAGCCCCAGCTACGCGAGTGGGGGAAGACCGGTAAGCCACCGATCAGCAGCAGAATCAGGATGATGATAAGGATCGTGGTCATGGTGGAGTCCTTGCGTGGTTGAGGGGCAAGGGCCTCGAACTGCAGGCCTCTTGTTAAATCGGACCGGCGCCGCTTGCGAAAGATTCCATCGGTGTACCGCTTGTTCCAGCCGCTTCGCAGCACAATGCCGATAAGCCGGTGAAAGTGCGCGCCAAGCCTGTTCGCGAGGAATAGTCTGTAGGGGAAGTTACCCTGAAATGTAGGGCTCTTCTGAATTGCAGTGGAACTATTGAGTAGCCGAATGCCTGGCAGGCAGTCTCCGGTTTTCCCTTTGGCAAGAGGATCGGAACATGTTGGTAATCGGGCGTGAAGTGGGGGAAATCATCGTGATTGACGACAACATCCGCATCATGGTGGTGGATGTCCGGGAGGGCGTGGTGCGTTTTGGCGTGGACGCCCCGCGCTCGGTGCAGGTGCACCGGGCCGAGGTCTACAAGCGCATCAAGGAGGCCAAGCAAGGCGAGGCCTGATGTTGCCTTCAGCATCCCTGCGCAGTCTTGCCCGCGAAGGGGGCCGGGCCTGCTAGTCGAGCAGCTCGCGAGGCACATCATGCTTGGCCAGCAACTGGCACTGCTGGCTTTCCGGATCGAACAGGATGAATGCCTGGCCTTTGGCCAACGCCTGGCGCACCCGCAGTACGCGAGTCTCCAGCGGGGTATCGTCGCCATTGTCGGTGCCATCGCGGGTGACGAAGTCTTCGATCAGCAGGGTCAGGGTTTCGGCTTGCAGTTGGTCGTAGGGGATCAGCATGGTGGGTCGTTTCTGAAGTAAGTGTGGCAATGCTACGCGAAACGTTCGGGAATTGGGGGGCTGCCAGGCAGCCCCCCAAGGCCATCAGCCTTTATTGCCGACCAGGCTGTCCACCGCAGGCACCCGCGTGTCGCTTTCCATCTGTGCATCGTGCTCCAGCTGGTGGCTGAACCTTTCCAGCGAGGCATTGGCCGGCTGCGAGTCGCTGGCAAACACTGGCGGGCTCAACAAGTACGCCGACAGCAACCGGCTCAACGCCGCAAGGCTGTCGATGTGCGTGCGTTCGTAGCCATGGGTGGCGTCGCAACCAAATGCCACTAGTGCGGTGCGGATGTCATGCCCCGCGGTCACCGCCGAATGGGCATCGCTGAAGTAATAGCGGAACAGGTCACGGCGCACCGGCAAGTCGTGGTCGCCGGCCAGCTTCAGCAAATGCCGGGACAGGTGGTAGTCGTAAGGCCCGGACGAGTCCTGCATGGCCACGCTTACCGCATGCTCGCTGGACGCCTGGCCAGGTGCCACCGGGGCGATGTCGATGCCGACGAACTCGCTGACATCCCAAGGCAGGGCGCCGGCTGCGCCCGAGCCGGTTTCCTCGGTGATGGTGAACAGCGGGTGGCAGTCGATCAGCGGCTGGCGACCGCTTTCCACCACAGCCTTCAGTGCAGCCAGCAATGCCGCTACACCGGCCTTGTCGTCCAGGTGACGGGCGCTGATATGGCCGCTTTCGGTAAACTCTGGCAATGGGTCGAAGGCGACAAAGTCACCAATGCTGATCCCCAGTGCCTCACAGTCGGCGCGGGTGGCGCAGTAGGCATCCAGGCGCACTTCCACATGCTCCCAGCTTACCGGCATCTGATCGATGGCGGTATTGAAGGCATGCCCGCTGGCCATCAGCGGTAGCACGCTGCCACGGAACACGCCTGTATCGGTGAATACACTGACACGGCTACCTTCGGCAAAGCGGCTGGACCAGCAACCCACCGGTGCCAGCGCCAGGCGGCCGTTGTCCTGCAACTGGCGCACGCTGGCGCCGATGGTGTCCAGGTGGGCCGACACGGCGCGGTCGGGGGATGTCTGGCGGCCCTTGAGGGTGGCGCGAATGGTGCCGCGGCGGGTCAGCTCGAAGGGTATGCCCAGCTCGTCCAGGCGTTCGGCCACGTAGCGCACGATGGTGTCGGTGAAACCGGTGGGGCTGGGGATGGCCAGCATCTCCAGCAGCACACGTTTGAGGTAGTCGAGATCGGGTTCGGGGAGTCGTTCGGACATGAGTACTCCTTAGAGTTGCGTTGACTTCTTCGCGGGCACGCCCGCTCCCACAGGGACCCCACAAGCCTCAAGTACTGTGCCGGGCCTGTGGGAGCGGGCGCGCCCGCGAAGAGGCCATCAGCGGTTACGCCAACGGCCGGCTATGCGGAAACAGCAGGTCGATAAAGCGCTCGGCCGTTGGCTGGGGTTCATGGTTGGCCAGGCCGGCACGTTCGTTGGCTTCGATGATCACGTACTCCGGCTGCCCGGCATCGCGCACCATGAAGTCCAGCCCGACCACAGGAATTTCCAGCGCCCGTGCAGCGCGCACGGCAGCGTCCGCCAGCACCGGGTGCAGGCGTTCGGTCACATCCTCCAGGGTGCCACCGGTGTGCAGGTTGGCGGTGCGTCGCACGGCCAGGCGCTGGCTGGCAGGCAACACATCGTCATAGCCAAACCCCGCGGCGCGCAGGGTGCGCTCGGTTTCGTCGTCCAGCGGAATGCGGCTTTCGCCGCCGGTGGCAGCCTGGCGCCGACGGCTCTGGGCTTCGATCAACTGGCGCACGCTGTGTTTGCCATCGCCCAGCACCTGTGCCGGGTGGCGGATGGCAGCGGCCACCACTTCGTAGCCGATCACCACGATGCGCAGGTCCAGCCCGGCATGGAAGCTTTCCAGCAGCACGCGGCTGTCGAACTGGCGAGCGTGCGCCACGGCGCGGGTGATGTCATCGATGCAGGTCAGGTTAACCGCCACGCCCTGGCCTTGCTCGCCGTCGACCGGCTTGACCACCACCGCGCCATGTTCGTCGAGAAACGCCAGGTTGTCATCGGCATTACCCGCCAGCTGCTGCGCCGGCACCTGCAGCCCGGCATTACCCAGGGCGTGCTGGGTCAGGCGCTTGTCCTGGCACAGGGTCATGGTCACGGCACTGGTCAGGTCGCTGAGCGATTCACGGCAGCGAATGCGTCGCCCGCCCAGGCTTAAGGTGAACAGACCGCCAGCGGCGTCATCCACCTGCACCTCGATACCGCGGCGCCGGGCCTCATCGACGATGATGCGGGCGTAGGGGTTGAGGTCCGCTTGCGGCCCGGGGCCAAGAAACAACTGCTCGTTGATGCCGTTCTTGCGCTTGACCGCAAAGGTGGGCAGGTTGCGAAAACCCAGCTTTTCATACAGGCGCTTGGCCTGGCGGTTGTCGTGCAGCACCGACAGGTCGAGGTAAGCCAGGCCACGGCTCATGAAGTGCTCGATCAGGTGACGCACCAGCACCTCGCCCACGCCGGGGCGGGTGCAGTGCGGGTCCACCGCCAGGCACCACAGACTGCTGCCGTGTTCCGGGTCGTCGAACGCCTTGGCATGGTTCAGGCCCATGACGCTGCCGATCACCGCGCCGCTGTCTTCGTCCTCGGCCAGCCAGTACACCGGTCCGCCCAAGTGCCGGGGCGTAAGCAGTTCGGCGTCGACCGGCAGCATGCCGCGGGCCTGGTACAGGGTGTTGATCGCCTGCCAGTCGGCGGGGTTCTGCGCCCGGCGCACGCGGAAACCGCGGAACACCCGCTGCGCTGGCCGGTAGTCGGTAAACCATAGACGCAGGGTGTCGGACGGGTCGAGGAACAGTTGCTGCGGGGCCTGGGCCAACAACTGCTGCGGCGCGGCCACGTACAGGGCGATGTCGCGCTCGCCGGGGCTTTCGTCCAGCAGCGCCTCGGCCAGGCTGGCCGGGTCGGGGTAGGTATGGCCGATCAGCAGCCGGCCCCAGCCGCAGTGCACGGCACGCGGCTGGTCGTGGGGCAGGCTGCCGTCGCCGGCCAGGCGCGCCTGCAGGCGCTCGTAGGACGGCGCCTGGCCGCGCAGCAGGCGCTGACCGTATGCGATTTCATGGGCTTTCATCGGTCAGATTCCTTGTTCGCTCAGCCACAGGTTCAGCGCCGCCAGCTGCCACAGCTTGGAGCCGCGCAGCGGGGTGAGCTGGCCGTGCGGGTTGCTCAGCAGGCGGTCGAGCATGGCCGGGTTGAACAGCCCACGGTCCTGGCTGGGGTCGGTCAGCAGCTCACGCACCCAGCCCAGGGTGGCGCCTTCAAGGTGCTTGAGGCCCGGCACCGGGAAGTAGCCCTTCTTGCGGTCGATCACCTCATGTGGGATCACCCGTCGCGCCGCCTGCTTGAGCACCTGCTTGCCGCCATCGGGCAGCTTGAAGCGCGCCGGAATACGCGCCGACAGCTCCACCAGGCGGTAATCGAGGAATGGCGTACGTGCCTCCAGGCCCCAGGCCATGGTCATGTTGTCCACTCGCTTGACCGGGTCATCAACCAACATCACCGTGCTGTCCAGGCGCAGGGCTTTGTCCACCGCGTCGCGGGCACCGGGGCGGGCGAAGTGCTCGCGCACGAAGTCGCCGGCCGCGTCGGTTTCAAGCGCCCAGGGCGCCTGCACGGTGTCGCGATATTCGGCGTGGCTGCGGTCGAAGAATGCATCGCGGTAAGCGGCAAAGGCGTCATCGGCGCCGTCCACCTGCGGGTACCAGTGGTACCCGGCGAACAGCTCGTCGGCGCCCTGGCCGCTTTGCACACCCTTGCAGTGCTTGGCCACTTCCCGCGACAACAGGTAGAAGGCGATGCAGTCGTGGCTGACCATTGGCTCGCTCATGGCGCGGAATGCCGCTGGCAGCTGGTCGATGATCTCGTGTTCGGCGATGCGCAGCTGGTGGTGGCGGGTGCCGTAGTGCTTGGCGATCAGGTCGGAATACTGGAACTCGTCGCCACGTTCGCCACCGGCATCTTCAAAACCGATGGAGAAGGTCGACAGGTCGTCCACGCCCGCTTCGCGCAGCAGACCGACCAGCAGGCTGGAGTCGACACCACCGGACAGCAGCACGCCGACGTCGACGGCCGCGCGTTGGCGGATGGCCACGGCGTCGCGGGTGGCGTCGAGCACGCGGGTGGTCCAGCCTTCCAGGTCCAGCTCACGCTCATCCGGGTTGGCACCGTATTTCAGCTGCCACCAGGTCTGGCGCTCGACCTCGCCATGGCGGTCGATGCGCATCCAGGTGCCGGGCTCCAGCTTTTGCACGTTGGCCAGCAGGGTACGTGGTGCCGGCACCACGGCATGGAAGTTCAGGTAATGGTTGAGCGCCACCGGGTCGAGCATCGGGTCGATGTCGCCGCCCTTGAGCAGCGCTGGCAGGGTCGAGGCAAAACGCAGGCGCTCGCTGTTGCGCGACAGGTACAGGGGCTTTACGCCCAGGCGGTCGCGGGCCAGGAACAGGCGCTGGTTGTCGCGCTCCCAGATGGCCAGGGCGAACATGCCGTTGAGCTTGGGCAGCAAGGCCGCGCCCCAGGCGTGGTAGCCCTTGAGCAGCACCTCGGTGTCGCCGTCGGACCAGAAGCTGTAGCCCAGGTCTTGCAGCTCTTGGCGCAGTTCGGGGAAGTTGTAGATGGCACCGTTGAACGCCAGTGACAGGCCCAAGGTGTTGTCGACCATCGGCTGCGCCGAGCCGTCGGACAAGTCCATGATTTTCAGGCGCCGGTGGCCGAGGGCAATAGGGCCTTGGCTATGGAAGCCCCACGCATCCGGGCCGCGAGGCGCGAGGTGATGCGTTATGCGCTCTACCGCAGCCAGGTCGGCTGGGCGAGGGGCCTGGTCGATGGGGGTGAAACGCAACTCTCCTGCTAATCCGCACATAAGTCCTTACCGGTTTTTCCGTTGGGGAGGGGGTGCCCAGGATTAGGGCACCTTAAGGAACTGACCGATGTGCTTTTTGAGAGTTTTAGAACGATTTGTTATATGCGGCCGCTGGGCAATGTCCGCAGGCAAGCCCGACTCGTGCTATGCCTGTGGGAGCGGGCGAGCCCGCGAAGGGCCGCACAGCGGCCCCGATTTCTTACTTCCCCCGAATCAGCTTACGCAAGGCAAACCGGTTCGGATGACACGCCTCTGCCACTGCCCGGGGCAACGGCAGCGGTTCACCACACACCCAGGCCGCCACCAGCTCGCCACTGAGCGGCGCCGTGATCAACCCGCGCGACCCATGTCCGCTGTTCACATACAACCCATCCAGCCAAGGGCAGGCTACATCCGGCACTTGCCGCGCATCCCGGCCCAACACCGCATACGCCTCGGCAAACGCCTGTGCATCAGCTACCGGCCCCACGATCGGCAGGTAATCCGGGCTGGTGCAACGGAACGCCGCGCGCCCCTGCAACTGCTCAGGGGCTAACTCGGCCGTGCCCAATCGCTGGGCCAGATCGACGGAAATCTCGTCCAGCAACGCCAGGTTGCCCTGGTGCTCGGCCAGCGTCGGCGCCAAGTCTTCGCTGTGGAAATCAAAGCTTGCGCCCAGGGTATGTTCATCACCGCGCGGCGGCGCCACGTAGCCCTCCGCACACACCACGGTGCGCAGCGCCCGACTGCTGGCGGTGGCGGGCAAGCGGGTAATCTGCCCCCGGATACGCTTGAGCGGCAGTTGCGCGCAAGGCTCGAAGCGCCTTACTTCGGCGGCACCGGCCAGAATCACCACGGGCGCGCTGGCAATCAGGCAGTCACCCGCCCAGGCCTGCCACTGCTGGTCGACCTTGCGCAGCTCCAGCACTTCCTGATGGGTGACCAGCCGAATCCCTGGGTGCTGCAGCTGTTGCTGGCACAACGCAGGTGGGTGCACCCAGCCGCCTTCGGGGTAGAACAACCCGCCGGCCGGCAAGGCCACCCCGGCGATGGCTTCGGCGTCGGCGCGCTCCAGTGCGTGCAGCAAATCGTGGTCGAAGGCGGCGGCCAACTTGCCTTGGCGCTCAGCTTCCTTGTTGTCGAAGGCCAGCTGCAGCACGCCGCAGGCATCCCAGTCGCGGCCACGCTGCAGGCGTTCAAGCTGGCGCCGGGTGTAGCCGAAACCGGACAGGATCATCTGTGAAAGTGCGGTGCCATGGGCGGACAGCTTGAGGTACAGCACCCCCTGCGGATTGCCCGATGCTTCCTGGGCCGGAGCTTCGTGGCGCTCCAGCACGGTGACCTGCCAGCCCCGCCGGGCCAGGCTGGCAGCGGTTGTGCTGCCGGCCAGCCCGGCACCGATCACCAGTGCCTCGCGTGGCCCCTGTGAAGGGGCGGGGCGCGCGTACCAAGGTGCGCCTGGGGCTGGCAGGGGGCCGACGTAGGCGCCGCTCATCACCTCCCACTTCTTGCCGATGCCTGGCACCTTCTTCATGGCGAAACCGGCTTCGACCAGGCTGCGGCGCACCCAGCCGGTGGTGGTGAAGGTGCCCAGCACAGTGCCCGGGTGCGATAACCGCGCCAGCTGCGCGAACAGCTCTGGTGTCCACATGTCGGGGTTCTTGGCGGGGGCGAAGCCATCGAGGAACCACACATCGATCTGCGCATCGAGTTGTGGCAGTTGCTCGAGCACGTCGCCGATCAGCAGGGTCAGGGTGACCCGGCCATTGGCGAAGGTGAATTGCTGAAAGCCCGGGTGCACCGCCACATATTGTTCCAGCAAGGGCTCGGTGTAGGCTGCAAGTTCAGGCCACAGGCGCACGGCGCGGGCCATGTCGTCGTGGCCGAGGGGGTATTTCTCGACACTCACGAAGTGCAGGCGTGCGTCGCTGTGGGCGTGCTGGTCAAACAGTTGCCAGGCGCAGAAAAAATTCATGCCGGTGCCAAAACCGGTTTCGCCAATCACCATGCAGCTGTGCGGCGTCAGGTTGGCAAAGCGCTCGGCCAGGCGGGTCTGGCCGAGGAATACGTGTTTGGTTTCTTCGATGCCTTCGTTGACCGCGAAATAGACGTCGTCATATTGCCGCGAGTGGGGGCGGCCCTGGTCGTCCCAGTCGATCTGGGCGTGCTGGAGGAGGGTGGACATGGTTGGCTCGGTTGCAGCGGATGGCGGGATTTTATGCCATCCGGGTTACCTGTGGGAGCGCGTTCAAGCGCGAATAGGTCAGTACAGGCATAAATGAAATCCGCTAGTCTTGCTTATCCATTGAAGGAGCCAGTGCATGTTCGAATCCGCCGAGATCGGCCACAGTATCGACAAGGAGGCTTACGACGCCGAGGTGCCCGCTTTGCGCGAGGCCCTGCTCGAAGCCCAGTACGAACTCAAGCAGCAGGCGCGCTTCCCGGTGATCGTGCTGATCAACGGCATCGAAGGCGCTGGCAAGGGTGAGACGGTAAAGCTGCTCAACGAGTGGATGGACCCGCGCATGATCGATGTGCTCACCTTCGACCAGCAGACCGACGAAGAGCTGGCACGGCCGCCCGCCTGGCGTTACTGGCGGGCTTTGCCACCCAAGGGGCGGATGGGCGTGTTCTTTGGCAACTGGTACAGCCAGATGCTGCAGGGGCGGGTGCACGGGGTGTTCAAGGATGCCGTGCTCGATCAGGCCATCATGGGCGCCGAGCGCCTGGAGCAGATGCTGTGCGATGAAGGTGCGCTGATCATCAAGTTCTGGTTCCACCTGTCCAAGAAGCAGATGAAGGCACGGCTGAAATCGCTCAAGGACGACCCGCTGCACAGCTGGAAGATCAGCCCGCTGGACTGGCAGCAGTCGCAAACCTACGACCGCTTCGTGCGCTTTGGCGAGCGCGTGCTGCGCCGCACCAGCCGCGACTATGCGCCGTGGCATATCGTCGAAGGGGTAGACCCGAACTACCGTAGCCTGGCGGTGGGGCGCATCCTGCTGGACAGCCTGCAAGCCGCGCTGGCCAACAACCCCAAGGGCAAGCACCAGGGCAATGTCGCCCCGCTGGGCCGCAGCATCGACGACCGCAGCCTGCTCGGCGCCCTGGACATGACGTTGCGCCTGGACAAGGCTGACTATCAGGAGCAGTTGGTCACCGAACAGGCTCGCCTGGCCGGCCTGCTGCGCGACAAGCGCATGCGCCGGCACGCCTTGGTGGCGGTGTTCGAAGGCAACGATGCTGCCGGCAAGGGCAGTGCCATCCGCCGCGTGGCCGCGGCGCTGGACCCGCGCCAGTACCGCATCGTGCCGATTGCCGCGCCCACTGAAGAAGAGCGGGCGCAGCCCTACCTGTGGCGGTTCTGGCGGCATATTCCGGCACGCGGCAAGTTCACCATCTTCGACCGTTCCTGGTATGGCCGGGTGCTGGTGGAACGGGTTGAGGGATTTTGCAGCCCGGCCGACTGGATGCGTGCCTACAGCGAGATCAACGACTTTGAGGAGCAGTTGGTGAATGCCGGCGTGGTGGTGGTGAAGTTCTGGCTGGCGATCGACCAGCAGACCCAGCTGGAGCGTTTTCAGGAGCGTGAGCAGATCCCGTTCAAGCGCTACAAGATCACCGAGGACGACTGGCGCAACCGCGACAAGTGGGACGAGTATGCCCAGGCGGTGGGCGACATGGTCGACCGCACCAGCAGCGAGATTGCACCCTGGACGCTGGTGGAGGCCAACGACAAGCGCTGGGCGCGGGTCAAGGTGCTGCGCACCATCAACCAGGCGCTTGAGGCGGCGTTTGCCAAGGACAAGAAATAGCCAGGGCTCTTGATTGCCTGTTCTGGCCTCTTCGCGGGTGAACCCGCTCCCACAGGATGATCACAGGATTGGCCATTGTGCAGTCCCTGTGGGAGCGGGTTCACCCGCGAAGAGGCCAGAACAGGCTGCACACCTGCCAAGCCATGCCACACAAGAATGACCTGATGAATTCTTTTCTTGGCACGCTTCCCCGTCACTGCCCTCCAAGCCCGTAGAATCCACCAACCCCCACCACGGGCTTGAACGAGGACGCTATGCACACCACTTCCGGCCGCTGGAGCTATGGCCTGTTCCTGGCACTTCTGACCGCATTGCTCTGGGGCATCTTGCCGATCAAGCTCAAGCAGGTACTGCAAGTGGTCGACCCGATCACTGTCACCTGGTACCGCCTGCTGGTTTCCGGCGGTCTGCTGTTTGCCTGGCTGGCAGCCAGGCGGCGCTTGCCGTCGTTCACCCGGCTGGCGCCGAAGGGCAAGGGCCTGGTCGTGGTGGCGGTGCTTGGCCTGATGGGCAACTACGTGCTGTACCTGATCGGCCTCAACCTGCTTAGCCCCGGCACGGCGCAACTGGTGGTACAGGTCGGCCCGGTGCTGTTGCTGGTGGCCAGTGTGTTCGTGTTCCGCGAGCGCTTCAGCCTGGGGCAGGGCGTGGGCCTGGTGATTCTGCTGGCGGGTTTTGGCCTGTTCTTCAACCAGCGCCTCGAAGAGCTGCTGACTTCATTGGGCACCTACACCACCGGCGTGCTGACCATTCTGCTGGCCACCAGCATCTGGGTGTTCTACGCCCTCAGCCAGAAGCAACTGCTGACCGTGTGGCATTCACAGCAGGTGATGATGGTGATCTACCTCAGTTGTGCTGCGCTGCTCACGCCTTGGGTACACCCGCTGGAAGCGTTGCAACTGACCCCGGTGCAGGGCTGGCTGCTGCTGGCCTGCTGCCTGAATACCCTGGTGGCTTACGGCGCATTTGCCGAGGCGCTGGCGCACTGGGAGGCGTCGCGGGTGAGTGCCACCCTGGCGTTGACACCCCTGGTGACCTTTGTTGCGGTGGCACTCGCGGCACTGGTGTGGCCGGAGTATGTGCACGCCGAGGACATCAATGCCCTGGGCTATGTAGGGGCGGTGACCGTGGTGTCCGGCTCGGCGCTGGTAGCGCTGGGGCCATCGCTGGTGGCCAGTTGGCGCGCGAGGCGTGCGCGGTTGGCCCAGGTTCAGTGATCGCTTGCTCCGGCCCTATCGCCGGCAAGCCAGGTCCCACAGGATCACCACAGGCCTGAAAGAGGTGGGGCCCCTGTGGAAGTTGGCTTCCCACAGGATCACCACAGGCCTGAATGTTGTGCGATCCCTGTGGGAGCTGGCTTGCCGGCGATAGGGCCGGGGCAGGCAATAAAGAGCTCAGCCCTTGCCACCCGGTGCCAGCATGTTCTCCGGCCGCACCCACTGGTCGAACTGCTCATTGGTCAGGTACTTCAACTCCAGCGCAGCCTCGCGCAAGGTCTTGCCTTCGCTGTAAGCCTTCTTGGCAATTTCCGCCGCCTTGTCATAGCCGATATGCGGGTTCAACGCCGTCACCAGCATCAAGCCCCGCTCCAGGTGCGCGGCCATTTGCTCGGCATCGGGCTCGATGCCCGCCACGCAGTGCAACTGGAAGTTGCGGCAGCCATCGGCCAGCAGTTCGATCGACTGCAACAGGTTGTGGATGATCACCGGCTTGAACACGTTCAGCTGCAGATGCCCCTGGCTAGCGGCAAAACCGATGGCGGCATCGTTGCCCAGCACCTGGCAAGCCAGCATCGACAGCGCCTCGCACTGGGTAGGGTTGACCTTGCCGGGCATGATCGAACTGCCCGGTTCGTTGGCCGGCAGGCGCACTTCGGCAAAGCCTGCGCGTGGGCCGGAGCCCAGCAGGCGCAAGTCGTTGGCGATTTTCATCAGCGCCACTGCCAGGGTTTTCAAGGCGCCTGCCAGGCTGGTCAGCGGTTCATGGCCGGCCAGCGCCGCGAACTTGTTTGGCGCCGTCACAAACGGCAGGCCGGACTCCGCCGCCAACTCGGCAGCGATGGCTTCGGCAAAACCATGCGGGGCATTGAGCCCGGTGCCAACCGCGGTGCCGCCCTGGGCCAGTTCGCATACCGCCGGCAGGGTGGCGCGGATGGCGCGCTGGGCATAGTCGAGCTGGGCGACGAAGGCGGACACCTCCTGGCCGAAAGTGATCGGCGTGGCGTCCATCATGTGCGTGCGGCCGGTCTTCACCAGCTTTTGGTGGCGGGCCGACAGCTCGGCAAGCCCCGACGACAGTTCGGCGACTGCCGGCAGCAGCTGCTCGTGCACCGCCTGCGCCGCAGCGATGTGCATGGCTGTGGGGAAGCAGTCGTTGGAGCTCTGCGAGCGGTTGACGTGGTCGTTGGGGTGCACTGGCGCTTTGCCGCCACGGCCTTTGCCGGCCAGTTCGTTGGCGCGCCCGGCGATCACTTCGTTGACGTTCATGTTGCTTTGCGTGCCGCTGCCGGTCTGCCACACGACCAACGGGAACTGGTCGTCGTGTTGGCCATCAAGCACTTCGTCGGCGGCTTGTTCGATCAGCCGGGCGATGTCGGCCGGCAGGTCGCCGTTGCGGTCGTTGACACGTGCCGCGGCTTTCTTGATCAGCGCCAGGGCGTGCAGCACCGCGAGGGGCATGCGTTCCTTGCCAATGGCGAAATTGATCAGCGAACGCTGGGTTTGCGCACCCCAGTAGGCGCCATCAGGAACTTCGACCGGGCCCAGGCTGTCTGTCTCGATACGGCTCATTCTGTACTCACTCCTGTGTAGTTCGAAATCGCAGTTTAGGCCTTGATTCGACCGAGCGGTTCCGTCGCTCGTCGTGCCACTTGAGCACATCGCCACCACGGCGCAGAATGCTCTACTCTGAGGTACCCGCCTCCCTCTTCTTGAAGGAAATGCAATGACCCGTCTCCGTGTCCTTTGTGCCGCCGTTGCCCTGGCTTGCGCCAGCGGCCAGGTGCTCGCTGCCACCGCCAGCCACAACGCTGCTGCCGAGAAATTCCTGACCCTGGCCAACGCCGACAAGCTGGGCACCCCGGTGTACATGCAGGTCCAACAGATGTTCGCCCAGCGCTTCGCTCAAACCAAGGCCCCGGCCGCCAAACAGCCAGTGCTGGAAAGCTACCAGGCCAAAGCCAACGCCGCGCTGGACAACGCCATCGGCTGGAACAAGCTGAAGCCGAAGATGGTCGACCTGTACACCCAGACCTTCACCGAGCAAGAGCTGAAAGACCTGGTCAAGTTCTATGAATCGCCGCTGGGCAAGAAAGTCCTGCGTGAAATGCCCAAGGTTACCCAGCAGTCGGCCCAGCTGACCCAGCAGAGCCTGGAGCCAGCAGTGCCGGTGGTGAACAAGCTGCTGGAAGACATGACCAAGGAACTGGACCCTAACGCTGGCAAGGCTGCCGTCCCTGCCAAGAAGTGAGCACGCCGCAATGACCATGCAACAGCGCATTGAACAACAGCTGGGCGCCCTGGCGCCGCAGCACCTGCAAGTGCTCGACGAAAGCCACATGCACAGTCGTGGTCAGGAGACCCACTACAAGGCAGTGATCGTCAGCGAGCAGTTTGCCGGGTTGAACAGCGTCAAGCGCCACCAGAAGGTGTACGCCACCATGGGTGAGCTGATGGGTCAGATCCATGCCCTGGCCATTCATACCTACACCGCCGAAGAGTGGGCCAAGGTCGGCGTGGCGCCGGCCTCGCCGGTGTGCGCCGGCGGCGGGCACTGAAACCTTTTTGTCGTTCTGGTAGAATCCGTACCATCCAAGGGGGCCGCTGTGCGGCCCATTCGCGGCACAAGGCCGCTCCTACAGGGATTGCACCGCCCGTTGGGTTGTGTATTTCCCTGTAGGAGCGGCCTTGTGCCGCGAATGGGGCGCAAAGCGCCCCCTGCTTTTTGTCAAACCCGGTCCGCCCCTTACGAGGGCAACCACCTGGAGAACCCGCTTCATGTCACAACCTATCGTCGTCGCGGCGCTGTACAAGTTCGTCACCCTGCAAGACTACGTCGAGCTGCGCGAGCCGCTGCTCAAAGCCATGCTCGACAATGACGTCAAAGGCACCCTGCTGCTGGCCCACGAAGGCATCAACGGCACCGTGTCGGCCACCCGCGAAGGCATCGACGGCCTGCTGGCCTGGCTGCGCAACGACCCGCGCCTGGCTGATGTCGACCATAAAGAGTCGTACTGCGACGAGCAGCCCTTCTACCGCACGAAGGTCAAGCTCAAGAAAGAGATCGTCACCCTCGGCGTGCCGGGCGTGGATCCGAACCAGGCGGTCGGCACCTATGTCGAGCCCAAGGACTGGAACGCGCTGATCAGCGACCCGGAAGTGCTGCTGATCGATACCCGCAACGACTACGAAGTGGCCATCGGCACCTTCAAGGGCGCGATGGACCCGAAGACCGAAACCTTCCGCGAGTTCCCGGAGTACATCAAGGCCAACTTCGACCCCAGCAAGCACAAGAAAGTGGCCATGTTCTGCACCGGCGGCATTCGTTGCGAAAAAGCCTCCAGCTACATGCTCGGTGAAGGCTTCGAGGCGGTCTATCATCTTAAGGGTGGCGTGCTGAAGTACTTCGAGGAAGTGCCTCAGGAAGAAAGCCTGTGGGACGGCGACTGCTTCGTCTTCGACAACCGCGTCACGGTGCGCCATGACCTGAGCGAAGGCGAGTACGACCAGTGCCACGCCTGCCGCCACCCGATCAATGCAGAGGAGCGCGCGTCCGAGCACTATTCGCCAGGTGTCAGCTGCCCGCATTGCTGGGACACCCTGAGCGAGAAAACCCGGCGCAGTGCCATCGACCGGCAGAAGCAGATCGAGCTGGCCAAGGCCCGCAACCTGCCGCACCCGATCGGTTACAACTACAAAGCCGAGGCCTGATGCATGTCTGCACGCCTGATTTATGTGATGGACCCGATGTGCTCCTGGTGCTGGGGTTTCGCGCCGGTAGCCGCCGCCCTGATCGCCCAGGCGCGTGAGGCGGGCGTTGTCACCCGCGTGGTGCCGGGCGGGCTGCGCACCGGCGGCAGCGCCCTGGACAGCTCCACCCGCAAGTACATCCTCGAACACTGGCAGGCGGTGGCCGACGCCACCGGCCAGCCATTTCGTTTCGAAGGGGCCATGCCTGAGGGCTTCGTCTACGACACCGAGCCGGCCTGCCGCGCTCTGGTCACTGCCCGTGAGCTGGACGCCGAACGCGTCTGGCCGCTGCTGGCGCTGATCCAGCGTTCGTTCTACGAGCAGGGCGTGGACGTGACCACGGCGCCGCAGCTGGTCGAGCTGGCCTCGCAGTGCGGCTTCGACCGCACCGTGTTTGCCGAAACCTTCGCCCGCGCCGATACCCGCGCCGCCACCGCAGCCGATTTCAGCTGGGCCCAGGACCTGGGTATTGCCGGCTTTCCGACCCTGCTGGCCGAGCGCAATGGCCAACTGGCCCTGCTGACCAACGGCTACCAGCCGCTGGATCGCCTGCAACCCTTGCTCGGCCGCTGGCTGCAGCAGGCCGCCTGTGCTTGATGTGCCTGGGTCACCCGACCCGGTGCCGGGCAAGCCTCACGCTGCGGGCGATCGACTGAGCTGGGCGGAAATCCGCCGCCTGGCCCTGCATCACAAGAAGAACCTCTGGTCTGCCAACTTCATCGCCGTGCTGGCGGCTTGCTGCAGCGTGCCCATTCCGTTGCTGCTGCCCCTGTTGGTGGACGAAGTACTGCTCGGTCATGGCGATGCTGCGCTGAAGTGGATGAACCACCTGCTGCCCTCCAACTGGCAGGTGGCAGCCGGCTATATCGGGCTGATGCTGGCGCTTACGCTGTGCCTGCGCCTGGCTGCCCTGGCGTTCAACGTGATCCAGGCCAAGCTGTTTGCCGGGTTGGCCAAGGATATCGTCTACCGCCTGCGTATCCGCCTGATCGAGCGGCTCAAGCGCATTTCGCTGAAGGAATACGAAAGCCTGGGCAGCGGCACGGTAACCACCCACCTGGTCACCGACCTGGACACCCTCGACAAGTTCGTGGGCGAAACCCTCAGCCGCTTCCTGGTGGCCATGCTGACCCTGACCGGCACAGCGGCGATCCTGATCTGGATGCACTGGCAGCTGGCCTTGCTGATCTTGCTGTTCAACCCGCTGGTGATCTATTTCACCGTGCAGCTGGGCAAACGCGTCAAACACCTGAAAAAGCTTGAGAACGACAGCACCGCGCGCTTTACCCAGGCGCTGACGGAAACCCTCGATGCCATCCAGGAAATCCGTGCCAGCAACCGCCAGGGCTACTTCCTTGGCCGTTTGGGCCTGCGCGCCCGCGAAGTGCGTGACTACGCCGTGGATTCGCAGTGGAAAAGCGATGCCAGTGGCCGTGCCAGTGGCTTGTTGTTCCAGTTCGGCATCGATATCTTCCGCGCCGCAGCCATGCTGACCGTACTGTTCTCCGATTTGTCGATCGGCCAGATGCTGGCGGTGTTCAGCTACCTGTGGTTCATGATCGGGCCGGTGGAGCAACTGCTCAACCTGCAATATGCCTACTACGCCGCCGGCGGTGCGCTGAGCCGCCTCAACGAGCTGCTGGCGCGCGATGACGAACCGCAGTACCCGGCCGCCAGTGACCCGTTCGCTGGCCGTGAGACGGTGGGCATCGAAGTGCGCGACTTGCGCTTTGCCTATGCCGACGAGCCGGTGCTGGAAAACCTCGACCTGTCTATCGCTCCGGGCGAAAAGGTGGCGATTGTCGGCGCCAGTGGTGGCGGCAAGAGCACCCTGGTGCAACTGCTGCTGGGCCTTTACAGCGCCCAGGCCGGGACCATCCGCTTTGGCGGTGCCAGCCTGCAGGAAATCGGCCTGGAAACCCTGCGCGAAAACGTCGCGGTGGTGTTGCAGCACCCGTCGCTGTTCAATGACACCGTACGCGCCAACCTGACCATGGGCCGCGACAGCAGCGACGACGCCTGCTGGCAGGCGCTGCGCATCGCCCAGCTGGACGCCACCATCGCCGCCTTGCCGCAGGGCCTGGACAGTGTGGTGGGGCGCTCCGGCGTGCGCTTGTCTGGCGGGCAGCGGCAGCGCCTGGCCATCGCCCGCATGGTGCTGGCCGAGCCCAAGGTGGTCATCCTCGACGAAGCCACCTCGGCGTTGGACGCCGCCACCGAGTACAACCTGCACCTGGCCCTGGCGCGCTTCCTCAGCGGCCGCACCACGCTGATCATCGCCCACCGGCTGTCGGCGGTGAAGCAGGCCGACCGGGTGCTGGTGTTCGATGGCGGGCATGTAGCCGAAGATGGCGACCACCAGCAGCTGATTGCCGAGGGTGGGTTGTACGCCAAGCTTTATGGGCACTTGCAGCAAAGCTGAATTTCAGGTGCCTTGTGCCGTTGCTGTGGGAGCGGCCTTGCGTCGCGGCCCTTTCGCGACGCAAGGCCGCTCCCACGGCGTGCGTGCAAATCCTGCGATTCCCTGTCATAAAAAACCCCGTCACGTTGATGGCAGATGGCCTACGCTGTGCTTGTCTGGGTCGATTTGCGCCTTATCTGCTCTGTGACAGGGACTCCATGAAGGGACATCGCACACTCGAAGCGCCGAAGTTGATCGGCATCACCTGGCCCTTCATCGCCGTTGTGGTCTTTCAGGTGGCGCTGGGCAGCCTCAGCCTTTATACGCTCTCGGCCGTGCGCGCCTATGTCGCGGGCGAAAGCCTGTGGTCGAAGGCGCAGAAAGACGCCATCTATTATCTGAACCTGTACGCCGACACTCGCGACGAAAGCAGCTACCAGCGCTATCGCCAGGCCATTACCGTGCCCCAGGGCGACCACCAGCTGCGCGAGGTGCTCGACCAGCCCAGCCCCGACCTGGCGGCTGCTCGCCAGGCCGTTCTGCAAGGCGGTAACCACCCCGACGATGTCGAGCGGATCATCTGGTTCTACCGGAACTTCCGCAACATCAGCTACATGCAGACAGCCATCGACTACTGGGATATCGGCGACGACTACCTGGCCAAGCTGGATGTGCTCGCCGGCGAGATGCGCCAGAGCTTTGCCAGTGGCCCGGTCGACGCCCAGGCCGTCAATGCCTGGAAGGCGCGCATCGTCACCATCAATGAAGGGGTCACGCCCGCTGCCAAAGCGTTCAGCGATGCCTTGGGCGAAGGCTCGCGCATGTTGCTGCGGGTGCTGCTGATCACCAACCTGCTGACAGCGATGTTCCTCATTGCCATTGCCTGGCGCCGCTCCAGCAAGCTGCTGGCCCAGCGTCAGGCCTTCGCCACCGCCCTGCAGGCAGAGAAAGAGCGGGCACAGACCACCTTGCAGGCCATTGGCGATGCGGTCATTACTGCCGACGTGGATGGCTGCATCGGCTACATGAACCCGGCCGCCGAGCAACTCACCCACTGGCAGTCTGGCCAGGCCCAGGGCCTCCCACTGTCGGCGCTGTTCAGCCTGGTGGACGAGCAGGCCGAGGAAGATGGCCGCAGCCTGGTCGAGCAGGTGCTTAGCGGCAGCCTCAAGGGCGGTGCCGAGCATGCCCGGCTGATCCAGCGGCTTGACGGCAGCACCGTGTCGATCAACCTGGTGGGCTCGCCGATCGTCAGTGACGGCCACCTCAGTGGCATCGTGCTTGTGCTGCATGACATGACCCAGGAGCGTCAGTACATCGCCAACCTGTCCTGGCAGGCCACCCATGACGCCCTGACCGGGCTGGCCAACCGCCGTGAGTTCGAATACCGCCTGGAACAGGCGCTGAACGGCCTTGCGCGCCAGGCCGGGCGGCATTCGCTGATGTTCCTGGACCTCGACCAGTTCAAGCTGGTGAACGACACCTGCGGCCATGCCGCGGGTGACGAATTGCTGCGGCACATCTGCGCCGTGCTGCAATCTGGCCTGCGCGAAGGTGACACGCTGGCCCGGCTGGGTGGCGACGAGTTTGGCGTGCTGCTGGAAAGCTGCCCGCCAGACCAGGCCGAGCGCATCGCCGAGCAGTTGCGCCAGATGGTGCAGAGCCTGCACTTCGTGTGGAAGGGGCGGCCGTTCGTCACCACGGTCAGTATCGGCCTGGTGCACATCGCCCAAACCCCGGGCACCCTGGAAACCTCGCTGCGTGCTGCCGACATGGCCTGCTACATGGCCAAGGAGAAGGGGCGCAACCGCGTGCAGGTGTACCACGCCGACGACAGCGAGCTGTCCATGCGTTTTGGCGAAATGGCCTGGATCCAGCGCTTGCATGTGGCGCTGGAAGAAAACCGCTTCTGCCTGTACGCACAGGAAATTGCCCCGCTGAAAACCTTCGAAGGCCCAGGCCACATCGAAATCCTGCTGCGCCTGCACGACGAAAGTGGCCGCACCATCCTGCCCAGCAGCTTCATCCCCGCAGCCGAGCGCTACGGCCTGATGACTGCGCTGGACCGCTGGGTGGTGCGCAATGTGTTCCAGGTTGTGCGCCAATGCCTGGACGAAGGCCGCGAAGGGCCCCTGTCGATCTGCGCGATCAACCTGTCGGGGTCGAGCATCGGCGATGACAAGTTCCTCGATTACCTGCAGCGGTTGTTTGTCGAGTACGCCATTCCGCCGCGGATGATCTGTTTCGAAATTACCGAAACCAGCGCGATTGCCAACCTGGGCAGTGCCATTCGCTTCATCAACGAGCTGAAGGGGCTGGGCTGTCGCTTCTCGCTCGATGATTTCTGCGCCGGCATGTCGTCGTTCGCCTACCTCAAGCATTTACCCGTGGATTACCTGAAGATCGACGGCAGTTTCGTCAAGGACATGCTCGATGACCCGGTCAACCGGGCCATGGTAGAGGTCATCAACCACATCGGCCATGTCATGGGCAAACGCACCATAGCCGAGTTCGTCGAAACACCCTTGATCGAGCAGGCCCTGCAGGAAATCGGCGTGGATTACGCCCAGGGTTACCTGATCGAACGCCCCCAGGTGTTCACCTGTGACAGTCTGCAGCGCCAACGGATCGCCGCCCGGCCTCTGTTGCAGCGGGCACCTGGCACGTTTCGCTAGCGAGAAATCACAAGGATCAAGGAGCTGAAAGTGATTGATGCATTCGTTCGTATCGGGCCTTTGATGGACCCCGCCAGCTATCCCCAATGGGCCCAGCAACTGATTGAAGACTGCCGCGAGAGCAAGCGCCGGGTGGTGGAGCATGAGTTCTACGCGCGCCTGCGCGACGGCCAGCTCAAGCAGTCGACCATTCGTCAGTACCTGATCGGTGGCTGGCCGGTGGTGGAGCAGTTCTCGCTGTACATGGCACACAACCTGACCAAGACCCGCTATGGCCGCCATCAGGGCGAAGACATGGCGCGGCGCTGGCTGATGCGCAATATCCGGGTTGAGCTCAACCATGCCGACTACTGGGTGAACTGGTGTCAGGCCCATGGTGTGCACCTGCATGAGCTGCAGGCCCAGGAAGTGCCCCCCGAGCTGAACGGCCTGAACGACTGGTGCTGGCGCGTGTGTGCCACCGAGAACCTGGCCATTTCCATGGCGGCGACCAACTACGCCATCGAAGGTGCGACCGGGGAATGGTCGGCGGTGGTGTGCTCGACCGATACCTACGCCCAGGGCTTCCCGGAGGACCAGCGCAAGCGGGCGATGAAATGGCTGAAGATGCATGCCCAGTATGACGATGCGCACCCGTGGGAGGCGCTGGAAATCATCTGTACCCTGGCCGGCGAGAACCCGACCCTGGGGCTGCGTACCGAGTTGCGCAGGGCGATTTGCAAGAGTTATGACTGCATGTACCTGTTCCTGGAGCGGTGCATGCAGCTGGAAGGGCGCCAGCAAGGCCGTTTGCGCCCGGCGTTGGCGGCGGGCTGATCATCCGCCTGTACCGGCCCTATCGCCGGCAAGCCAGCTCCCACAGGATCACCACAGGCCAGGGCAATGTGCAATCCCTGTGGGAGCTGGCTTGCCGGCGATAGGGCCAGTACAGGCAAAAGGCTTATTGGGCGTTGAGCGCCTGCCCGTTCACTGCCTTGCTGTCGGGCCCCATCAGGTACAGGTACACCGGCATGATCTCTTCAGGCAGCGGGTTGTTCTGCGGGTTTTCGCTGGGGTAGGCCTGGGCCCGCATCGCCGTGCGCGTGGCGCCCGGGTTGATGCTGTTGGAGCGCACGGGTGCCACGCCTTCCAGTTCGTCGGCCAGGGTCTGCATCAGGCCCTCGGTGGCGAACTTCGACACGCCATAAGCGCCCCAGTAGGCCCGGCCCTTGCGCCCGACGCTGCTGCTGGTGAACACCACCGAGGCGTCTTCCGACAGTTTCAGCAGTGGCAGCAGGGTGCTGGTGAGCATGAAGGTGGCATCGACGTTGATGTGCATCACGCGCATGAAGTTGTCGCCCGACAACTGCTCCAGCGGCGTGCGCGGGCCAATGATCGAGGCGTTGTTCAGCAGGCCGTCCAGGCGGCCGAACTGGTCTTCGATCATCACTGCCAGCTCGTCGTACTGGTGGGGCAGGGCGGTTTCCAGGTTGAACGGGATGACTACCGGTTGGGGGTGCCCGGCGGCTTCGATCTCGTCGTAGACCTCGTTCAGGTTGGCTTCGGTCTTGCCCAGCAGTAGCACGGTGGCGCCCACTGCCGCGTAAGCCTTGGCGGCCGCAGCACCGATGCCGCGGCCTGCGCCGGTAACCAGGATGACCCGGCCTTGCAGCAGGTCGGGACGGGCGGTGTAGTCGAACATCAGCATTTTCCCTTGGTCATTGGGGTGGCGCCGAGCCCTGTGGTAGCGGGCGTGCCCGCTCCCACAGGGTCAGTCGTCAACCATTGCAACTCAGCAGCCGCACAGCGCGCTGTCGATCACTTTGCGCAGTTCCAGCGGGTGGTCCACCACCACGTCGGCACCCCAGTTGTTGGGGTTGTCCTCTGGATGAATATAGCCGTAGCGCACCGCTGCCGTGCGGGTGCCGGCGTCGCGGCCAGACTCGATGTCGCGCAGATCGTCGCCGACGAACAGCACACTGGCCGGGTCCAGGTTCAGCGTCTTGCAGGCCAGGATCAGCGGCTCGGGGTCGGGTTTGCTGTTTTTCACGTGGTCTGGGCAGATCAGCAACGCCGAACGCTCGGCCAGGCCCAGCTGCTGCATGATCGGCTCGGCGAAGCGCACCGGCTTGTTGGTGACGACGCCCCACAGCAGGTTGCCTTTCTCGATGTCGGCCAGCAGCTCGGCCATGCCCTCGAACAGCTTGCTGTGCACCGCGCAGTCGCGCTGGTAACGCTCGAGGAATTCCAGGCGCAGGGCCTCGAAGCCGTCAGCCTCCGGGTCCATGGCGAACGCAGTGGCGACCATGGCGCGGGCGCCACCCGAGATCACGCCACGGATCAGGTTGTCGTCAACGGCCGGCAGCCCGCGGTCGGCGAGCATGGCCTGGCAAATGGCGATGAAGTCCGGCGCCGTGTCCAGCAAGGTGCCGTCCATGTCGAAGAGTACTGCTCGCAAACGCATGCTTATTCCTCGCGCAGGGTCTGGATCATGTAGTTGACGTCGACGTCGCTGTTGAGCTTGTAGTGCTTGGTCAGCGGGTTGTAGGTGAGGCCGATGATGTCCTTCACCTGCAGGCCGGCATCGCGGCTCCAGGCGCCCAGCTCGGACGGGCGGATGAACTTCTTGAAGTCATGGGTGCCGCGCGGCAGCATCTTCAGGATGTACTCGGCGCCGACGATGGCCAGCAGGTAGGCCTTGGGGTTGCGGTTGATGGTGGAGAAGAACACCTGGCCGCCAGGCTTGACCATGCGGTAGCAGGCGCGAATCACCGAGGATGGGTCGGGCACGTGCTCGAGCATTTCCAGGCAGGTGACCACGTCGAACTGTTCGGGCATTTCCTCGGCCAGGGCTTCGGCGGTGATCTGCCGGTATTCCACCTGTACGCCCGACTCCAGCTGGTGCAGCTGGGCCACGGCCAGGGGGGCCTCGCCCATGTCGATACCGGTGACCGTGGCGCCGCGCAGGGCCATGGCTTCGCTGAGGATGCCGCCGCCGCAGCCTACGTCCAGCACTTTCTTGCCGGCCAGGTTGGCCCGCTCGTCGATCCAGTTGACGCGCAGCGGGTTGATTTCGTGCAGCGGCTTGAACTCGCTTTCGCGGTCCCACCAGCGGTGGGCCAGCGCTTCGAACTTGGCGATTTCGGCGCGGTCGACGTTGCTCATTGAACAGTCCTCTGAAACTTCGCAAAATTGCGCCGGAGTATACCCGAGCGCTCGGCCCCCAGGCTCGCTATAATCGCCGGCTTTTGACATGCGAACCACGGGGAGAGGCGATGCGCGAGCGACTTTTGGCGGCTGAGAAGGTGACCGGGATCCGCTGGCAGGGCGGCATCTTGCACCTGCTCGACCAGCGCCTGCTGCCGTCGGAAGAACGCTGGCTGGCCTGCGACAATGTCGCGCAGGTGGCGGCGGCAATCCGCGACATGGCAGTGCGCGGCGCCTCGGCCATCGGCATTGCTGCCGCCTACGGCCTGGTACTGGCCCTGGAAGAGCGGCTGGCAGAGGGTGGCGACTGGGAAATGGACCTTGAAGAGGACTTTCTCACCCTTGCCGAAGCACGCCCCACGGCGGCCAACCTGTTCTGGGCGCTGAACCGCATGCGTGAGCGCCTGCTGCGTCTGCGCCCGGATGAAGACGTGCTGGCAGCGCTGGAGGCAGAAGCAGTGGCCGTCCACGAAAGCGACCGTGAAGCCAACCTGACCATGGCCCAGCAAGGCATCGAGCTGATCCGCCGTCATCAGGGCAATGCCCAGACGCTGCTTACCTACGGCAATGCCGGTGCCCTGGCCAGTGGCGGTTTCGGCACTGCGCTGGGGGTTATCCGCGCCGGCTACCTGGAGGGCATGGTGGAGCGGGTGTATGCCGGCGAAACTCGCCCTTGGCTGCAAGGCTCGCGCCTGACGGCCTGGGAGCTGGCCAACGAGGGAATTCCGGTGACCCTGTGCGCCGATTCGGCGCTGGCGCATCTGATGAAGACCAAGGGCATCACCTGGGTGGTGGTGGGCGCGGACTGCATCGCTGCCAATGGCGACGTGGCCAGCAAGATCGGCACCTACCAGTTGGCGGTAAGCGCCATGCACCATGGTGTGCGCTTCATGGTGGTGGCGCCGAGTACCAGCATCGACCTGAACCTGGCCACCGGCGAGGATATCCCGCTGGAAGAGCGTGACGCCGACGAGTGGCTGGACTTTGGCGGTGCCCCGGCGGTACGGGATGTGCAGGTATTCAACCCGGTGTTCGACGTGACCCCGGCCGACCTGATTGACGTTATCGTGACCGAGCGGGGTGTTGTCGAGCGCCCGGATACCGCCAAACTGGCCCAGTTGATTTGCCGCAAGCGTCTGCACTGATTTTGCGCTGCCTGCACCGGCCTCTTCGCGGGCTTGCCCGCTCCCACAGGGAGATCGCATGGCCTTAGGGCGGTGGTGAATCTGTGGGAGCGGGCGAGCCCGCGAAGAGGCCGGTGCAGGCAATAAAAAAACCAGGAGTCAAACCCGGCTCAGACCAGCTGCCACCTCTCCCCACCGCCCCCGCCTTTGTGATAACATCCGGCAGTTTCCAAGACCGCCCATCACGGCGGCCTTCATTGCGCAGATCCATGGCACAACTCATTGATTTGTCGTAAGTCGTCGCACGCTTGTACGCTGCGGCGGCGAGCTTCGTTCGGCCCTTGATGGAGCTGCGAAGTTTCACCAGAAAAAGGAATCAGGCTTCTCATGGGCGAACTGGCCAAAGAAATCCTCCCGGTCAATATCGAAGACGAACTGAGACAGTCTTACCTCGACTACGCGATGAGCGTGATTGTCGGGCGAGCGCTGCCCGATGCGCGTGACGGCTTGAAGCCCGTGCATCGTCGCGTTCTCTATGCGATGAGCGAACTGGGCAACGACTGGAACAAGCCGTACAAGAAATCCGCCCGTGTGGTCGGTGACGTGATCGGTAAGTACCACCCGCACGGCGACACTGCGGTCTACGACACCATCGTGCGTATGGCCCAGCCGTTCTCGCTGCGCTACCTGCTGGTCGACGGCCAGGGCAACTTCGGTTCGGTGGACGGCGACAACGCCGCAGCCATGCGATACACCGAAGTGCGCATGACCAAGCTGGCGCACGAGCTGCTGGCCGACCTGCACAAGGAAACCGTCGACTGGGTGCCCAACTACGACGGCACCGAGCAGATCCCGGCAGTCATGCCGACCCGTATTCCCAACCTGCTGGTCAACGGTTCCAGCGGTATCGCCGTGGGCATGGCGACCAACATTCCGCCACACAACCTCGGTGAAGTCATCGACGGCTGCCTGGCGCTGATCGACAATCCGGAAGTCACCATCGATGAACTGATGCAGTTCATCCCTGGGCCAGACTTCCCGACTGCCGGCATCATCAACGGTCGCCAAGGCATCATCGAGGCCTATCGTACCGGTCGTGGCCGCATCTACATGCGCGCCCGCTCCGAAATCGAAGACATCGACAAGGTGGGCGGCCGTCAGCAGATCGTCGTCACCGAGCTGCCGTACCAGCTGAACAAAGCGCGCCTGATCGAAAAGATCGCCGAGCTGGTCAAAGAGAAGAAGATCGAAGGCATCACCGAGCTGCGCGACGAGTCCGACAAGGACGGCATGCGCATCGTCATCGAGCTGCGTCGCGGCGAGGTGCCGGAGGTGGTGCTCAACAACCTCTACCAGCAAACCCAGCTGCAGAGCGTGTTTGGCATCAACGTGGTCGCCCTGATCGACGGTCGTCCGCGCCTGCTCAACCTCAAGGACCTGCTCGAAGCGTTCGTCCGTCACCGCCGTGAAGTGGTGACCCGCCGCACCGTATTCGAGTTGCGCAAGGCCCGTGAGCGTGGCCACATCCTTGAAGGCCAGGCGGTTGCGCTGTCCAACATCGACCCGGTCATCGCCCTGATCAAGGCTTCGCCGACCCCGTCCGAGGCCAAGGAAGCCCTGGTTTCCACGCCGTGGGAATCCAGTGCCGTGCAGGTCATGGTCGAGCGCGCCGGCGCCGATTCCTGCCGCCCTGAAGACCTGCCTGAGCAGTACGGCCTGCATGAGGGCAAGTACTTCCTGTCGCCGGAGCAGGCCCAGGCCATTCTCGACCTGCGCCTGCACCGCCTGACCGGCCTGGAGCACGAGAAGCTGCTGGCCGAGTACCAGGAAATCCTCGAGCAGATCGGCGAGCTGATCCGCATCCTCAGCAGCGCCGAGCGCCTGATGGAAGTGATCCGCGAAGAGCTGGAAGCCATCCGTGCCGAGTACGGCGATGTGCGCCGCACCGAAATCCTCAATGCCAGCCACGACCTCAACTACGGCGACATGATCCCGGAAGAAGAGCGCGTGGTTACCATCTCCCACGGTGGTTATGCCAAGACCCAGCCATTGTCCGCTTACCAGGCCCAGCGCCGTGGCGGCAAAGGGAAGTCGGCAACCGGCGTGAAGGACGAGGACTACATCGAGCACCTGTTGGTTGCCAACAGCCATGCCACCCTGTTGCTGTTCTCCAGCAAAGGTAAGGTGTACTGGAAGAAGACCTACGAAATCCCCGAAGCGTCCCGCGCTGCCCGTGGTCGCCCGCTGGTCAACCTGCTGCCGCTGGAGGAGGGTGAGCGCATCACCGCCATGCTGCAGATCGACCTCGAAGCGCTGCAGCAGAACGCCGACCTCGACGAAGAACTGGAAGACGCTGATGACACCGTGCTTGAGGGTGAGCTGGTAGAGGCCGAGGAAGTCGACGAAGAAGACGGCGACACCGCAGAATGGGTGGCAGAGCCGACTGGCGCTTACATCTTCATGGCCACCGCCTCCGGTACCGTCAAGAAGACCCCGCTGGTGCAGTTTGCCCGTCCGCGCTCCAACGGCCTGATCGCCTTGAAGCTGAAAGAAGGCGACACCCTGATTGCGGCGGCCATCACCGACGGCGCCAAAGAAGTCATGATGTTCTCCGACGCCGGCAAGGTCATCCGCTTCGCCGAAAGCGTCGTGCGTGAAATGGGCCGTACGGCCCGCGGTGTGCGCGGCATGAAACTGGGCAAAGGCCAGCAGATCATTTCGATGCTGATCCCGGAGTCCGGCGCGCAGATCCTCACTGCCTCCGAGCGTGGCTTCGGCAAGCGCACCCCGCTGTCCAAGTTCCCGCGTCGCGGCCGTGGTGGCCAGGGCGTGATCGCCATGGGGACCAAAGGGCGCAACGGTCTGCTGGTCGGTGCTATCCAGGTGCAGGAAGGCGAGGAGATCATGCTGATTTCCGACCAGGGCACGCTGGTGCGTACCCGGGTTGGCGAGGTGTCCAGCCTGAGCCGTAACACCCAGGGTGTTACGCTGATCAAGCTGGCGGCTGACGAGACCCTGGTGGGCCTGGAGCGTATCCAGGAGCCGTCCGAGGACGAACTCGATGATGTGATCGAGACGGACGAGGAGGGCGTCGAGGCTGAAGCGCCAGACAATGAAGACGCTGCGGGTGCCGAAGAGGCCCCGCAGGAGTAAGCAAGCGTAAACCCGAACGGGGCGACCAAGGTCGCCCCGTTTGACTGATTAGACGTGGCAACGTCCTCGAGGGCGGTGCAATACCCTGTGGGAGCGGGTTCACCCGCGAAGAAGGCGACACGGTAGATGGCACCGGCTGCGCCGGTGTTCGCGGGTGAACCCGTTCCCACAGGGTTCCCGGTAGCATCGAATCAAGATTTTGTTCTATTTGGCAGAGCGAGAGTGGATGTGAGCAAACGAGCCTTTAACTTCTGCGCAGGCCCTGCCGCGCTTCCTGATGCTGTCTTGCAGCGCGCCCAGGCAGAGATGCTGGACTGGCGCGGCAAGGGCTTGTCGGTGATGGAAATGAGCCATCGCAGCGATGACTACGTGGCCATCGCCGAAAAGGCCGAGCAGGACCTGCGTGACCTGCTGTCCGTCCCCTCTAACTACAAGGTGCTGTTCCTGCAGGGCGGCGCCAGCCAGCAGTTCGCCGAGATTCCGCTGAACCTGCTGCCGGAAAGCGGCACTGCCGACTACATCGAAACCGGTATCTGGTCGAAAAAGGCCATCGAGGAAGCGCGCCGCTTCGGCAACATCAACGTCGCAGCCAGTGCCAAGCCCTACGACTACCTGAATATCCCGGGCCAGAACGACTGGAACCTGACCAAGAACGCTGCCTACGTGCACTATGCGTCCAACGAGACCATCGGTGGCCTGCAGTTTGACTGGGTGCCGCAGACTGGCGATGTGCCGCTGGTGGTCGACATGTCCTCCGACATTCTCTCGCGCCCCATCGACGTGTCGCAGTTCGGCCTGATCTACGCCGGCGCGCAGAAAAACATCGGCCCAAGCGGCCTGGTGGTGGTCATCGTGCGCGAAGATCTGCTGGGCCATGCCCGCAGCAGCTGCCCGACCATGCTCGACTACAAGGTTTCGGCTGACAACGGCTCGATGTACAACACCCCGGCCACTTACTCCTGGTACCTGTCGGGCCTGGTCTTCGAGTGGCTGAAAGAGCAGGGTGGCGTCGACGCCATGGAGCAGCGCAACCGCGCCAAGAAAGAGCGCCTGTACGGCTTCATCGACAAGAGCGATTTCTACACCAACCCGATCAGCGTCAACGCCCGTTCGTGGATGAACGTGCCGTTCCGCCTGGCTGACGAGCGCCTGGACAAGGCCTTCCTCGCCGGCGCCGATGCCCGCGGCCTGCTCAACCTCAAGGGCCACCGTTCGGTGGGCGGCATGCGCGCTTCCATCTACAACGCCCTGGGCCTTGAGGCTGTAGAGGCCTTGGTGGGCTACATGGCCGAATTCGAGAAGGAGCACGGCTGATGTCCGAACAGGAACTCAAGGCGCTGCGTGTACGCATCGACAGCCTCGACGAGAAGATTCTCGAGCTGATCAGCGACCGTGCCCGTTGCGCTGAAGAAGTCGCCCGGGTCAAGACCGCCTCGCTGAAAGAAGGCGAGAAGCCGGTGTTCTACCGCCCTGAGCGCGAAGCTGCTGTGCTCAAGCGCGTCATGGAACGCAACAAGGGCCCGCTGGGCAACGAGGAGATGGCGCGGTTGTTCCGCGAAATCATGTCGTCGTGCCTGGCCCTTGAAGAGCCGCTGAAAATCGCCTACCTCGGCCCTGAGGGTACCTTCACCCAGGCTGCGGCCATGAAGCACTTCGGCCACGCGGTGATCAGCCGGCCGATGGCGGCAATCGATGAAGTGTTCCGCGAAGTGGCGGCCGGTGCCGTCAACTTTGGCGTGGTGCCGGTGGAAAACTCCACCGAAGGCGCTGTCAGTCACACCCTGGACAGCTTCCTTGAGCACGACATGGTCATTTGCGGCGAAGTCGAGCTGCGAATCCACCATCACCTGCTGGTAGGTGAGAGCACCAAGACCGACAGCATCACGCGCATCTACTCCCACGCCCAGTCGCTGGCCCAGTGCCGCAAGTGGCTGGACGCGCACTACCCGAACGTGGAGCGCGTGGCGGTTTCGAGCAATGCCGAGGCGGCCAAGCGAGTCAAGGGCGAGTGGAACTCGGCGGCGATTGCCGGCGACATGGCGGCCAACCTGTATGGTTTGACCCGCCTGGCCGAAAAGATCGAAGACCGCCCGGACAACTCCACGCGCTTCCTGATGATCGGCAGCCAGGAAGTGCCGCCGACCGGCGACGACAAGACCTCGATCATTGTCTCGATGAGCAACAAGCCAGGTGCCTTGCACGAGTTGCTGGTGCCGTTCCACCAGAACGGCATCGACCTGACCCGCATCGAGACCCGCCCGTCGCGCAGTGGCAAGTGGACCTACGTGTTCTTCATCGACTTCGTTGGCCACCACCGCGACCCGTTGATCAAGGCGGTGCTCGAGCAGATCAGCCAGGAGGCTGTGGCGCTGAAGGTGCTGGGCTCTTATCCGAAGGCGGTGCTTTGATTCAAGGCCCTTGGGGCTGCAAAGCAGCCCTTCGCGGCACAAGGCCGCTCCTACAGGGTCCTTGTAGGAGCGGCCTTGTGCCGCGAAGGGTCGCGAAGCGGCCCCGTAGGGTCCAGCAGGCTGTCCAGATTTCAGAACAGGGTTCGCACCAGTGGTAAAAGCAGCAAAAACCAAACCTGAGCCGATCATCAACCGCCTGGTCGTGGTCGGTCTCGGCCTGATCGGTGGCTCGTTCGCCAAGGGCCTGCGTGAAAGCGGCCTGTGCCGCGAAGTGGTCGGTGTCGACCTGGACGCCCCTTCGCGTAAGCAGGCCGTGGCCCTGGGCGTGGTCGACCGCTGCGAAGAAGACCTTGCCGCAGCCTGTGTCGGTGCCGATGTCATCCAGTTGGCCGTGCCGATCCTGGCCATGGAAAAAGTCCTGGCCCTGCTGGCCCGGCTCGATCTGGGCGATGCGATCATTACCGATGTCGGCAGTGCCAAGGGCAACGTCGTCCGTGAGGCGCGCTCTGTTTTTGTCAACGAGAGCGGTCAGCGCCTGCCGCGCTTCGTCCCCGGCCACCCGATCGCGGGT
This sequence comes from Pseudomonas sp. YNh, assembly GCF_037993085.1. NCBI lineage: Bacteria > Pseudomonadati > Pseudomonadota > Gammaproteobacteria > Pseudomonadales > Pseudomonadaceae > Pseudomonas > Pseudomonas sp. YNh. The sequence continues at coordinate 4,617 of NZ_JBBMRJ010000026.1, read as the reverse complement.
TCCGAGCAGAGCGGGGTAGAGGCCTCCAACGCCACCCTGTTCCGTCGGCACAAGGTGATCCTCACGCCGCTGGCCGAAACCGACCCGGCCGCGCTGGTCCTGGTCGACCGCCTGTGGCGTGCGCTGGGTGCCGATGTGGAGCACATGTCGGTCGAGCGTCATGACGAGGTGCTCGCAGCCACCAGCCACTTGCCGCACCTGCTGGCCTTTGGCTTGGTCGATTCGCTGGCCAAGCGCAATGAAAACCTCGAGATCTTCCGGTACGCTGCGGGAGGCTTCCGCGATTTCACAAGAATCGCCGGCAGCGACCCGACCATGTGGCACGACATCTTCCTCGCCAACCGCGACGCTGTCCTGCGCACACTCGATACATATCGCAGCGATCTCGACGCCTTGCGCGACGCGATCGCAGAAGGGGACGGGCACCAGTTGCTGGGTGTATTCACCCGTGCGCGTGTTGCCCGCGAGCATTTCAGTAAAATCCTGGCCCGCCGGGCCTATGTGGACGCTATGAACGCCAACGATCTGATTTTCCTGGCCCAACCGGGTGGCCGCCTGAACGGGCGGATCCGCGTACCGGGCGACAAGTCGATTTCCCACCGCTCGATCATGCTCGGCTCGCTGGCCGAAGGCACCACCGAAGTCGAAGGCTTCCTCGAAGGTGAGGACGCACTGGCGACCCTGCAGGCATTCCGCGACATGGGTGTGGTCATCGAAGGCCCCAACCACGGTCGCGTGACCATTCATGGTGTTGGCCTGCATGGCCTCAAACCGCCGCCCGGGCCGCTGTACGTGGGCAACTCGGGTACCTCGATGCGACTGCTGTCGGGCCTGCTGGCCGGTCAGTCGTTCGACGTGACCATGACCGGCGACGCTTCGCTGTCCAAGCGCCCGATGAACCGTGTGGCCAACCCGCTGCGTGAAATGGGTGCCGTAGTCGAAACCGGCCCGGAAGGCCGTCCGCCGCTGACCATTCGCGGTGGCCACAAGCTCAAAGGGCTGACCTACACGCTGCCGATGGCCAGCGCCCAGGTCAAATCCTGCCTGCTGCTGGCCGGCCTGTACGCTGAAGGCAAGACCACCGTTACCGAGCCTGCGCCTACCCGTGACCACACCGAACGCATGCTGCGCGGCTTTGGCTATGCGGTCGAGTCGAACGGCCCGGTGGCCTCGCTGCAGTCCGGCGGCAAGCTGACCGCTACCCGCATTGAAGTGCCGGCCGACATTTCCTCGGCAGCCTTCTTCCTGGTGGCGGCCTCCATTGCCGAAGGTTCCGAGCTGGTGCTGGAACACGTTGGCATCAACCCGACCCGCACCGGTGTAATCGACATCCTGCGCTTGATGGGTGGCGACATCACCCTGGAAAACCAGCGTGAAGTTGGCGGCGAGCCAGTGGCTGACCTGCGCGTGCGCGGTGCCAGGCTGAAAGGTATCGACATCCCTGAAGAGCTCGTGCCGCTGGCCATCGACGAATTCCCGGTACTGTTCGTGGCTGCCGCCTGCGCCGAAGGGCGTACCGTGCTGCGTGGCGCCGAAGAGCTGCGGGTGAAGGAATCCGACCGTATCCAGGTGATGGCCGATGGCCTGATCACCCTGGGCATCAAGTGCGAACCAACCCCGGACGGCATCATCATCGACGGCGGCCAGCTGGGCGGTGGCGAAGTGCATGGCCACGGTGACCACCGTATCGCCATGGCCTTCAGCGTCGCCTCGCTGCGCGCCAGCGCGCCAATTCGCATCCACGACTGTGCCAACGTCGCCACCTCGTTCCCCAACTTCCTGGCGCTGTGCGCCGAAGTGGGTATCCGCGTGGCGGAAGAGGGCAAGTCGTGAATTCGCTGGCACCGGTCATCACCATCGACGGGCCGAGCGGCTCGGGCAAAGGCACGGTCGCCGGCCTGCTGGCCCGCGAGCTGGGCTGGAAGCTGCTGGACTCCGGCGCGCTGTACCGCTTGCTGGCGTTCAACGCCAGCAATCATGGCGTCGACCTCACCAACGAAGAGCTGCTGACCCGGCTTGCCGCCCATCTGGATGTGCAGTTCATCGCTGCCCAGCCCGGTAAGCTGCAACAGATCATCCTTGAGGGTGAGGATGTCAGCAATGTCATCCGCACCGAAACCGTCGGCGCCGGCGCGTCGATGGTGGCCTCGTTGCCGGCAGTGCGTGATGCCCTGCTGGTGCGTCAGCGCGAATTTCGCGATGTGCCGGGGTTGATCGCCGACGGCCGCGACATGGGTACCGTGGTATTCCCTGACGCGCCGTTGAAGGTGTTTCTGACCGCCAGCGCAGAAGAGCGCGCACGTCGCCGTTACCTGCAGTTGAAGGGCAAGGGTGAAGATGTTAGTCTGTCGAGTCTGCTGGATGAGATTCGTGCGCGTGATGAGCGCGACACCCAACGTGCAGTGGCCCCGCTGAAGCCAGCGGCCGATGCCATTCAGTTGGACTCTACCGAGTTGTCCATCGAGCAGGTGTTGCAACGTATCAGAAGCGAGATCGCCCTGCGCGACCTCGCCTGATCGCCAGGAAAGCAGGCAGGGGCACCAGTCAACGTCCTGCCGGCTTTCCTTTACTTAAAACGAACCCACATTGTCTGGAATGTGGTTATGGGCGTTTGTTTCGCCCGAATCTACAGGAATTAAAATGAGCGAAAGCTTTGCAGAACTCTTTGAAGAAAGCCTGAAAACCCTCAATCTTCAGCCGGGTGCCATCATCACCGGTATCGTTGTCGACATCGACGGCGACTGGGTTACCGTACACGCTGGCCTGAAGTCCGAGGGCGTCATCCCGCTCGAGCAGTTCTACAACGAAGCTGGCGAGCTGACCATCAAGGTCGGTGACGAAGTTCACGTTGCGCTGGACGCGGTCGAAGACGGCTTTGGCGAAACCAAACTGTCCCGTGAAAAAGCCAAGCGCGCCGAGTGCTGGATTGTTCTGGAAGCAGCTTTCGCCGCCGAAGAAGTGGTCAAGGGCGTTATCAACGGTAAGGTTAAAGGCGGCTTCACTGTCGACGTTAACGGCATCCGTGCGTTCCTGCCGGGCTCCCTGGTTGATGTCCGCCCTGTGCGCGACACCACCCACCTCGAAGGCAAAGAGCTGGAATTCAAGGTCATCAAGCTGGACCAGAAGCGCAACAACGTTGTTGTTTCGCGTCGCAGCGTGCTGGAAGCCGAGAACAGCGCCGAGCGCGAAGCCCTGCTGGAAACCCTGCAGGAAGGCCAGCAAGTCAAAGGTATCGTCAAGAACCTCACCGACTACGGCGCATTCGTGGACCTGGGCGGTATCGACGGCCTGCTGCACATCACCGACATGGCCTGGAAGCGCATCAAGCATCCTTCGGAAATCGTTAACGTTGGCGACGAAGTCGACGTACGCGTTCTGAAGTTCGACCGCGAGCGTAACCGCGTTTCGCTGGGTCTGAAGCAGATGGGCGAAGATCCGTGGGTAGCTATCACTGCCCGTTACCCAGAAGGTACTCGCGTACAAGCTCGCGTTACCAACCTGACCGACTACGGCTGCTTCGCTGAGCTGGAAGAAGGCGTTGAAGGTCTGGTACACGTTTCCGAAATGGACTGGACCAACAAGAACATCCACCCGTCGAAAGTCGTTCAGGTTGGCGACGAAGTGGAAGTCATGGTTCTGGACATCGACGAAGAGCGTCGTCGTATCTCCCTGGGCATCAAGCAGTGCAAGTCCAACCCATGGGAAGACTTCTCCGGCCAGTTCAACAAGGGTGACAAGATCACCGGTACCATCAAGTCGATCACCGACTTCGGTATCTTCATCGGTCTGGACGGCGGCATCGACGGCCTGGTTCACCTGTCCGACATCTCCTGGAACGAAACCGGCGAAGAAGCCGTACGTCGTTTCAAGAAGGGCGACGAGCTGGAAACCGTCATCCTGTCGGTCGACCCAGAGCGCGAGCGCATCTCCCTGGGCATCAAGCAGCTGGAAGACGATCCGTTCTCCAACTTCGTTGCTGTCAATGACAAGGGCGCTATCGTCAAGGGCATCGTGAAAGAAGTTGACGCCAAAGGCGCCATCGTCACCCTGGCCGACGACATCGAAGCCACTCTGAAAGCTTCCGAAATCAGCCGTGACCGCGTTGAAGACGCGCGTAACGTTCTGAAGGAAGGCGAAGAGATCGAAGCCAAGATCATCAGCGTTGACCGCAAGTCCCGCGTTATCAGCCTGTCGATCAAATCGAAAGACGACGCTGAAGAGCGTGAAGCCATCCAGAGCCTGAAAAACGCTCCGGAAGCGGCTGCCGACACCACCATGGCTGCGCTGCTGCGCGAAGCAATGGCCAAGCAGAACTGAGTTCTGTTTGATCGGTAAAAAAGGGCGACCCTCGGGTCGCCCTTTTTTTTGCGTGTACGAAGCCAGCTCGGCGTAGTAGGCGTTGCTCGCAAAGTTCCATCAGCTGGCCCGATCCCCGGTAGGGGTAATTGTGTTGCACAAAGCTTAAAAGCTAGCGCGATCACTGTGGGAGCGGGCGCGCCCGCGAACACGGGTGAAGCCCGTGCCATCCACTGCGCCGCCTGCTTCGCGGGCATGCCCGCTTGTATGGTTAGACTTGAAGGGGTGGTGGGACTAAATGCCCGATTCTGACTGTTCACA